>JBGYFE010000096.1:0-4680 GCA_041819925.1 Capnocytophaga sp.
TCCCTATTCCTTCTATATCCTCTCTCTATTCCCTACCTCTGCGAGATAAAAAAATCCGCTTGGTGGAGAAATTTCTCCACCAAGCGGATTTTTTTATCTCGCAGAGGTAGGGAATAGAGAGAGGATATAGAAGGAATAGGGAGGATAGAAAGGATAGGAAGAATAGAAAGGATAGGGAGAATAGAAAGGATAGGGAGAATAGAGTAAAAGAATAATTCTAAAAAAAACTAAAAATTTATCCATTCTATTCCCCTAAAACCCCTAACCCACCTAAAACCCTAAAAAAAGTAATAACCAAAAAATATATAAACTATGGCATTAGAGAATTTAATTCAGGTAACATTTACCGATGAGGAGCTTACGCAAATAGATACGGCTCTTCAAACAATTGAAACGGTATTAAAAGGTAAGACCGTTAAACTTTCAGCCGAAGAACGTCGGCAGTATGGAAGCATTGCCGAGCAAAACAAACTTTTTGTAAATAAAACCAAAGAGTTTATGGAACAATACTCGCAGTATGTACCGAGTTTTTTAGACAAAGAAGAGTTTGACCGCGATTTTAAAGCTCGTTCGCAGGTTGAACTCCGTTTGCAACGTCTTAAAAGCCTTACCGAACAACTTTCGGATACCAAAGTATTGCTTGACCACGACAACTATTTCAATTCGTTGACCTTTTACAGAAATATAAAATTCCTTAGTAAGGAGAACATACCAGGGATAAAATCCATATTTGAAGGGTTGAGTCAGTTTTTTAAAACGGGTAAACGAGGTTCAAAAGGAGAAGCGCCAAGTTCAGGAGCGGAAACAACACCTTCTGCATAGGTTTTTAGTAGTAACAAAGCGGTTGCAAGCGGTTTTGAACTGGTAAACGACCTTTTTTGAACCCCTTTCAAGGGGTTTAAAATCCCTCAAAAGAGGTTGACGGAGTGCAAAAAAGGGGTTCAGAGCCACAAAATAGAGGTTCAGAACCACAAAATAGGGGTTCGGAACCGCAAAATAAGGGTTTGTAACCATAAAATAGGAGTTCAAAATAGGTATATACCCCTTTAAGAACCGCAATTTAGGGGTTTTGAACCTTAATCATAAATTGACAATCATCAGAAAAGAAAAAAGGCGGAACCCGAAAAGCCGATAGAGTAGGGGATAATTTTCAAAATATTTTTAACAATGAAAAAGATACTAATTTTGAGTATTGCAGGCTTGTTACTAACAAGTTGTGGAAGCTGGGTTCGTTTGGGGGATATGAATATGATTTCTACCCGCAATGTAGATGTTCAAACTCATAAGTATGAACTCATAAAAAGAGATGTAGAAGCTGTTGTGAAAACCAACGGGCAAGATGCAATGGTACAGGCTATTGACAAACTTTGTAAAGATTATCGTGGCGAGTTTGTCAAGAACGTCAAAGTTTTTGTGAGGGATAACGGTAAAAAAGTGAAAGTACAGGGAGATGTGTGGGGTGAACATATTAATAATGTCAGTATTACACATAAAACACAATTTCAAGTAGGAGATGCTATTTTCTTTAAAAAAGATGGAAAAGGAAAATGGATTTCTGGGCAAATAAAAGGATTGACATCTACCAAAGTTATTGTAGAAGATAGCAAAGGGAAAATTTTTGAATCAAATTACGAAGATGTAACTAAAACAAATCAATAAGCACAGGAGAATAAATACGATATGTCTGCAAAATTCCGTGAGTTCTGCAGAAGCAACAAAAATATAACAACTTTGTCAAAGTTTTTGATTAAAAATCTTAATCAACTCCTTCTTAAAAAAGAGCGAGTTGGAAAAAGGCGGAACCCGAAAAGCCGATAGAGTAGGGGATAATTAAATTTTTTAAATCGAATGAAAAAAATGTTTAAAGAAGCAGTTTTAGGAGTAATGGCTTTATTTTTAGCCATTAGTTTTGTGTCGTGCGACAAAGACGACCTTGACATTTCCACCAAAAAGGCGGAAATTACGGTGAACTTGAAAGATGTCGATGGTTCACCCCTTTCAGGCTGGGTGGTTTATGGTTACAACCAATTTTGGTGGGAGAATGGCTCAAAGACCTCAAATGTAGGTGTAAAACAAGCAGCCACAGATGCTAATGGAAAGGCTGTTTTTGTACTTGATGATGTTGATATTACGGATGCACAAGAAGTATATCGTTTTGTGGTTTATTACACCATAACACGTACCAATGTATTGGGAGAAAAAGTTACTTCTGAAACATTGCAAAAAGTGGTTGCAGTGACCGTAAAAGAAGGAGAAAATCAAACGGTTGATATTCAATTATAACTAATTTATTAATTTTTAGAATTTAATTACAATGCAAAAAATTTATTCATTATTGACAATAGTTCTTTTAACAATAGGAATATTTAGTTGTTCAAAAGACAATTCAGGACCTACCCCTGAACCCACTCCAACACCAACGACGCCAACAACGCCAGCAGCTGAAAAGAAAGCAACCGCTGTGGTTACGGTAACTGCTACGGGAATTGCGCTAAATGAAGTGCAAGTGGTACTTTCTGAAACTTCATTCACACCCGTTAATGGTGTTACCAACCTCGTGAACCCACAAGAAAAAGACCTTACAGCAGACGGAAAGGCTTCTTTTGATGTGAAAAATTACATCGGCAAAAAGTTGTATTTTGCAGTGTGTGTTAAAACTACCAAAGAAGTCATTTCTTCGGAAGTGGAGAGGACTATCACAGAAGGAGATAACGCCATAGCTATCTCGGCTGTAAAAAAAGAAGTAGGTGCGAAAATTACGGTTTATAGAGACGGAAAAGCTGCTGCCAATGAAGAAGTGTATGCGTTAGGTTCGGCAGAAGTGAATAGTTTTAATGCTATTTTAGCAATGTCAATGGGATATAAAGAATCAGTAAAAGATAATTTTGAAACCAAACTTACCACAGACAGTAATGGAGTTGTTACTTTTAATAATTTACCAATTTCAGGAAAATATAAATTTGTTGTATTTGGCAAAAGTAGCTACCAATCGGTTGATGTAGATGTAGATAAAAATTCACTTAAAGAAGCTACAATTAACATCACAACCGAGCAACCTGTTAAAGTAACAATTATCAAAAGTGGTAATAAAATTGCTGACCAACAAGTATATGCAATACTTGAAAGTTATTTTGGAACAATGAAAGATAAATCTGAAGATGAAATAGCAAGAATTATTGAAGGAGGAAGTTTGAATGAATATATAGGCACAGCAACAAGACTTTCTATATTTTCAACAAGCGCTACTACCGATGCGCAAGGTGTAGCCACATTTGATAATTTGGAGAAAGATAAAAAGTATTTATTCGTAGCTGCCACAGGAGGTCTCACACCTAAATACAGAGGATTTGGACTTACAGTTGATAGAACAGCTCAAAACAGAACGATTGACCTTACAGCTCCCATTCGAGTTACGTTTAATGTAACTGACACACGAAACATACTTTTGGACAATGTTTCAATTGTCATAAACAACATTACTCAGAAAACAGAAGATGGTTATGCTTATTTTGACCTTGCTCCTAATGCGACCTATTCTTACAGAGCAACAACTCCTTGTGGAGCTGTTAAAACAGGAAGTTTTTCGGTTCAAAATGATAGTAAATGGGTATTTTTAGATACTTTTACTCCCGAAACAGGAAGTATCATATTGAGAAATACATCAAGCAACCCGTATACCGTAACCATAGGAAGTAGACAATGGGTTGTTAACGGCAAAAGTAGTCATACACTTACGGGAGATATAACCACATACACAGTTCGTTGGAAACAAAATAGTGGATATTTAATTTACGCAACCGAAGGTAGTAAAAATATTGAACTTACTTGTTCTCAAAGAGAAATAACTGTAAGTTTTCCGGAATAAAATCGTTTCTGATTATTACAAAAACCTTAATGCTTCAAAGTATTAAGGTTTTTTTTTGTAAAGTATTGTTTTGCAAGTAAAACAGTCAAATGGCGAAATCTTTCGATAATCAAAGTTGTGAAAAAAAACTTGCGTAATTTTTTATCCATTTTTCTTAAAATATTGTCAGAGATATGAAAAAAAATCGTAATTTTGTCCTTATAAAATTCAAGTGTTAGAGGAAAATGATTTACGCCAAATCAATGGAGGTGGAGGTATATGAAAAGTAGCTATAGCTACATTAGGAGCGGCAATGGCTTGGGCTTTCGATAAAGGAGAAGAGTTAGGTAGGGCTGAATAGTATTTATTGATTATTTGCCACAAGAATTCAAGTTTCTTGTGGCATTGTTGGTAGAATAATAACAATAATAGTAATAGGTGTTTATGAAAAATAAAAAACAAACTTACATTTTAGTTTTAGCAGTTACAATGTTAATTTTGTGTATTTTAGCCTTTGAAAAAGGAGAAGAGTTGGGAGAGGCATTAGCTCAAAAGGAAGAGGTTTTTCATAGTGAGTAACTTTGTATTTCTCAGTCATTGGAAGGTGTACGGAAACTATGCTACAAAGCAGAGGGAATACTCCCTTTAATCTTTATAGTCGCTTGTTACGTAGGATACAAGAGAGCTGAAAGAGCTGATGCTGCTCAAAAATGATTTTTGGTAGTGTTTTCCAAAGTATGATACTCAAATCCACCCAAAGTTGATGTAGAAAAACACAATTTCAAAGGCTTTTATATGGTTTTCTAATTTTTTTGAAAAACAGCAAGTTTTCCGAA
>JBGYFE010000097.1:0-8102 GCA_041819925.1 Capnocytophaga sp.
ACAGATAAAGCTATTTTCTTATGCTTTTGTCATTTTTTTGTTTTTAGAAATATAATTAAAACATTGATTACAAAGATATTGTAAAAAAATAAAATAAATTAAAATGTTAAATTCAGTACTTTGTATTGCATAGTAGTATTTTATGTTATATATTTGCCACAACAAAATACCTGATATACTATGGAGGCAATCAACACAGAAAAAACAAAAACACAGATGCGAAAAGGCATCTTGGAGATGTGTATTCTTTCCATAATTGACAAAAATCAAGAGGCATACGTTTCAGACATCATCGAAGAACTGAAATCGGCTGATATGATTGTGGTTGAGGGAACGCTTTATCCGTTGCTCACGCGCTTGAAAAACGAAAAGTTACTCGACTATAATTGGAAAGAATCCAATTCGGGACCGCCCCGAAAATATTATGTACTAACCGATAGCGGAAAAACTTTTTTACAAGAAATTGTTAAATCGTGGCAAGAATTACAAACAATGGTTAATAAAATTATTTAGTTATGGACAAAACACACAATATCAGTTTAGGCGGATTTTCTTTCATCATTGAAGATAAAGCCTATCAAGAACTTTCAAAATATTTGAACGATGTTCGTAAATCTCTCGGAAATAATCCTGATACGGAAGAGATTATCTATGATGTTGAACAACGTATGGCAGAACTTCTCAAAAATCAAATGAAAGGTAGAGAAGTCATTGCAAGTCAAGATGTTCATTATTTGATTGAAGTTTTAGGAACTCCTGAACAATACGTTGATGAGGAAGCTGTACCGTCATCTGAACCTTCAAAGAAAAAGGAAAATTCATTTGAAAACATCAGTACGCATTTTAAAAATCGAAAACTTTATCGTGATATTGACCGAAAAAAACTTGGAGGAGTACTTGCCGGACTTTCCCATTACTTGAATTTTGATGTGGCTGGTTTGCGGATTATTTATTTAGTATTGCTCTTTTTGATGCCTTCTTCATCTTTTATTTTTAACTTTCCATATCATTTTAATTCTACTTTTGTTGGTGTGAGTGGGTTTTGGATTGTGATGTACATTGTCTTTTGGGTGCTTGTTCCTCCTGCTGAAAAGGTTTCTGAAAAGATTGAGATGCAGGGAAAATCCGTAACGATTGATACGCTTTCTGCATCTAAGAATCCCGAAGAAACAAACAAGAAGGAACTTTATCGAAATGTTCAGAATCGAATGTTAGGGGGAGTTCTGAGCGGGCTATCCGAGTATTTTTCCGTGCAAACCACTTGGATTCGGATTCTTTTCATCATTGCTTTATTAGGTTTTATTCCATTATTGAAAATATCTTCATTACTTTTAGTCGGATATGTTATTTTATGGATAGCAATTCCTGAAAAACCGATATTTTTAGATGAAAAGCAAGAAAATTCATCAGGGAAAGACAAAAATCCATTAGGGAAAACTAAAAGTACATCTTGTGCAACTAATTTCCCTGATGAAAAAACAGAAAGTACATCTTGTGCAAGTAATTTCCCTGATGGAAAAACAGAAAGTACATCTTGTGCAAGTAATTTCCCTGATGGAAAAACAGAAAGTACATCTTGTGCAGATGATTTCCCTAATGAAAAAACACAAAATTCATCTGATGAAAACAATTTTTATAATGAAAAAACAGAAAATATAGATGAAGATACTTCTAATTCAAATTCTCATCAAAATTTCAAAAATAGAAACACATCTTTTTCATTTGAAAAACCTAAAAATCAAGGTTGTTGGGGATTCATACGAGCTATTTTTAAAGGGATTTTATATGTAATTATCGGATTTTGTGCTTTGATATTGAGCATCATATTATTAAGTTTAATTATGGCATTATTCGGAGTAGGAGTTGCAGGTTGGGGATTTGGATTTGCATTATTGGCAATGACCGATTATCTTCCTTTTGTTGTTGGGGGAGATTGGCAACTTTACGTTACTTATATTTCTGTATTTTCCCTACTTGTTTTACCTATTTCCATAATTTCTATTTTATGTTTAAAATTGTTTTCTAAAAAAGGATACAAAACTCCAACAGCTTGGGTATTGTTTAATGTCTTTCTATTCTTCCTTGGAGTAATGGGAAGCATTATTGTAGCTGTTGATACTTTTAAACATTTCCAAACAAGTAGTTATGTTGAAGAAACAATACATTTTCAGTCAAAAGATACTATTACATTAGCATATCAATCACAACCTAATCAAAATCCATATGAATATAATATTGATAATTTTGATATTGATACTATAAAAGAAGAAAATGAAATTATTTCAAGAAGTAGTAGTGTAAGATTTTTTGTAAAAGAAACCACAGAAAGTGAACCTTATATTATTCTTCAAAAATTTTCTCGTGGGAGAAATATTTCTGATGCAAAAACAAAATCGGAACAAATAAAATATGATTTAAAAATAGACAATTCAAAAGTTATACTTCCTGAACAATATTCTTTTGGTAAAAATTCAAAAATAAGAGACCAAAGAGTACGAGTATATTTATATCTCCCACAAGGGAAATACATTACCAGTCCGAATGAAGAGTTTTTAGTAATTGATAAGAGACGCCGCAAATGGATAAATATCAGTAACAATGCTGTGGCGAAAATGACCGAGAATGGATTGATTAAAATAGAGAAAGATTCTTTATCTAACATTAAGTAACGTTATTTGCACCTTTATCAAAATTTTAATTTTTAACAGGGATAATATCATTTCTTATTGAAAAAGAAAGAATTTTTGTTGTAATATTACAAATTTCATCAATGACATTTCAAAGGGAATTCAAGGTGTTATTCATCGTAAAAATTCTAATGCTTGCACAAAAATGATTTTATATGCTACGAAAAGAAAAAAGCCTCACAAACAAAAGGAATTCAGGGCGATTATGATGCGGTAACTATTACAAAGCATTAAAAAAACGAATTTTAACTTGAAGTGGGTACATCTTTGATGTTGCCCACTTTTACATTTTCAATATAAACACCGTTTGGACGTTTTTCAACTTTCAATTTGATGAATATCGAAAATGATTTATTTAGAAAAATGGCAAAAAAACACTATCAAATGCAGACAAAAATAGGCGATACGCCCAACGATTCAGCGTTAGGAAGTTATAAAGTACGGTTTATTAGAATAAAAACGGTAACTTTTTGAGATAGTCGTTTGTATTTCTGATATAATGCCGTACCTTTGCTCCCTTATTAAAGGCTATTTGAAAAATCAGAAAATTCGGTTTTTGTAAAAGGAAATTTGATATATTTTGAGTATTTCTTTTTAGAATACGGCAAAATAATCAAGAAATTAAAAATATAACAATATAATTATGAGTGCTATTGTAGCTATTGTAGGTCGCCCAAATGTGGGAAAATCGACTTTTTTTAATCGACTAATAAAACGCCGTGAGGCGATTGTTGATTCCGTGAGTGGCGTTACTCGCGACCGTCATTATGGAAAAACGGATTGGAACGGGGTAGAGTTTTCAGTCATTGACACAGGAGGTTATGTCATTGGTAGTGATGATACTTTTGAAAAAGAGATAGATAAGCAAGTAAATTTGGCTATTGAAGAGGCTGATGCTGTTATTTTTATGGTAAACGTAGAAGATGGCGTTACAGGAATGGATGAAACAGTCGCTGAATTGCTCCGAAGGTCAAAAAAACCAATTTTTGTTGCTGTAAACAAAGTAGATAGCAACAATCGGCTTGCTGATGCTAATGAGTTTTACGCTTTTGGTTTTGAAAAACTGTACACACTTTCAAGCCTAAACGGAAGTGGTTCAGGAGAACTTTTGGACGATTTAGTGAAAGTACTTCCTGAACGAGAAGAAAGCAAAACAGATGAAAATTTGCCACGATTTGCTGTGGTAGGGCGTCCAAATGCTGGAAAATCGTCGTTTATCAATGCTTTGATAGGAGAAGACCGATATATCGTTACAGACATCGCTGGAACTACGCGTGATGCCATTGACACCAAGTACAATCGTTTTGGGTTTGAATTTAATTTGGTGGACACGGCAGGTATCCGACGTAAGTCAAAAGTAAAAGAAGATTTGGAATTTTATTCCGTAATGCGTTCAATTCGAGCTATTGAACACGCCGATGTTTGCATTCTGATGATTGATGCTACACGCGGATTTGAAGGACAAGATTCAAATATATTTTGGCTTGCTGAAAGAAACCGAAAAGGAATTGTCATTTTAGTCAATAAGTGGGATTTGGTGGAAAAAGGAAACAATACAGCCAAAGAATTTGAAGCCGTTATCCGCAAGGAAATTGCTCCTTTCACAGATGTCCCGATTATTTTCGTTTCAGCTCTCAATAAACAGCGTATTTACAAAGCAATTGAACAAGCTGTCGAGGTTTATAACAATCGTTCAAAGCGTATTCCTACACATAAATTGAACGAAATTATGTTGCCTCTCATTGAAAATTATCCGCCACCAGCTATCAAAGGGAAGTATGTCAAAATTAAATATTGTATGCAATTGCCAACTTCTATGCCTCAATTTGTGTTTTTTGCCAATTTGCCACAATATGTCAAAGACCCTTACAAACGATTTATAGAGAATAAGTTACGCGAGAATTTTGACTTTAACGGCGTTCCGATTGATATTTATTTCAGACAGAAATAAAGGAGTGTATTAAACTACATTTTCACCTTCCCCTTTTGATAGGAGGATAAAGGAAACGAAATAATTGTTAAGTTTCTTGCTTTTTATCTGAGGAAAAGTGTCTTTTTCTATCAACAGTGTTTTCGATTTTGCACAGAAAACGTTGTTTTACTCCCATAAAACAAAAAATTGTCCGAGAAAGGGTGTTATTTCTTTACCTTTTTAAATAAAAATTTCTCGGACAATCCTACTCAGATTTCTATGCATTTATTTCACCAATTCAAACACTTTTCCTGTAAGATATTGGGTATCAGTATCTGTTTTTACTTCAACAAAACCCTTATTAACTTTTGGAGAAGTTAGTGGTACTTGGTCAAAATAGTACCCCTTATCTGTTTTTTCATTAAGCCTTAATACAAATAATCCATTTTCGGTTTCGGCAGTAGCTACTTCGGGGAGTGCAAATGACTTATAAGAAGCTGTAATGATATCCGCTGTGGCAAACATACCGCTTAGAAAATTCACAGATTGTTGTATATCGATTTTTGCATAGACTTTTATACTTCGGGTTTGGTCGACGCTTGTAGTTATTTGAACTATTTTTGCTGTATATTGCTGTGTTTTTGAAACTTCAGGAACTTTAAATACTACGGTCTGGTCTTTTTGCAAATGCACTGCATCTTTTTCAAAAACAGTTAGTTCCAAGAGCCATTTTTCATTATTTATCACTTTTAGAAGCGGAGAAGTTGCCGAAACAAAAGCTCCTTGTTCCACTAAAATCTCGGAAATATTTCCATCAATAGGCGAATAAATAGGCAAGACGGAAGAAATGGTATTAAAATGTAGGTCTTTTACATTTACATTGATAAGTTGCAACTGTTTCTTCAATCCGCTGAGCTGTGCTAATGCCGAATTGTAATCGCTCTGTGCTTTGAGAAAGTTTTTTTCAGATGCTATCTTCTCTTCCGACAAGGTTTTTTGTCGATGATACTCCGATTTTAGATATTCTAACTGCTGTTGTATTTCCAAATACTGCTGTTGTAGGCGTACGAATTCCTGATTTTCAACAGAGAGCAGTACTTGCCCTTTTTTGACCATATCACCTTGCAACAAGGGAATATTTTTTACATATCCTCCCATTATCGCTGTAATTACTGCCTTGTTCTGAGGTGGAACATCAATAGTACCGCTTACCGAAATTGTCTGCGGGAAGTCTGTCTCTGAGGCTTTGATAAGCGACATTCCATTCTTTTCAAATTGCTCATTACTTACAAAAATACGGTCGTCTGTCGTTGGGTTTTCCTTTGTGTTTGAGGTATTATTACCTGAATTACAAGCTACAAGCAAAAAGAGTATGCTTGCTAAAATTCTTATTTTTATCATTTTTTATTTAGTTTATTAGTTCATCTTCATACATTAAGTAGTGCAATTGCAACAACGTTTGATTGTAATTATTGAGCGATTGCAAATAATCGACTTTGAGTTGATACGCATTCTCCAAACTTTGAATATACTGAAAGTAATCAATTTCTCCTTGACTAAAACTGCGATGTGCTACTTTCAGAAGTTCATCTGAAAGGTGATTTCCTTCCGATTCGTAGTACTTCAAGGCTTTTTCTTCCTGTGCCAGAGTCTGTTTTAGGTTCTTGTACCGATTCTCAACGACTATTTTGTTGTTTTGAGTTTGATTTTGAGCTATTTCAGTTTGTAGCTTTGCCGAACGTATGCGACCTGAATTTCCCCAAAAGAATATCGGAACTTGCACTCCTACCTGAAATCCTCTGTAATTCTGTGAAATGCCCGAATTTGTTCCTGTAAATAGGTTGAAATTCAAATCGGGGAGTAAGCGATGGCGTTCCAATCCCAATTCAGCTTGTGTAATTTTCGCTCGCTCCTCAAACAGATTTACGCCATTTAGGTTTTCTAACTCAGGAATGTCAATCAGAAGTTTTTCAGGTATCTGCTCTTCAACAAGCAGTGTATCTTTGCTTTGTACCAATGCTTGTAACTGATGGAACGTTTGCTGTTTTTCCATCTGACTTTGTGTCAATTGCAATTGCACTTGCTTATGCTTGGCACTGGCGGTAATTTTTTCTAAATAATTACTTTCTCCGAGTTCAAACTTTCGTGTTGCGGATAGCGAAAAGTGCTTATAAATACTATCGATTTGCTGATAGATACGCACCTTTTGGCAAGCGGTCTGATAGTTATAAAACTGTTGCGATACTTGTCGTTCGAGCGTAATTTGGGCATTTGAAAGCGTAGCTTTGGCAAAGTTAGTTTCTGCGGATTTCAGTTTACGATGCTTGGCATAGACCGTCGGAAATTCCAAAGACTGCTGCACGCCCCACACCTGCAAAGGCTCGTTATTGGGGGCTAAGTTATTCTCATCACGATTGAAATACACTTCCGTTTTGCCAAAGTCAAAAGCCGTTTTTTGCAATGCTTGTGCTTGTTGCCACTTGAATTGCTCACTTTTAATAGATGCATTATTTTCTTTGGCTAATGTAATGATTTCTGTTAGTCGCAATGGTTTATTCTGGGCAGTTGCCACAGTACAAATTCCAAAGCTAATAATTTTTGCATAGGTTTGTAGCTTCATTTTTATTCATTTTTGTATCTCCTTGCCCTTTTAAAAGATAGAATTCTGAAAGTATTTGTTTTCTTATTTTATGAATTTTAAAAAGACTATGAACTATATTATTTTTAAATAGTTATATTTTATATGATAATTACTCTTGTTCCTTAATTAATTCCTTTATTTTCTCCTCGATTATCATTAAAACACTAAACATATTATATTTAATATCTATGTTTTGAAATCTGAGAAAAGTTACTCCATATTTTTCTATCTCTCCCTGACGTTGAGCATCTTCCAAGTACTGATATTCGTGAATTTCACCATCTATTTCTATGGCTAATCGAAGTTCGTGGCAATAGAAATCAACTATGTATTCCAAAATAGGTACTTGTCTGTGAAATTCAACACCTAACGACTTTCCTTTTATGTTTTTCCATAGCAATACTTCACTCAATGTGCTATTATTTCGCAATGTTCTTGCTAATTCTTTTAATTTCGGATTATAAGGAATTATTTTATTTTTCACGTTGTAATGATTTTTGTTATTTTATACTTTTACATCCCCCTGCCCCCTTCAAAGGGGGATTTTTGGAGGCTCTGTATTTCACTCATTCCCTGAAAGGGGAATTTTTGAAAGTTCTGTATTTTCTCAACTCCTTTAAAGGGATTTTTGGAGACTCTATATTCTCTCAACTCCTTCAGAGGATATTTTAGTTTTCTTCTTTTTTGAATTATAAAAAATAGAGTATAAAACAGGTAACACTACGAGCGTCAATAAGGTAGAAGTTACCAAGCCTCCTATAACTACGGTTGCCAATGGGCGTTGTACTTCTGCACCTGCTCCGCTGGAAACTGCCATAGGGAAAAAGCCCAAAGCAGCCGACATCGCTGTCAGAATTACGGC
>JBGYFE010000098.1:0-24559 GCA_041819925.1 Capnocytophaga sp.
AGCTATGATGCAATTAATTAACAATAAAAACAATGTCATTTTTACCTGAAAATCAGGTGTTAGCAATATTTTTTGCATTTCTTCGGGCTGACTTATTGCCAATTGAGAAAATTCATTCAAAGGCATTTTCAGCAACATCGGAAAAATCAAAATGTATAATAAAAATATAACTGAAATCAACATAATTGACCCCAACAAACTGATTAAAAACGAATTACGATATGTTTCAAAAGCATTTTTTAAAATATTCAATAGAAGCATTTTATGAAAAATAGGTTTAATTTGTTAAAACAATGCGAAACATTTAATATTTTCATCAAATATTTGCAAGCTAATTTTACAAGACACAAATATATAAAAATATAGTATTTTTCAAAAGATATATGGTTGCTTTTTACATTAATTTGATTTCTATTTCTACAATGTGTTCAAAAAGGGAAATATTGTCTATCTCAAAGCAAACATTGAAAACAATTTCTGGATTCTAAAATAAGTATTCTCAAAAAAAAACCTATAAAAGTCAACAACTCTTATAGGTTTTTCACATATTAAAATTTAAAAACTATTGATTTTCTGGTTTTTCCTCTACTTTTTCAACTGGTTTTTCTACTTTCTCAATTTCAGCTGCTACCTCAAAAGGAAAATCAACAACCACATCTCTGTGTAGACGGATAGAAGCCGTGTATTTCCCTATTCTCTTGATTGAGTTACCTGCAATTGTAATGAATTTTTTGTCAATTTCATAACCTGCTTTCGCCAACTCTTGTGACAAATCAGCATTATTGATAGAACCAAACAATTTATCTCCTGAGCCTACCTTTGCAACAACTTTCATAGTTAAAGCTCCTAAGGCTTTTGCTACTTTTTTAGCCTCATCAACAATGTGTTGTTCTTTGTAAGCTCTTTGTTTCAAATTTTCAGCTAAAACCTTTTTTGCTGACGGAGTAGCCAAAATTGCAAATCCTTGCGGGATTAGGTAATTGCGTGCGTATCCGTTTTTAACTGTTACGATATCGTCTTTAAAACCTAAGTTTTGTACGTCTTGTTTTAATATAATCTCCATAGTATCACTTCTTTTTTATTATTTTAACAAATCAGCTACATAAGGCATTAACGCTAAATGGCGCGCTCTCTTCACCGCAGTAGCCACCTTACGCTGGAATTTCAAAGAAGTTCCTGTAAGTCTGCGTGGTAACAACTTACCTTGTTCATTTACAAACTTCAACAAAAAATCGGGGTCTTTATAATCAACATACTTGATACCTGATTTTTTGAAACGACAATATTTTTTTTGTTTTGAAGTGTCTATATTAAGTGGGGTTAAATATTTGATTTCCCCGTCTTTTTTTCCTTTTGCTTGTTGTTCGATTGACATTTCCTTACGCTTTTTTAGTGTTTAACTTTGCTCTTCTTTTTTCAGCCCACGCAACAGCGTGTTTGTCTAATTTTACCGTCAAAAAACGCATAACGCGCTCATCACGACGGAATTCCAATTCAAAAGTGTCGATAACTTCGCCAGCTGCTTTGAACTCAAACAAGTGATAAAAACCACTTTTTTTGTTTTGGATTGGGTAAGCCAATTTTTTCAAGCCCCAATTCTCTTTTGATACAAATTCTGCACCCTTAGCTGTAAGAAAATTCTCAAATTTTTCTACTGCTTCCTTTATCTGTTGCTCAGATAAAACGGGATTCAAAATGAAAACAGTTTCGTAATGATTCATAAGTTTATTATTAATATTTTAAATTCGAGGGGCAAAAGTAGTGCTTTTTTCTGAAACCACAAATTTTTTACACATATTTATTTCATCTCTATCGCACTCAAATTCATTTAAACCTTTTTACCAATAATGTAATATATTAATTTTCAAACTATTATCTTAATTGAGAGATAATTCTTCTCTTGTTTTCTTATTGTTTGGATTTCATCATAAATAAAAAATAAGTTATTTTCTTTTCTTTTGACTTTTACTCTGAAAATTAATATTTTTGCAGGTCATTTCCAAAGAAATTAGTATGAAAATCGCAACCGATATTCCAACTGAAATTTTCTACAAAATAGTGGAATTTTTGCAACAAACCCATTGGAAACTCAAAGCCGAATACGATATTTTTGATAAAGGCATTGATTTTGACTTATATCAATTCGTTAAAAATGAAGAGGTTATACTGATGGTTTGGACAAATTGGTTTGAAGGCGAAATCAAAGTTCCGGCAGAAATACTCAACCAAATCGCTGAACATTTCAAACTAACTCTAAACTATGGCAATCCCGAATATTTGCACGATATGGAAATTATAGAAAAACGAAAAAATTTCTTGAAATTCTATGAATTTTAGAGTTTTATGTTTTTTCTCATATAAAATTGCAAGTAAAACATCTTTAAAACATTTCGATATGACAAATGTATATCAAATCGGGCAAGATTATGACCATTTTCAGTATATTTTACACGCTTCTGATGAAGATTTTATCAATTTGAACGAAAAAGAAGGTGAATTTATTGAAAATTGGAAAGTTCCAACGTGGATTTTGACCAATTTCAGAAAAAAAGACAAGAAAAAACGAACAGATTTTCAAGCAAGTAGTTTTTTTTCGGGAATTTTGATAATGGAAAAACAATGGGCTGAAAAAATGCTAACAGATTTGAATATTTCGGCTCAATTGTTGCCAATACACACGCCCGAATTTGACAGAGAATTTGTTTTTGTCAATCTTTTGGGAAAAGTCAAGGCAGTCGTGGAACATTTCTTTTACACGTCCGACGAACTTGAACAAGCCTATGACAAAATGAATATTTTCGATAAAAATCCGCAACCTCAAAAAGAAATTTTTCCTGAATTGCACAACAAATTTGCTTTTAACAAAAATATTATTGAAAAAACGCCCATTTTCCGTGATGAACAATTTTGTAATTTTTATTTCTGCAATGATGCCTTTGTAGAATGGACGGAAAAAAATCGCATTGGTGGATTGGATTTTGAAAACGCAGGAATTGTGAGATAAAACAGATGGAAATAAAATTATGTTTATGTGTTTATTTTAAAATAATACAGAATTATTAATAAAAAAATAGTACTGAAATCTACAAACTAAAATACAAATAAAATACTCGTATCAACAGGGAAAAATAAAAATATATTGCTAAAAAATGCTCCGAAGTAGTAAAATATGCAAATGTAATAACAAAAAACGCTCCGAAGCAGTAAAATACACAAATGTAACAACAAAAAATGCTCCGAAGCAGTAAAATACACAAATGCAACAACAAAAAATACTCCGAAGTAGTAAAATATGCAAATGTAACAACAAAATATCTTCCGAATTATTAAAATAGCAAAGGAATCAATTAAAACATAAAAGGAATTTAAAAAAGAAAAGAATAATTATCAAAATAGTAAAAAAATGATAACAGACTCCCCGCTGGTGAAAAATTGTGATTTAAATTAACAAAATATGGACATCAAAACATTTCGTAAGTTATTTGCTGAAAAAGTATTAGAGCAAATTGGTAGTGAAGGCTTTTTATACAAATCAAGTCGAGAACTGTTTATAAAAACCGAAGGAAATCATCAATTTTTTATCTTTGTGTATATGTATAGGCGAAGTACTTTCATAGAGATACAAACACAAATATATTATGGAGATAAATCAATGAATGAAAAGTTAAAAGCTCTTGGTGTAAAACCAGATAATGAAAAGTTATGTGGGGGTAATATTGATTATATTTCAGAAGACTATTTTAACAAAAGATTTCCTGAAAAGTATAATAATCTAATATTTATGCTTAATGAAGACCCTAATTATATTATAAAAAAGTGGCTTGAATATTATGAAAGTATTATGAAACCATTTTTTGAGGATTGTTTAGACCCTAAAAAATTGTATTGGATAGTAAATGAATATAAAATTGATAAGCCGGCATTAATCCCTACCTATAATACCCGCATAGAAAAGTTTTATTTCGTAGCACAAAATGCAGGTTTAAAAGATGAAAAACTACAAGAATTAGTAACCAAATACGAGATAATAATAGAACAAAAACAGTTAAAATATACTGAAAAACTTGATTTTTATAACACCTTTTATGAGTTAAAAGAAAAATTGTTTGATAAGAAGAAATGATGATATAAAATGAAATACAACGTGTAAAAACTTTTGTCCTCTTACAGGAGCAAATGTCCCACTCGTGTCCATTTCAAAGTAAATAACACAGAATCGTTAATAAAAATATTACTGAAATTTACAAACTAAGGTACAGGCAAAATGCTCGCACCGGTTTAATGATAAAAATAGCTGACAAACAAAAAAAATTCTTTCATAACTGCGAAAGATAGAAAAAAAAGATTATTTTTGGCGATTGATTTTAGAGGCTCTCTTCAAGCAAAAAAATCTAAAAAATTTCAATCCATTTTTCAAATTGGAAGTGTGGAGTTTCTGAAATATCAACATAATTTTTTCAAATCACTAAATAAAAAACAGAACAAAATGGCAAAATATACAGAAGACGACCTACGGGACGAACTTGAAACCAAAGAATATGCGTACGGATTTTACACGGATATTGAGGCAGAAACTTTTCCGAAAGGGTTGAATGAAGAGATTGTAATTGCGATTTCTAAAAAGAAAAACGAACCACAATGGATGACCGACTGGCGGTTGGAGGCTTTCCGCATTTGGAAAGAAATGAAAGAACCCGAATGGGCAAACGTTACATACGAAAAACCTAATTTTCAAGATATTTCATATTATTCAGCTCCTAAACAACAACCTAAATACGAAAGTTTAGATGAAGTTGACCCGAAATTGTTGGAAACCTTTAACAAATTGGGAATTTCACTCGAAGAACAAAAACGACTTACGGGTGTTGCTCCTGTGGCAATGGATATCGTAATGGATTCAGTATCAGTAGCTACTACTTTCAAAAAAACGTTGGCAGAAAAAGGAATTATTTTTTGTTCCATCTCCGAAGCCATTCAAGAACACCCTGAATTGGTACAGAAATATATAGGTTCGGTAGTGCCCAAAACGGATAATTTTTATGCGGCTCTGAACTCGGCTGTGTTTTCCGACGGCTCGTTTTGCTATGTACCGAAAGGTGTTCGTTGCCCGATGGAACTTTCTACCTATTTTCGTATAAATCAGGCTGGTACGGGACAGTTTGAACGTACACTCGTAATTGCCGACAAAGGTAGTTACGTGTCTTATTTAGAAGGTTGTACCGCTCCACAACGCGATGAGAACCAATTGCACGCAGCTGTGGTAGAGCTCATTGCTTTGGACGATGCTGAAATCAAATATTCAACCGTACAAAATTGGTTTCCAGGTGATAAAGACGGAAAAGGAGGCGTTTTTAACTTCGTAACCAAACGCGGATTGTGTGAGAAAAACGCCAAAATTTCGTGGACACAAGTTGAAACGGGTTCGGCTGTAACGTGGAAATATCCGTCGTGTGTGCTAAAAGGTGATAATTCCGTAGGAGAATTTTATTCGATTGCCGTAACAAATCATTTTCAACAAGCTGATACGGGTACAAAAATGATACATTTGGGCAAAAATACTCGCTCAACGATTATTTCCAAAGGAATTTCGGCTGGAAAATCGCAAAATTCATATCGCGGACTCGTAAAAGTAGGTACAAATGCTGAAAATGCACGTAATTTTTCGCAATGTGATTCCCTTTTGATGGGCAACGAATGCGGAGCACATACATTTCCGTATATCGAAGCGAAAAACAAAACCGCTCAAATCGAGCACGAAGCCACAACTTCCAAAATTGGAGAAGACCAAATTTTCTATTGCAACCAACGTGGTATCGATACCGAAAAAGCAATCGCATTGATTGTCAATGGTTTTAGTAAAGAAGTACTTAACAAACTTCCGATGGAATTTGCCGTAGAAGCTCAAAAATTATTAGAAATTTCGTTAGAAGGAAGTGTGGGATAATTTTTTAAGGAAAGGCTTCAGTTCAAAAGTAAAACTTGGTATGTGATATGAGATAAAACAAGAGGCTGTCCGAAAAGTTTCGGACAACCTCTTTGCTTTTCTTTATTATAAAATTCTAATATCTACAAAGCTACACGTCTAAAAGCAACGATTTCTACGTTTTTAGATTTCACGTAATCAGACACTTTTTTGCTTTCGTCAGAAATATAAACTTGGTCTAGCAACGCTTTTTCTTGGTCTAACGTAGTGTTATCGCTGATGAAGCGTTGAATTTTCCCTGGAAGAATTTTATCCCAAATTTGCTCAGGTTTGCCTTCAGCTTTCAATTCTGCTTTTGCCTCTTCTTCAGCCTGTTTTAAAACTTCCGCAGTTAATTGTGCATAAGAAACGTATTTAGGAACGTTTTTAAGTGGTTTGCCCAAACGTGCTAATTCTTCGTTTTCTTTTGCAATAATAGCGATACGAGCTTCAGTTTCTTTTTCAAGATACTCTGCTGAAAAATCTTTATAAGACAATGTTTCTGCTCCCATTGCAGCAATTTGCATTGCCAAGTTTTTAGCTACATCACTTGCATCAGAAATATTAGCTGAAAGACCTACCAATGCTGCAATCTTATTTCCGTGGTGAATGTAAGCTCCTACAAAAGGCGCTTCCAACTTCTCAAAAGAACCTACTTCAATTTTCTCACCGATAACTCCTGTTTGTTCTGTCAATTTTTCAGCAACTGAAATGCCTTTATAATCAGCGGCAAGCAATTCTTCTTTTGAATTTACAGAAAGAGCCAATTCTGCCAAATCTTTTGCAAATGCCACAAAAGACTCGTTTTTAGCTACGAAATCTGTTTCGCAGTTCAATGAAACGATAGCTCCTTTTGTGTTGTTAGCATTTACTTTTGCAATAACAGCTCCTTCGCTTGACTCACGGTCAGCTCTTTTTGCAGCTACTTTTTGTCCTTTTTTACGTAAAACCTCGATTGCTTTATCAAAATCTCCTTCTGCTTCAATCAATGCAGCTTTGCAATCCATCATACCAGCACCTGTGGCTTGTCTTAATTTGTTTACATCTGCGGCTGTAATATTTGCCATAGTATTAAATAATTTGAATGTTAAAAATTGTTTATAAAAAAGAAATAGTTTGAGATTGTTTTTTTCGTAAAAAGAACATTATCAAACTATTTCAAGAGAGCGAAAGCCCCGCTATTTTAAAAAATAAAATTATTCGGCTGCTTCTGCTTCTTTGTTTTCTTTGTTGTCTGATGTTCTTCCTGAAAGTCCTTCGTTGATAGCTTCTGTAACATACGTAAGGATTTTCTCAATTGATTTTGAAGCGTCATCATTTGCAGGGATAACATAGTCCACCTCACGAGGGTCTGAATTGGTATCCACCATTGCAAAAATAGGAATGTTTAATTTTTGAGCTTCTTTAACAGCAATGTGCTCACGCATTGTATCTACAATGAACAACGCACCTGGAAGACGAGACATATCAGCGATTGAACCTAAGTTTTTCTCAAGTTTTTCTCTTAAACGCTCGATTTGCAATTTTTCTCTTTTTGAAAGGGTTTCAAATGTTCCGTCTTTTTTCATTTTATCGATTGACGACATCTTTTTAACCGCTTTACGAATCGTAACGAAGTTCGTTAACATACCACCTGGCCATCTTTCAGTGATGTAAGGCATTTTAACAGAAGCTGCTTTTTCAGCAACTACGTCCTTCGCTTGTTTTTTAGTTGCTACAAACAGAACTTTTTTTCCAGAAGCAACGATTTTTCTCAAAGCCTCGTTAGCTTCTTCAATTTTAGCAGCTGTTTTGTAGAGGTTTATTACGTGGATTCCGTTGCGCTCCATATAGATGTAAGGCGCCATATTCGGATTCCATTTTCTGGTCAAGTGTCCAAAATGTACACCTGCATCCAATAAATCTTTAATTTCTATGTTATTTGCCATTTTTTTTAATAGTTTACGTTCCGTTGATTTAGCAATGTGTGGTGAAAATCATCGGTGTTTGCCCACAGCATTTGGATGCTAAACTAATTTCCCTATGAAAGGAAACAACGACAACAATGTTTTTACTTGTTTTAATAGTTCCAATAACGTATTAACGTTTAGAGAATTGGAATCTTTTACGAGCTTTTTTCTGACCGAATTTTTTACGCTCCACCATTCGTGGGTCTCTCGTTAGCAATCCTTCGGGTTTAAGTGTAGCTCTGTTTTCAATATCAACCTCACAAAGAGCTCTTGAAATTGCCAATCGGATAGCTTCGGCTTGTCCGGTAATTCCTCCACCGTACACGTTTACTTTCACGTCATACGCATCTTCGGCTCCTAACAAAGCGAACGGTTGTTTCACTTTGTATTGAAGTGTTGAAGTGGTAAAGTAATCATTCAATTCTCTTTTGTTAACGCTGATAGTACCATTTCCCGGTTTTAAGTAGATACGGGCAACAGCAGTTTTTCTTCTACCAATTTTGTGAATTACTTCCATTATTTTAAATCGTTTAAGTTAACGGCAGTAGGTTGTTGAGCTTCTTGTTTGTGCTCAGTGCCTACATACACTTTCAAATTACGTAAAATCGCTGCACCCAATTTGTTTTTTGGTAACATACCTTTAACCGCTTTTTCGATTAAACGCTCTGGGTGTTTTGCTAAGATGTCCTTAGCTGTTAAGATTCTCTGTCCTCCCGGATAACCTGTGTAACGAATGTACTCCTTATCGTTCCATTTATTACCGGTCAAGTTGATTTTCTCGGCATTGATAACAATCACGTTATCACCGCAATCAACGTGGGGCGTAAATTCAGGTTTGTACTTACCACGTAGCAATTTCGCCACTTTTGAGGCAAGACGACCCAATGTCTGTCCTTCGGCATCTACCAAAACCCACTTTTTGTTTGCAGTGGCTTTGTTCACCGAAATTGTTTTGTAGCTTAGTGTATCCACATTACTAATTTTAAAATTAAACATTCCTTATTTCAATCAAATACATAGTATCTGAAATTGGGGTGCAAAATTACAACTATTTATGTAATATGCAAACAGAAAAAACTTTTTTTCAAAAAAAATACGTGAAAAGGTTTCTTCTTTTTAAGCTACTATTATTTTTTTTATTACCTTTGCCGTTATTTTATATAAAGTATGAAACACATTGCTGCTGTTGGCGGGTATTTTATTATGCTTTACAACATATTCCGAAAAAGAACGCGTTGGTCGATTATGAGAAAATTAATTTTTCGAGAGATTGATGATTTGATTTTCAGTTCCATCGGAATTGTTGCTTTTATTTCGTTTTTTGTAGGTGGAGTGGTATCGGTACAAACGGCTCTGAACATTGATAGTCCTTTCATTCCAAAGTATTTAATTGGTTTTGCCACTCGTCAGTCCATTATTTTGGAATTTGCCCCTACGTTTGTTGCTATCATTTTAGCAGGAAAAGTAGGTTCATTCATCACATCAAGCATCGGAACGATGCGTGTAACGGAGCAAATTGACGCTTTGGATATGATGGGAGTCAATTCGTTGAATTATTTGATTTTTCCAAAGCTCATAGCCCTTATGTTACTTCCGTTTTTGATTGCTATGGGAATGTATTTGGGCATTTTAGGCGGTTGGGCTTCTGCTGTTTTCAGTGGATATACCACTTCCGCTGAATTTGTGCAAGGAGTGCAATTAGACTTCAAGGTGTACAGCTTAATTTACGCTTTCACTAAAACAGTGGTTTTTGCATTCTTTTTGGCAACAATTCCTGCCTATCACGGTTACTTTATGAAGGGAGGCGCTCTGGACGTAGGGAAAGCAAGTACAACCTCTTTCGTTTGGACGAGTATCGTGATAATCCTCTCAAACTCAATTATTACACAGTTGTTTTACGGGTAAATACAATCCATAATTTCATATTCAAAAAATGCTTCAAGTAGAAAATTTACATAAATCTTTTGATGGAGTTCCTGTTTTAAAAGGAATTTCAACTACTTTTGAGAAAGGAAAAACGAACCTCATCATCGGGCAAAGTGGCTCGGGGAAAACCGTTTTTTTAAAATCTTTGTTAGGGCTTTTTACCCCCGATGAAGGGAACATCATATATGACGGTGTGAGTTATGCCGAAATGAAACGCAATGAACGCACCAAACTACGTCAGAAAATGGGAATGGTTTTTCAAGGAAGCGCCCTATTTGACTCAATGACAGTACTTGAAAATGTGATGTTTCCGTTGCAAATGTTTTCAACCAAAACCCCCGAAGAAATTCGTGAACGCGCCGATATGGTACTCAGTCGTGTGAATTTGGTGAATGCAGAAAACAAACTTCCGTCAGAAATTTCGGGCGGAATGCAAAAGCGGGTAGCCATTGCGAGAGCCATTGTGAACCGTCCTAATTTCTTGTTTTGTGACGAACCTAACTCAGGGCTTGACCCCAAAACAGCCATCGTTATTGACAATCTCATCAAAGAAATTACCGAAGAATTTAACATTACCACCGTCATTAACACTCACGATATGAATTCAGTGATGGAAATTGGTGAAAAAATCGTATTTCTAAAAAATGGATACAAAGAATGGGAAGGTTCTAAAAATACTATTTTTGAAACTGAAAATGAAGCCGTTACAGACTTTGTGTATTCATCTGAATTGTTTAAAAAAGTCCGAAAAGCCTATTTGAATGAAAAACACTCATAACCCTTTAACAACCAAATTAATTTTTTATGAAAAACCTCTTATTTTTAGTAAGTTTTTTTCTTGGTATAATAATGCACGCGCAAGAAAAACCAAACATTGTCATTATTATCTCTGATGACCACTCGTTTCAGTCCATTGGCGCTTACAACAAAGGCGAAACTTCTTACACGCCTAATGTTGATAAATTGGCAAACGAAGGCTTGACTTTTAATAAGGCTTATGTTGCCAACTCCATTTGTGGACCAAGCAGAGCGTGTATTCTAACGGGAAAATTTAGCCACAAAAACGGATATACTGACAATGAAACGTCTCACTACAACTCAAACCAGCAACAATTTGTCAATATTTTACAAGAGAATGGCTACCAAACAGCTTGGATAGGAAAATATCATTTAGGAAAAGACCCCAAAGGTTTCGATACGTATAAAATCCTTATCGGACAAGGACACTACTTCAATCCTGATTTCATTGTAACGGGCGGAAATGTAGTCCGAAAAGAAGGATATGTAACTGATATTGTGGAAGATGAAGCCGAAAAATGGCTGAATGAACGAGACAAAAGTAAACCTTTCTGTTTGATTGTAGGGCACAAAGCAACACATCGCACTTGGATGCCCGACCTAAAAGATTTGGGCACATTTGAGCACATCAATTTTCCTCTTCCTGATAATTTTTACGATTCTTACAACAGCCGAATTCCTGCCTCAATGCAAGAAATGACCATTGCTAAACATATGCAAATGGGATATGACCTAAAAATGTTTCCCCCCGGAGAGGAAGACAAAGATGGCAATTTCAGCCGAATGACTCCCGAACAGAGAACCGCCTATCAGAATTTCTATCATAAAATTCAAGCCGATTTAGAACAGAAAAAACTTTCAGGCAACGCACTTACCGAATGGAAATACCAGCGCTATATGCGAGATTATCACGCTACGGCAGCCTCTCTTGACCGCAATATTGGGCGTATGGCTGACTATCTGGAAAAGAACAATTTAGCAGAAAATACGATTTTCATCTATTTATCTGACCAAGGTTTTTATATGGGTGAACACGGTTGGTATGACAAGCGTTGGATGTACGAAGAGTCGTTCCGAACTCCGATGTTTATGAAGTTTCCAAAAGAAATCAAAAAACCACAATCCACAGAAAGTTTTGTGATGAACGTCGATATTGCTCCCACATTGTTGGAAATGGCAGGCATTCCCATTCCTTCGGATATGCAAGGAACTTCTTTTGCTTCGGTGGTAAAAAGTCCGAAAAAAGAAGTACGCAAAACGGTGTACTATCACTATTACGAAAATGGAGAACACGCCGTTTCGCCTCACTTTGGCATCAAAGACAAACGTTACAAAATCATTCGTTTTTACAAACGCCACAATGGCTGGGAACTCTATGACTTGAAAAAAGACCCTCGCGAAATGAACAATATTTACGACCAAAAATCAAGTAAAAAAATCATCAAGCGGATGAAAAAACTCTTGGAAAAAGAAATCATCAGATTAGATGATTCTTCGGCTAAAAAGATTTTTAATGAGGAATAAAAAACGAGAGGCTGTTCACCAAATCAACGAACAGCCTCTTTTTTCAATGAAAGTGTATTATTTTGAAACAAACTCCGCCTCAAACAAGTTTTTAAAATGTTTTATGATTTTTTCTTTTACTTCGGCAAGAGGCACTTCTTGTTTGCCTAATTCCACATTGAGGGAAGTTACAGCTTTTCCACGAATGCCACACGGAATGATGTTGTCAAAATAACCCAAATCAGCATTCACATTAAAAGCAAAACCGTGCATCGTCACCCAACGCGAACTGCGCACTCCCATAGCACATATTTTCCGAGCAAAAGGCGTCCCGACATCAATCCAAACTCCCGTTTCTCCTTGACTCCGAGTGGCTTCAATTCCATATTCTTTCAAGGTGAGAATGATGGTTTCTTCCAAAAACCGAAGATATTTATGTATGTCCGTAAAAAAATTATCCAAATCTAAAATCGGATAACCTACAATTTGTCCCGGTCCGTGATAGGTAATGTCTCCGCCTCGATTGATTTTGTAAAACGTTGCTCCTTTTCTTTTCAGGGTTGCCTCATCAATCAATAGGTTGGAAATATCTCCGCTTTTTCCTAACGTATAAACGTGTGGATGTTCTACAAAAAGGAAATAATTCGAGGTCGGGTTGTTCGTGTTTTCGGCTCGATTTTTCTGTTTAGTTTCAATAATCGACTGAAAAAGGGTTTCTTGAAAATCCCACGTTTCTTTATAATCTTTAAGTCCTAAATCTTTGAATATGACTTGTTTATTCATTTTTTTGTTTTTGGTTATGAAAATAAATTCCAAGAAATTCCCAATCGCAATATCATATCGCGATATGGTTGTTGAGGAGCGGAATAATAATTGTAACTTGGTCGTCCAAACACATTATCCATCACATACGGATTAAAATGTTCTATGCTGAAAAATATTCGCATTGTGCGTACTTTGGCATTTAGGAAAAAATCAAACATCGGAAATCCGCCCGTTTTTTCAGAAGTTTGTACTTCAAATTCAGCCAATAACGGATTATAACGATTGGAATAATATTTCGTAAAGTAATTAAATCCGAAGCCCGTTTCTAAATACATAGCTTTGTTAAACAAAGGAGTAGCGATGTAAAGTGCGTTTCGCGTTACAAAATTCGGAACATTCAACACCGATTCGCTTTGAACTACACTTTGGTAAAGCACCGTATTGTCTAAACGAAATTTTCCCAAAGCAAATTCTTTTTGCAATTTGAGTTTAAAATACTGTATTGTTCCTGAATATTGCACCGGCAACGATTGTCCTCGCTCACTTGCCGAAGCGGGTGTTTGCACTCCAAAATAGGTGTAATTTATTATGTTTGAGATGCTTGCAAAAGCATTTCCCCACTGGGTTTTCAAATCGCCATAAATGGTTTGTCTGTGTTCTTTGTCAAAACTGTCAATGTTGTTCCAATTATAGTTCTTATAGTCACTTTGGTAAAGTAGATAATTAAAATTGGGCAAGGAAGAATGTATGTCAAGCCCTGCAACTATCTGATTTTTATCGTTAAAGGCATACGATAAACGTCCGTTGAGTTTTGTTCCCGTGATTTTTCCTATGAACGTTTGCTCGCCGTGAGCATCAATGGCAAAACCGCCTATTTTTTTATGCCACTGCAACGCCAAACTCAGGTCAGTTTCTTTGATTTGATGCGGTTGCAATACGCCCGATACGTAGAAAGCATTGCGAAAGAAATAGTTATAGAAATAGGCATTTCCGTAAACAAAGGTTTTTCCGAGATATGGCAATTCAAGTTCTGCACCAGCCGTATTTATCATTTTTTGGAGTTGTACGCGGTCAGAAATATTTGCTGAAACATACGCTTCACCGAAGAAATCACTCGGAGTGGTTTGTAAAAATTTGTAGTATTCCGTTTCGTACAAAAATCGATGTCTAAAACGAATTTGTTTGTAAGAAGACAACGAATCACGATTGCGCAAAAAAGCATAATCTTGCTGGAAAAAATAGCGCTTGCTTTCGCGTAAATTCTCTGCATCTGTGAGGTTTACGTCCACCACAGCTCTATTTTTAAACTGCTCATCGCCCGATTCAAATTGCTCAACGGAAGTGATGCCACCATTTTCCTGACTTTCAATATCATTTCCCGCGTAATGCGCAAAAATTGCATATTTATTATTGGGTGAGACATACGAAAGACCCAAGCGTAAATTTCCATTACTAACCAAAACTCGCTGGTATTTCCCAAGTGAACGCAATCCTTTGTAGGCAATAAAAATATTTAATTTCGGATTCAAATTCACTGTAAATAAAGAATTTAGCATCTGACCTTGTTCCATTCCTGATTTGTAAGTAAACTCTGTCAAAGGTGTTGGTACGAGGTAGTGTTTCACTTCCTCAGGGGTAAGATAAAATTGTTTTTTAGCTTCCGCACCCATCGATGGGAGATAGTCCCGATTTGTGAAATCGTGTACAAATGTATTGTAAGGTTGCCCCATATTTGAAAAAGGCATCTTTCCAAAAATATCTTTTTCCCAAGCGTTGCTTTTATAGTATTTTTGAATAGTTAAAGATGTGTCAACTGCCACTGTATCACGTAAATACGAAATCAGTTTGTAATCTTTTGCCGTGAAAGTAATACTATCTTTTTTCTTTTTCGGGCGCACAGACTTGAACGAAACGCCACCGCCTTCGGTTTTGATTTCTTCTTGTGCCGTCATTCCAAAAGGCAAGAGTAGTATTAAAATGATATATATATATTGCCCTATTTTCATCTATGTTTTATAAGTTTTCCTTTAAAATAAAGTTCCTTGTATGTTCGGATTTATTCTTCCTAAATGCTTGTATGCCAATTCAGTAACTTCTCTTCCTCGTGGAGTTCTGACAATAAATCCTTCTTGAATTAAGAAAGGTTCATACACTTCTTCAATGGTTTCGGCACTTTCCGAAACAGCAGTAGCCAAGGTTGTGATGCCCACAGGCCCTCCCTTGAACTTATCGATGAGTGTCGAAAGGATTTTATTGTCCATTTCATCCAATCCGTGAGCATCAACATTGAGTGCTTTCAGCCCAAAACGGGTGATTTCAGCGTCAATTTTTCCATTTCCTTTGATTTGTGCAAAATCGCGAATGCGGCGTAACAAGGCGTTAGCAATACGAGGCGTTCCTCTGCTTCGGCTCGCTAATTCAATGGCAGCTTCCATCGAAATAGGAACTTTCAAAATAGAAGCACTACGCTGCACAATGTCGGCAAGCAATTCAGTGGTGTAATACTGCAATCGGCTTTGTATCCCGAACCTTGCTCGCATCGGAGCAGTTAGCAAGCCCGAACGTGTGGTTGCCCCAATGAGTGTAAACGGATTCAGATTGATTTGAACCGTTCGCGCATTCGGACCTGATTCAATCATTATATCGATTTTGTAATCTTCCATTGCGGAATAGAGATATTCTTCCACAACGGGGCTCAATCGGTGTATTTCATCAATGAACAAAACATCGCGTTCTTCCAAGTTGGTGAGCAATCCCGCTAAATCACCTGGTTTGTCAAGAACAGGCCCAGAAGTGATTTTGATGCCTACGCCTAATTCGTTTGCTAAAATATGTGCCAAAGTAGTTTTTCCCAAACCTGGGGGGCCGTGAAAAAGCGTATGGTCAAGCGCATCGCCTCGCATATTGGCAGCTTTTACGAAAACTTTCAAATTTTCCAAAACGGCTTCCTGTCCGGCAAAATCATCGAATGACAATGGACGCAGAGCACGCTCAATATCAAGCTCTTGTGCGGAATAATTTTCTTTATTTGGATTTAAATTTTTGTTCATTGTTCTAAAACACAGCGAATTTTTGGCATCAAGTGCATCGTAAATTCATTGATTTTCTGTTTATCAGAAACGGATTTAAAACCACAAAGATATTACATATTATGGGATATACAATTGGTATCTCTCTTTTTTTAGCTATCTTTGTCCACTTTTTTATGATTTTTAACGCAAAGATAGTATGACTATATTTAACGATTTAAAACCTCAAATCAGAAGTATTTGCAATCAGGAAAATTTTTCACGAGAAGAAAAAATGCAAAGTATTTGTCATTTATTACAATCAGAAGTTGCTCATTATGATTGGGTTGGATTTTATTTTGCCAATCACACGACCCAAACATTGCATTTGGGAGCTTTTGCTGGTGAACCTACTGAACACACACAAATCCCGTTTGGGAAAGGCATTTGTGGGCAAGTTGCTGTATCGAATCAAAATTTCGTAGTTCCCGATGTGAAAGCACAAGATAACTATATAGCTTGTAGCCTCACGGTAAAATCTGAAATTGTGATACCTTTATTCGTTAACGGCAAAAATATCGGACAAATCGACATCGATTCACATACCTTAAATGCTTTTACGAAAGATGACGAACAATTCTTAGAATTTGTAAATGAAGAAGTTGCAAAGTTATTTGCATAACTTACACGCAAAAAGAGACTGTCCAAAAAAAGGGATATCACAACTTTAATTTTTGATAAAGTTGACATACTAAAAATTGGACAGTCTCTTCATTCTTATTTTAATAATCCGCCCTCTCGGCTTCATTCAAAATGTCTTGATACTGCTGCATTATGACTTCCCAATCCATTGTTGCGAGACTATATATCGTCCAAAACAAAAATAAAATGTTAATTCCTAAGGAAATATAAGAAATAATCTTTGCTACGTTCAAATTTTCTGCACCGTAAAATCCTGTTGGATTCCGCTTATAAGCATTCAACTTATTGGTTACCATCACAACTGCAATAATTGCCAAAATAATCCCTATCGGGCTGCAACACCACGATAGTAAAATTCCGATAATAGCAAGTACAACAACAGCTGTTGTATTCATTTTTTGCTTACCACCAAAAACATCTCCAAAATTGGGATTAAATCCACTGTTATTTGTTTCCATAATTATTTCTTTTTTGAGCGCAAAAGTAACGAGCTTTTCTGAATTTTCCTATAAAATTTTAAAGAATCTTTTTGTTTTCTTTGACAAAATAAATTTCCTTAATCTTTGTCATAACCAAAATATTTGATGTAAGTCTGTAAGTCTTTATCTCCTCGTCCTGAAAGATTAACAATCACTATGTCAGATAATTGAAATTCTTTTTTAGAAAGAGATGCCAAAGCGTGTGCTGATTCAATCGCGGGAATAATGCCTTCAAGTTTGCATAGCTTCAGACCCGCTTGCATAGCTTCATCATCTGTTACTGACACGAATTCTGCACGTTGGGTTCTGTGTAAGTGAGCGTGTAGCGGTCCAATTCCAGGATAATCCAAACCCGCTGAAATGGAATAAGGCTCCGTGATTTGTCCGTCATCTGTTTGCATTAATAGCGTATGACTTCCGTGAATAATGCCATCTTTTCCTAAAATAGAGGTTGCTGCACTTTCTCCACTATGTACGCCTTTTCCTGCGGCTTCTACTGCAATAAGTTTCACATTTTCAACATCTAAATAATGGTAAAAAGCTCCTGCGGCATTGCTTCCGCCTCCAACACAAGCTATTACATAGTTCGGATTTTCTGTCCCTTCCGCTTCCATCAACTGCCATTTCATTTCGCTTGAAATTATACTTTGAAAACGGGCTACCATATCGGGATAAGGATGCGGTCCCACTACTGAACCAATGATATAATGTGTATCTGTTGGATTGTTAATCCAATCTCTAATTGCTTCATTAGTAGCATCTTTCAATGTTTTAGAACCTGATGTTGCAGGACGCACTTCTGCCCCAAGCATTTTCATTCGGGCTACGTTGGGAGCCTGACGTTGTATGTCCACCTCGCCCATATACACCACACATTCCAATCCCATCAAAGCGCAAACCGTTGCGGTAGCCACGCCGTGTTGCCCAGCCCCAGTTTCGGCAATAATACGCTTTTTTCCTAAATGTTGCGCTACCAAAATTTGTCCGATAGTGTTGTTTATTTTGTGTGCTCCTGTGTGGTTCAAATCTTCACGTTTGAGATATATCTTTGTTTGAAAATGTTCTGATAAACGTTTGGCGAAATATAAAGGAGAGGGTCGTCCTACGTAATTTTTCAGTAAGGCATCAAATTGCACTTTAAAATCAGGTAAGGCTATGATTTCCAAGTATTTTTGACGTAACTCTTCCACATTTCGGTAAAGCATTTCAGGAATATAGGCTCCTCCAAAATCACCATAAAAACCGCTATCACTCACGGTATATAGGCTATTTTTAACAAATCCTCCTATGGGTTCTAAATGTTTGTTTTTCATACAGTTACTTTTTCATTTATTCTATGTTTGAATTAGCAATTTCAGTCATAAAATGGCTTAATAATCGTGCTTCCTTTAAAGCTGGTTGCATCTCAAATTTACTATTGAGGTCAACAGCGTATATTGGTAAACCACTGTTTTGCAACAGTTTAATCGCGTTTATTTCTTCTATTCCGATGCCTCCACTCAAAAAAAACGGTTTTTTGTATGGATAATCTTTCAACAAATGCCAATTAAAGGTAATTCCGTTACCTCCGTGATTTTTCCCTTGGGTATCAAACAAAAAATAATCTACGCAGTCAAGGAATGCTTCCAATTCCGAAAAACTAAACGTTTCACCCACTGAAAATACTTTTATAATCTCAATATCCGACTGATTTTCTTTGAGTTGAGAACAAAACAGAGGGCTTTCACTTCCGTGAAGTTGCACCGCATTTAATGAATATTTCTTCGTTAATGAACTTATTTTTTCTAATTTTTCGTTGACAAAAACCCCCGTTTTTTTTATATGTTTAGGTAAAATCGGAATGCTTCCGTTAAAATAACGCGGTGATTTTTCAAAAAATATAAATCCCAGATAATCAGGATTTAATTTGGCTATTTCCTGAATATTCTCGGCATATTTCATTCCACATATTTTAATTAACAAGCGCTTTTTCATTAAAAGTGTAATGTTTATTTTTGCTTTTCTATTTGATTGACAAATTTCTTTGTTTCAGCATACACCGAATCGGTTTTCATAAAGTTTTCACCTATCAAAAATCCTTGGTAACCAGACTTTTTCAGTTCTAAAACGTCATTCGCACTTGAAATACCACTTTCTGAGACTTTTGTGAAATCATTTGGAATTTCAGTTGCCAATAATTCGCTGGTTTGTAAAGTTACTTCAAAAGTATTCAAATTACGGTTGTTCACGCCAATCATATCAATATCAGGCATTATTGAACGTTGTAACTCATTCAAATCGTGCACTTCTAACAAAATTTCTAATTGCAGAGATTTTGCTATTTCAGCAAATCTTTTGATATCAAACGGACTCAAAACGGCCGCAATCAGCAAAACAACATCTGCACCATAAGCCTTTGCTTCATAAATTTGATATGGGTCAATCACAAAATCCTTACGCAACAACGGAAGAGAACATTTAGCACGAGCAACAAGCAAATCATCTAACGAACCTCCAAAATATTTTCCATCAGTAAGCACCGAAATTCCCGCCACACCTGCTTCTTCATAGGCTTCAACCACATCAAAACAGTTTAAATTCTGATTAATAACTGATTTTGAAGGAGAGCGACGCTTATGCTCCGCGATAATTCCGTTTGCACTTCGGCGTAAACTTTCTGTTAAAGAATGGGGTTTTCGTTCAAAAAGTACGCTTTTTGTCAAATCTGGAATTGAAACAAGGCTTTTTTTGAGTGCTATTTCTTTGTGTTTATCTGCAATAATTCGATTTAAAATAGTCATACGTAAAGTTTGTTTTTTATAATTTTTTACTACGAAACAACAAATGTATAATTTAAATTTCTAAAATCAATAAACTTTTTATGTTTTCTGATATTTACCACATAATAAATCTTTTCTGTAAGAAAAATCACTGCAAAAGAGACGGTTTTAACTCTCAAAAAAAATACTTCGGAAATAAAAAAAATAAGACTGAAAAATCTTTTTTATTCAAAACTTTTTTCGTACTTTTGTTCCGCAAAAAATAAATAACTTATTTAACTAAAATAAATCAAATGGTAGAAGTTTTAAAAAAACCGTTTATTGGAGGAAAATGGGAAAATCAAGTAGATTTAGTTGATTTTATCACGAAAAACTACACAGAGTATCGCGGAGATGCTTCCTTTTTGGAAGGACCTACGGCTGATACGGTTGAACTTGTAAGGAAATTTGATGAGCTAATGAAACAAGAACGCTTAAATGGCGGTGTTGTGGATATGGACACCAAAATTCCTTCGACTATCCTTTCGCACCCTGTGGGGTATCTCGATAAGGAAAGAGAAAAAGTTGTGGGGCTTCAAACCGATAAACCTTTAAAAAGAGCTTTGATGCCTTTCGGTGGAATCAATATGGCGGTAAATAGCTGTGAATCTTACGGATACAAAGTTGATGACGAAGTTGTAAAAATTTTTACAGACTACCGAAAAACACACAACCAAGGCGTTTTTGATGTGTACACTCCTGAAATGCGTGCCGTGCGTAAATCGGGTGTAATCACAGGATTACCAGATGCCTACGGAAGAGGGCGCATCATTGGAGATTATCGCCGTGTAGCCCTTTACGGAGTGGACAAACTCATCGCTTTCAAACAAAAAGACCTCAGCCAAATCGGAGCGGACGGCGTGATGAACGAAGAAGTAATCAGAAACCGCGAAGAAGTTTCTGAACAAATCCGTGCGTTGAAAGAACTTAAAGAACTCGGAAAACTTTACGGATTTGACATTTCAAAACCTGCAACTGACGCTCGCGAAGCCGTTCAATGGCTTTATTTCGGATACTTAGCTGCCATCAAACAGCAAAACGGTGCTGCGATGAGTATCGGAAACATTGCAACATTCCTTGATATTTATATTGAAAGAGATTTGGAAGACGGAACACTTACCGAAGTGGAAGCACAAGAACTTATTGATAACTTGGTGCTCAAACTTCGTATGGTGAAATTCGCTCGTACGCCTGATTACAACCAATTGTTCTCTGGCGACCCAATTTGGGCTACGCTCATCGTTGGGGAAATGCTTGATAGCGAAAAATCATTGGTAACAAAAACCGATTTCCGTTTTATCCATACACTTGACAATATGGGTAACTCTCCTGAACCGAATCTTACCATTCTTTGGTCAACAAAACTTCCGAAAGGATTTAAGGAATTCTGTGCTGAATCATCTATCAATCACTCTGCAATTCAGTATGAAAGTGATGAACTTCTTGCCGATTTCTTGAAAACGTGCGACAAATCAATCGCTTGTTGCGTTTCGGGAATGACCACAGGAAAAGATATGCAGTTCTTCGGAGCGAGAGCCAACTTGGCAAAAGCGTTGTTATATGCCATCAATGGCGGACGCGACGAAATGAGCGGCGAACAAATCGGTCCAAAAACAGAACCTTTACGAGGTGTGTTGAATTATGACGAAGTGGTGAAAAATTATGACCAATTCTTGGAATGGTTAAGCAAACTTTACATCAATACTTTGAATGTAATCCACTATATGCACGATAAGTATTCATACGAAAGTTTGGAAATGGCATTGCACGACACCAACGTACGCCGATTTATGGCAACAGGAATTGCTGGTTTTTCAGTGGCTGTGGACAGCTTGTCGGCTATCAAATATGCCAAAGTTACACCGATTGTTGATGAAACGGGGCTTGCCATTGACTACAAAACCGAAGGTGAATTCCCTACTTTCGGAAACAACGATGACCGTGCCGATGAAATCGCTGTGGAATTGTTGAAAAAATTTATGACAATGCTCAAAAAACACAAAGTGTATCGTGCCGATGAAACCACTACTTCTATTTTAACAATCACATCGAACGTAGTTTACGGTAAAAAAACAGGAAATACTCCTGACGGACGCCGTGAAGGAGAGCCTTTCTCACCAGGGGCTAACCCAATGAACGGACGTGACACAAGTGGAGCGTTGGCGTGCTTGAGTTCTGTGGCAAAAATTCCGTATGAATACAGCCGTGATGGAATTAGCCTTACCGCTGCATTTACGCCTTCATCGCTTGGAAAAACGAAGTCCGACCAAATTAAAAACCTTACGTCGATGATGGACGGTTACTTCCTACAAGGTGGATATCATCTGAACACCAATGTTTTCAACAAAGAAATGTTGGAGAGAGTAATCGCAAGCCCTGAGGATTATCCGAACTTCACGATTCGTGTATCGGGATATGCCGTGCGACTTATCAGCTTAACACCTGAACAACAACGTGATGTGTTGAGCCGTACAATGCACGAATTGATGTAAAAACAATCATTTTTTTACATATTAACAGAGATGCAAGAAATTGTATCTCTGTTTTTTTTGATTGTATTCCGGCGTATGGTCAAAATATTTTAATGTACTGATATAATACAACATATAACCGAATTTACTACCCAATGGACTTCAAAACAAAGACAAATCCGGAAAAATATTCCATAAATATCATACAAAAAAGTAATGGAATAAAAATATAGCAACAAATTTATCTTATAAATTAATCTTATTGATAAAAAATGTAATTCTACTTGGATAAATAATAACCATCGGAAATATTGAGCGCAGAAACTATATGAAATTATCTCAAAAATCCTTTGGGAGGGAATGCAAGTGCCAAATTACTTCAATATGTATTGATATTAAACACATACGTATTAAAATTTTGGATTTTTCTACGGAATATCAAAAATATTTTTAATAAGAAAGATACGGAGATGATTAAAATAATTAAATGTCAAAATTAGTCCGAAAAAACGAACAAAAATATCTTTTTATTTTCGTATTTTTTTATTGAAATCTCTTTTATATAAAAAAATAATTATTATCTTTACAGCGTTGTTTAATAAATTATGTATATCTGAAATAAATACATTAAGAAAAACACAAAAACAAAAATACATCATTAAAAAATATTTCGAAGCAATAAAATATACAGATGTAACAACAAAAAATGCTCCGAAGTAACAAAAAATACAAATGTAACAACAAAATATGCAGATATATCAATAAAAATGCTCCGAAGCAACAAAAAATGCAAATGTAATAGCAAAATATACAGATGTAACAACAAAAAATGCTCCGAAGCAACAAAAAATGTAAATGTAACAGCAAAATATGCAAATGTAACAACAAAAAATGCTCCGAAGTAACAAAAAATGTAAATGTAACAGAAAAATATGCAGATGCAATAACAAAAAATACTCCGAAGCAATAAAATAACAAAAGGAACAGTAAAAACATAAAATGAATTAAAAAATAAATAATATTAATAATAAAAAAATAAAAAATATGAGTACAAACTATCTATCTAACGAGCAAATGCTTCAAAATGTTGGAGCAATGTTTGAAAATCTGTCGAAAGAAGGCGATTTAAAAACAGAATTAGCAGAATATGGCTATGATGACGCTAAAATTTCAGAAGGAAAAGCCCTTTATGATAAAGCACGTAGAACCTTTGATGCCAATGTAAAAGAAACACGTAAAGAGTCGTCAGCGTCATTGGCTTTTCAGGAAAAATATCATAATGTACAAAAAAAATACAGTACACATCGCAAAAAAGCACGTATCGTTTTTGAGGAGAATGAAGAAGCTCCCCGCTTGCTAAAACTCAAAGGAAGTGCTTCCAGAACCATCGCCGTATCAATAGAAGAAATGCGAGCGTTTTACCAATTTTTGGATATTACTCCAAATCTTTTAACTCCCTTGAAACAATTGAAAATCACCGAAGAAGATATTAAAAATCAGCTTAAAGAATTTCCCGAAATAGAAAAAGCCTACGCCACATATCTGCAAGAAAAAGGCGAAAGCCAACAAGCTACCAAAGACAAAAACAAAGCCTTTGATGCTCTCGATAAATGGGTGTCAAAATTTTATAAAGTGGCTAAAATTGCCCTTGAAGACCGTCCGCAGCTTTTGGAATCACTCGGAAAATTCGTAAGAGCCTAATAATTTTTCAAAAGAAAGAAAATTATCTGAAAAAGACAAACAATTCGGATTTTTTAATAGATTAAAACACAGAATTGTGTATTTTCTTCAAAAAAAACACACAATTTCTGAACATATCAGGGTATATAAAATTGTAAGGGCAAAATATTTTTTTTGTCCTTACAAAAATATCCATAGCGACTTTAAAAAACAACAAAAAAAAATGGTAGTAGTAACCTTACAACGAGATAAATGTATTGGGTGTAATTATTGCGTAGAAGTAGCGCCCGAACAATTTCAAATGTCAAAAAAAGATGGAAAAAGTGTGCTGTTGCGTTCCACTGAAAAGAAAGGTTTTTTTACGCTTAAATCACACGATGACAATATTTTAGAACCCTGTCAGGCAGCTCAAAAAGCGTGTCCGGTGAAAATTATTACAACAAAACAAATATAGAATAATTAAAAAAATACGGCAAAAAACAAATTTTCAATATTAAAAATATGTACATTTGCCGAAC
>JBGYFE010000099.1:0-8628 GCA_041819925.1 Capnocytophaga sp.
AATGCAGTTATCTTTGGAGATGGCGGACCTGATGTGCGATGGATAGGCAACGAATACGGATACGGAACGCAGACCAATTGGGCTTCCTTTGATAATAGCAACACTTGGGCAGGACATTCAGAGCGAGAGCACCTGCAAATGGGCGACGAAGATGGAGACAAATGGATTCCGGCGGAGGCTGATGTTTCCATACGACCTGGGTGGTATTACCACAAACGCGAAGACCATCAAGTGCGTTCGTTGGAAGAAGTGGTCAATATCTACTACAACTCTGTGGGAAGAAACGCCGCTCTTTTGCTCAATTTGCCCGTTGATGTGCGTGGATTGGTGCACGAGAATGACATCAAACGTTTGATGGAATTGAAGCAAGTCATCGAAGCCGATTTTGCAAACAACTTGGTGAACAGTGCCAAAGTAACGGCGTCAAACGTGCGACAAAACCATTCTTTTTTCAAACCCGAAAATGCCATCGACGGCAATGATGAAAGCTATTGGACGACCGATGAAGGCGTTAGGTCGGCTTCGCTCGTATTTTCTTTTGAAAAGCCCACTACCTTTAACCGATTTTTAGTTCAGGAATATATCCCTTTGGGACAGCGAGTTAAGAAATTCAAAGTGGAGTATGAAGCTAACGGAAAGTGGCTTCCGATTGATTCACAAACAACTATTGGATATAAGCGTATTTTGCGTTTTGAACCTGTAACCGCCCAAAAAATCAAATTTACGGTCGAAGATTCAAAAGACATTCCCATTATTTCAAACATCGGAATATACAATGCCCCCAATTTGCTCGTAGCTCCGAAATACAAACGCAGCAAAGATGGTGAAATTTCATTAAGCGTACCCGACAAAACAACCGAAATTTTCTATACGACAGACGGAACAAATCCTACTGAAAATACGCTAAAATATGAAAAACCTTTCTTTTTGGAGAAACCCACCACGCTGAAAACCATCGCTTTTGACCGAGTGCGAAACAAATTCAGCGACGTGGCAACGCATCAAATTGATGTGACAAAAAAACAATGGACTGTGGTGGAATTCAGTTCAGGAAAAGCAGAAGAAGCAATAAACGCCATTGATGAAAATCCGGCTTCTTGGTTTGCTACGGAACAAAGTGGCGTACAACAATCTGTAACTATCGATTTGGGTGAAACGCTTCTTCTGCAAGGATTTACTTATTTACCCTCACAAGACCGCTGGGCGTCAGGCACTATCAGCAAGTATGTTTTTGAAGTAAGCACTGACGGCAAAAGTTGGAAGAAAGCATCGGAAGGCGAGTTTGGAAACATTAAAAATAATCCTATCGAACAACGGATTCGTTTTTCTCCTCAACAAGCCCGTTTCATTCGGCTAAAATCCGTTGCGGTGGTAGATGATTCCAACCGAGCTTCGTTCGGAGAAATCGGAATTATTACCCAATAAGGATAAAAACATACACCATATATAATAGGTACATACACCATATATAATAGGAAGAAAAAACGCACAGCTTCTTTCTTCCGAAAAGAAAAATCAAATGAAAAGTGAAGGCTCATAAAAACCTTCACTTTCTTTTTTGCGTAAAAGACTGATATAACAACACTTGCTCAAATTGTTAAAATCATTGTTGAAAACTTATTCTTTCTTTATGTAAAAAATTAACCTTAATGGGCTTATCTTTGCGAAAACAGAAAGAGATAAATAACTACTACCGTTTTATCTCAAATCCTAATAAATTATTTCTCAATAAATTACAAATATTTTCCTTAAAAAGCAAAGGAAGAAGGAGAAAAAACGGGCTTTTAAAAACGGTAGGACATACGATATAAACAAAGAAAACAAAAAAATGAAAAAAATATCTTTCAAGAATGATTACGCCGAAGGTTGCCACCCACGAATATTGGAGGCTTTGTTGCGCACGAACCTTGAACAGCAAAATGGGTACGGTTCAGACGCTTATTGCGGGCAAGCCGAGCGTATGATTCAAGAAAAAGTTGGGAATGAAAACGCCAAAGTTTTCTTTCTTTCAGGGGGAACGCAAGCGAATTTGATTGTAATTTCGGCTTTGCTTCGTCCGTATGAAAGCGTTATTTCGGTGGCTTCTGGGCATATTTGCACCAACGAAACGGGAGCAATTGAAGCCACAGGACATAAAATTCATTCCGTTGTTGGGAAAGATGGCAAAGTTTTTCCGAAAGATGTGGAAGAAGTGTTGCAAGGTCATCAAAATGTTCCACATCAGCTCAAACCTAAAATGGTGTATATTTCCAACGCAACCGAAGTGGGAACGACCTACACGCGAGCGGAGCTGCAAAACCTTTCGGACTGTTGCAAGGCGCATAACTTGCTTTTGTTTATGGACGGTGCTCGGCTCGGACACGCTCTGACGGCAGCAACAAACGACCTATCGTTGCGTGATGTGGCGCAACTTACAGATGTTTTTTACTTGGGCGGAACGAAAAATGGCGCAATGTTCGGCGAGGCGGTGGTCATCACTAACACGGTGCTACAACCTGATTTCGCCTTTAATATCAAACAAAAGGGCGGTTTGCTTGCCAAAGGTCACTTTTTAGGATTGCAGTTTTCGGAATTACTGCGTGATGAACTTTATTTCGACTTGGCACGCCACGCCAACGAGCAAGCGATGAAAATCAAAGCAGCTTTGAAGAAAAAGAATTACGACTTTTGGGCGGAAACCTTTACCAATCAGTTGTTTCCGATACTTCCAAATGCTGAAATCGACCGCCTTGCTGAACATTTTGAATTTTATGTTTGGCAGAAAATTGACGCAGACCGTTCCGCCATACGCCTTATCACATCGTGGGCAACAACGGACGAAATGACAAAACGATTTATAGAAAATATATAGCAATGTAAGGGCGTATGGCATACGCCCACAACAAAAACAACAACAACCGTAGGGGCGTATAGCATACGCCCACAACAAAAACAACAACACCGTAGAGGCGTATAGCATACGCCCAAAGAAAAAATAACAATAACCGTAGGGGCGTATAGCATACGCCCACAACAAAAACAACAACACCCGTAGGGGCGTATAGCATACGCCCACAACAAAAACAACAACACCGTAGAGGCGTATAACATACGCCCAAAGCAGAAAAATAAAAAAGACAAACGTTGAATATAAAATATACCTTTGTCAAAGTTCCAACATTCGACAAAGGTTTACAAAATAAGGTAAGCATCAGTTGTTAGCAAATAAAGAAGCTAAAAATTTGTTGGTTTTCAACAATGAAATTTTTAATCAGTTAAAGACAAGCTATGAAAACAGATGATACACAAGAAGAAAAAGACAAAATAATAAAAGGATTACGGATTGCCTATAAAAAAATGTTGGACTTTAAACGACAAAAAAACAGTGAATTAGTCATAAGCCACAAAGGAAAAATTTTAAAAATTAAGCCAAAAGATTTCCATTTATTAAAAGGTTTAAAGTAATTCAAAAGTGAAATATTACGATACCTTTTGAAACATTTTATAAAAACCGTAGAGGCGTATGGCATACGCCCAAAGCAGAAAAAAGACACATTTGCAATTTATTGAAAAACAATATCTTGAAGAATTGTAAAAAAGATGCTGAGCTTTTTGTAAAAAGATGCTGAGCTTTTTGTGAAAAGATGCTGAGCTTTTTGTGAAAAGATGCTGAGCTTTTTGTGAAAAGATGCTGAGCTTTTTGTGAAAAGGTGCTGAGCTTTTTTATAACTCTTCTTGAAGAGAGATAAATAGTACATTGTTTAACCCCAAAAAAATTAATTATTATGCCTGTAAAAATTAAAGCTGTACAGAAAAAAAATCCGCAGAAACCAACAGAACCTGCGAAGTGGTATCCGCAAGCTATCGGCGATGGGGAGACCAATTTAAAAGACCTTGCAACGTACGCATCAGCGGTATCGACCGTATCGAAAGGAGACATTTTGGCAGTACTTGAAACGGTTTTGACCAAAGTAAGCCAAGACCTTTCCGACGGGAAAATTGTGCGTGTGGGTGAATACTTTACCCTTCAAATGGGAATCACGGGAGTAGCCTCTGAAAAGGAAGAGGACGTTACGGCGAGTAAAGTAAAGTCTGCACATATTTTGTTCCGTCCGGGTAAGATGCTCAGCGATATGATTAAGGTTGCTACTTTTAAGAAGTAAGCCGAAAGCAACGTTACTTTTAGGAATTTTCTTTACTACATCTTTGGCAAAGTTTCAAACTTTGCCAAAGATTTACAACCAAAAACTGTCGGGACGCACCGCAACATTTTTATGAGTGTATTGCAACATTTTTGTGAATATATGGCAACATCTGTACGGGCGTATTGCATACGCCCCCAGCAAAAACAACAAAAACCGTCGGGACGCACCGCAACATTTTTATGAGTATATTGCATACGCCCCAAACAAAAAACGATAAAAATCACTAATTAAAAAAAACGAAATATAAAACACAACACGTAGTTATGAGCGAAGAAACAAGTATATGGTGGCTCAATGATGAGTCAGAACAAATCCTCAATCGGGGGTATTTATTAAAAGGAGAAACTGTGGAAGGAGCAATCGACCGCATCACGCACGCTGCGGCTCGTCGTCTATATAAACCTGAATTACAGCCAGCGTTTAAAGAGATGATTACCAAAGGTTGGATTAGCTTTTCGTCTCCTATTTGGGCGAATATGGGAACGGAACGAGGGTTGCCCATCTCTTGCTTTAATGTTCACGTTCCTGACAGTATCGAAGGCATAACACATAAGTTAGGCGAAGTGATTATGCAGACAAAAATCGGTGGCGGAACGTCGGGTTACTTTGGTGAATTGCGTTCACGCGGTTCGGCGGTTACTGACAACGGTAAGTCGAGCGGAGCGGTGAGCTTTATGAAATTGTTTGATTCGGCAATGGACGTAGTTTCGCAAGGAGGTGTGCGTCGCGGGGCTTTTGCCGCTTATTTGGACATCGACCACCCTGACGCTGAGGAATTTCTACAAATTAAAGATGTTGGTTTCCCCATACAAAATCTGTTTTTCGGGCTGTGTGTTCCTGACTATTGGATGCAGGAAATGATTGATGGCGACCTTGAAAAGCGCAAATTGTGGGCGCGCGTTTTGGAAAGCCGTCAGCAGAAAGGATTGCCTTACATCTTCTTTACGGACAATGTGAACCGCAACCGTCCGCAAGTTTATAAGGACAATAATATGCTCATTCGCGCAAGTAATCTCTGTTCGGAAATTATGTTGCCTTCCAGCGAAGACGAGTCGTTCATCTGCTGCCTTTCATCAATGAATTTAGAGTTATTCGACGAATGGAAAGACACTAAGGCGGTGAAATTAGCAATCTTCTTTTTAGATGCCGTACTTTCCGAGTTCATCGAGAAAACCAAAGGGAACTATTACTTGCAATCGGCACGTAATTTTGCCATACGCCACCGTGCGTTGGGCTTGGGTGTTCTGGGGTATCATTCTTATTTACAAAAGAATATGATTCCGTTTGAAAGTTTCGAGGCTACGCAATTCAACGCACGCGCTTTCCGACACATCAAGGAGGAAGCCGACAAAGCTACGCAAGAATTGGCGCACATCTACGGAGAACCGGAACTACTGAAAGGCTACGGACGCCGAAACACTACTACAATGGCAATCGCTCCGACCACGTCGAGTTCTGCCATTTTAGGGCAAGTTTCTCCCGGAATTGAACCGTATGCGAGCAATTACTACAAGGTCGGTTTGGCAAAAGGTAACTTTATGCGCAAGAACAAGTACTTGGCTCGTTTGTTAGAGGAAAAGGGATTGAACAACGAAGATACGTGGCGAAGCATTCGCCTAAACGATGGTTCGGTGCAACACTTGCAAGAACTTTCACAACACGAAAAGAATGTTTTCAAAACTTTCAAAGAAATTTCTCCGATGGAAATCGTAACGCAAGCCGCACAACGTCAGGTGTATATTGACCAAACGCAAAGTTTGAATTTGAACATTCCGTCGATAATGCCAATCAAAGATGTTAATAAAGTAATGATTGAGGCTTGGAAGTTAGGCGTAAAAACACTGTATTATCAGCGTAGCCAATCCGTTGCAAAAGAAATGATAATGAATTTCGTAAGTTGCAGCAGTTGCGAGGCATAAGGTAGTTTGTACGATGATAAAAACCATTTTTTGATGTTGCTCCAAAAAGTTGTTGCTTTTTGGAGCATTATTTTTTTAAGTAATTTTAGACGTACTTTCTATTTTTCTTTTCCGATTGTTCTCAATTATTTAAACCATCACCAAAGAAATTTTTCTCACATCATATTCAGTTTTTATCGAAATTTCCTTGAAAAAATTGAGCATTTGCAAAGAGGAATTATCGATACATTCTGCATAAAATTTTAACTTCTTCTAACTAAAAATTCCTAAGGATTTTCTCCTTTTATATTCATTCTAAATACAAATTACACCCAAAAGTTGCACGTGTCAAAAATATTCCTACATTTGTCCCCAAAGTTTTCAAAATGAGAATAGTTACATTCATAATGGCATTTTTGGTGTTCCTCCAATCTTTGGGAATGGAACAAGAGTTGCTACGTATGAATGATTTTATTGCTCACGCCAAATATCACAAAGAAAAGTTAGGCGATTCATTTTTAGAATTTTTAGAAAAACACTACGCTGATGATCAATCCGCTCACGAAAATCAGCATCAAAGCGAAAAAGACGCACATCACAATTTGCCTTTTCACGGCGAAAATACACAGACTCAAACGCTCGTTTGTCAGTTTGTGAATCCTGTGATTTCTTATGAAATCAAACCAAATTTTTCTGAAATGGCAAGAAAATCTTCTTTTTTCTACCTCAATCAGTACGACCTTCTTAAAGAAGCCATTATCTTCAAACCTCCTTGTTGGACGGTTTAATTACTTCATTTCAGCAAGAGATTATAAAAGTTGGTAGCCAGAAGAATGCAATGATGAATCCGATTTCAACATTGTAACTTCGAGCGATATTCCTATATACCCAACATACCTCAAAACAAAACATTTCACTAATTAAAAATCAACAAAGATGGATACTGAAAAATATCTAAAAACACACTACATACACAAAAGCAATTGGCTCAGAGCTACTGTTTTAGGTGCTAACGACGGCATTATTTCCATATCAAGTTTGGCTATCGGGGTGGCAGCGGCAAGTAGCACACGCGAACCTATTTTATTGGCAACCGTAGCAGGGCTGGTAGCAGGAGCATTGTCAATGGCGGCTGGCGAATACGTATCGGTAAGTTCGCAAACTGATATTGAAAAGGCAGACATCGAGCGTGAGAGAAAAGAACTCGCCGAAATGCCCGAAGAAGAACTGCAAATGCTCGCAACCATCTATGAAAATCGCGGTTTATCGAAAGCAACGGCGATGCAAGCAGCCAAAGAACTTACTCAACACAACGCTTTGGAAGCTCACGTTCGGGACGAGTTGGGCATCAACGAAATCAGCAAGGCAAATCCGTTGCAAGCCTCATTAGCTTCGGGGGCTGCTTTTATCGGAGGTGGTGTACTGCCTTTGCTCGTAACGCTTTTTGCTCCCGTAGCAGGAATGGAATATTGGCTCTACGGATTTACGATAGTTTCCCTTATTTGTTTAGGGATTGTTTCGGCAAAAGCAGGAGGTTCAAGCATTCCGAAAGCGATATTTAGAATTACCATTTGGGGAACGCTTGCAATGATACTCTCGGCTGCGGTAGGTTATTTGTTTGGCGTGAGTGTGTAAGTCTTCATTCCGATTCCTTTTTGAAAAAGAAGGATAGTACGCATCAAATTTCAAGGAAAGTAAAAAAAGATTGGCTATTGGTTTTTGAGCTTTTCAGTCTTTTTCGAGTTGTCAGATTTTATTACTCAAAGAAAACTCGTAATTCATAATTTATAATTTCTAATAGAAACAATATGTTATCACAGATAATTCATTTTTCAGTCCGCAATAAGTTCTTTATCTTCTTGCTGACGGCTTTAATTGTTGGTTTCGGCTTGTATGCCGTAAGCCATATTCCTATCGGAGCAGTACCCGACGTAACGAACAATCAAGTACAGGTAATCACTACCTCGCGGAAACTATCCACGCAAGATATGGAAAAATACGTTACCTATCCGGTGGAGCTTGAAATGGCAAATTTGCCGGGTGTGAAGGAAATCCGTTCGGTGTCAAAATTCGGCTTGTCGGTCGTTACGGTGGTCTTTAATGACGATTTGGGTACGTATTTGCCTCGTCAGCTTATTGCGGAGAAAATTCAGGCAGCTGCCGAGAAAATTCCTTCTGGGTTCGGAACGCCGCAAATGGGTCCCATTACTACCGGATTGGGCGAAATCTATCAATACATCTTAGACGTAAAACCCGAATATAAAGACCGATATTCGGTTACCGATTTGCGTACATTGCAAGACTGGACAGTTAAGCGACAACTTTCGGGCATCGATGGCGTGGTCGAAATCAACACTTGGGGCGGATACCTCAAACAATACGAAGTTGCTATCAACACCCAACAACTCAACGCAATGAATGTTACAGTTCAGCAAGTGTATGATGCCTTAGAGAAAAATAACAGCGTAACGGGTGGCGGCTACATCGAAAAGGTCAATCAAGCGTATTTCATTCGTGGCGAGGGATTAGTCAAAAACTTGGAAGAC
>JBGYFE010000100.1:0-2754 GCA_041819925.1 Capnocytophaga sp.
CTTTTTCTTAATAAACATTTTGCGGATAACAGGTAATAAGGTTTCGTTCCGATTCAAAAGCAAAATTCCTGAGAATGTACCTATTATCTTCGTTTGCAACCACCAAAGCGTATATGATATTCCACCACTCATTTATTTTTTGCAGAAGTACAACCCAAAGTTTGTCGGGAAAAAAGAATTGGATAACGGAACCCCAAGCATTGCAATAAATCTCAAAAATAATGGTTCGGTTCTAATAGATAGAGATAATCCAAAAGAAGCGATTTCTAAGCTATCTGAATTTGGAAAATATCTAAGCAAAAACAACTATTCAGGGCTTATTTTCCCCGAGGGAACTCGTAGCAGAAACGGACAACTGAAACCTTTTAAAACCACAGGTTTAAAGACGTTAATGAAAAATATGCCCAACGGATACATTGTTCCGATAACTATCAATAATTCATGGAAAGTAGTTCGCAACGGAGCTTTCCCTCTCGAATTGGGATGCAATGTAAATTTTATAGCACATAAACCTGTAAAAATTACCTACGAACAAGCCGATACACAAATTGAAGGAGTACGACAAATTATTGCCTCAGAATTAGAAACATCATAAGAAAACTATCGTCCTTCTCACATACTCCACTTTGCGGACTTCCCTTAAAAGGGGGAATTGTTGAAGTGAATTATTTCAAGGTACTTATATAAATAAATCACTTTAAATTATAATTACATAAAATCATATTTTGAAGAAAACATCTGAAATAGGGTGAATATCTATTTTAAAATTACATCCCCCTATCCCCCTTAAAAGGGGGAATTGTTGAAGTGAATTATTTCAAGGTACTTATATAAATAAATCCTTTTAAATTATAATTACATAAAATCATATTTTGAAGAAAGTATCTGAAATAGGGAGGGTATTTATTTTAAAATTACATCCCCCTATCCCTCTTGAAAGGGGGAATTATTAAATATTTTGAAACAAAAATACATTTTACCTACAACAAAAATAAATAAGGGTGAAATTACTTCCACCCTTATTTTATAATCTATACAAAGAAAAATGGTTCTTCCTATTTGGATAAGTACATTTTTCTTCTTGCGTACAATTCGTAAAATTGGTCGTCTTTTAAATCATCAATGAAAAGAATGCTTTCCCCTGTTGATTTCATTTCAGGACCTAATTTTTTATTTACGTTCGGGAATTTATTAAACGAAAACACAGGTTGTTTGATGGCAAACCCACTTAATTGCGGATTAAACGTGAAGTCCGTTACTTTTTTCTTGCCGAGCATCACTTTGGTCGCATAGTTTACGTAAGGTTCTTTGTAGGCTTTGGCAATAAACGGAACGGTTCGAGAAGCTCTCGGATTGGCTTCGATGATGTACACCATATCATCTTTAATCGCAAACTGGATATTAATCAATCCCACTGTTTTTAAAGCAATAGCAATCTTGTGCGTGTGGTCTTTTATCTGTTGCAAAACAAACTCACCCAAGTTGAAAGGCGGCAACGTTGCGTTACTGTCGCCCGAATGCACGCCGCAAGGCTCAATATGCTCCATTATTCCGACAATGTACACGTTTTCGCCGTCGCATATTGCGTCTGCTTCTGCCTCAATAGCGCCATCTAAATAATGGTCAAGGAGCAGTTTATTGTTCGGTATTTTTCGGAGCAAATCCACTACGTGCTCTTCCAATTCCTGCTTGTTTATGACGATTTTCATTCCTTGCCCGCCAAGCACATACGAGGGGCGAACCAAAAGCGGAAAGTCTAACTCATCGGCGAGCTTCAATGCTTCGTCCGCCGTTTCGGCAACACCAAATTTCGGATAGGGAATGCCTAAATCCTTCAAGAGGGTTGAAAATCTGCCTCTGTCTTCGGCTAAATCCAAAGCGTCGAAACTTGTTCCTATGATTTTTATGCCGTATTTATGTAATTTTTCGGCAAGTTTCAAAGCGGTTTGACCTCCTAACTGCACGATTACGCCTTCGGGCTTCTCGTGTTGGATAATATCATAGATGTGCTCCCAGAAAACAGGCTCGAAATAGAGCTTGTGCGCCGTGTCGAAGTCAGTGGACACTGTCTCCGGATTGCAATTTATCATAATGGTTTCGTATCCGCACTCGGCAGCGGCTAACACACCGTGTACGCAACAATAATCAAACTCGATTCCTTGTCCGATACGATTGGGACCTGAACCTAACACCACGATTTTCTTCTTATCAGAAACGATGCTGTCATTAGCCGTGTAGATTTTTCCGTCCGCTGAACGGATATTTGCCTCGAAAGTTGAATAATAGTACGGGGTTTGTGCCTTGAACTCCGCCGCACACGTATCGACCAATTTATAAACTCGATTGACACCCAATTCTTCTCGTTTCTTGTACACCTCACTTTCCCAACAACCCACCATATGTGCAATTTGTCGGTCAGCAAATCCTTTTTGTTTCGCTTCAAGTAGTAAATCTTTCGGTAAAGATTCTATTTTATACGTAGAAATTTCCTTTTCTAACGCATAAAGTTCCTCGTATTGTTTCAAAAACCACATATCTATTTTTGTAATATCGTGGATTCTCGAAAGAGGTATTCCCATTGCAATTGCATCATAGATGACGAAAACTCTATCCCAACTCGGATACGTCAATTTTTCAATGATTTGTTCGTAATTTGTATATCCTTTTCCGTCAGCTCCCAAACCATTTCTTTTAATTTCAAGGGATTGCGTTGCTTTATGGAGAGCTTCTTGGAAAGAACGCCCAATGCCCATC
>JBGYFE010000101.1:0-15089 GCA_041819925.1 Capnocytophaga sp.
CTTCACATTTCGATTACGTTTCAGTGTATCAAGCAGAGAAAAATTATGAAAACGCTGATAATCTAAATTTTGCACGGCAAACGACCTCGCATACCAAAACAAAGCGGTTGCGATTAACAAACTGGATAATAAAACTATTTGTTGTCGGTAATTTAGCAATGTATTCTTATTTGGAAATTCAAAACTAACGCAAAAATTCGCGCACTTCTTCTTTCAAATGACTAATGGCACTTGATGAAGGTGATGGTTTATTGATAAATTCTTTGAAAATAAACTCAGTCATCGCCTGAGCATCAGGCAATTCTTCATCGTGTGTAGCTTTGCGAATTACTTGAATGGTTGCCATTTTTGCAGTTCTGATGATGTTCCACAAATTTTCACTCATATAAATCTGTTGAGCAAGATTGTGTTCAAATTCTTCATCAATGGAATTTACCAACAGAGCTTCATATTCCTTTTTCGGCAAACTGCGAGCTGGAATACGCAACAACAAATTTTGCGGACTGATGCGCTCCAAAAAAAGCGTCATACGCTCATAAGCCTGTAATCGTAAAGGTAAAGAAAGTTTTTGATTTTCTTTCTGTATTAAAAAAAGACGACGTTTTTCCTCATTCTTAATGTGTAAACTAAAAAAATAATAGAACACAGCACCCACCACCAATGAAGGTATGCAATATAATAAAAAAGTAACTATTTGACTTTCCATTGTCTAATAAAATTTTGTGGACAAAAGTAATATTTTTTTGGAATAAAAAAAAATTCTTACCTTTGGAAACGAATTTCAAAGAAAAACTTATGAAAAAGAAACATTTTATATCAGTAGTAAGTCTTTTGTTTTTTTTGGTAGGTTGCCAAGAAAACAAAAGCCCCAAAGAGGCTAACTCTTTTACGATTGAAGGAAGCGTTCCTGCAAATTTACACGGAAAAGTGTATCTTCTTGAATTTAAAAATAGAGAGTATACTCCCGTTGATTCTGTGGATATTAACAACGGAACTTTTAAATTTAGCGGAAGTGTGAATGAACCGTTGCTTTACTCTTTCCGACTGAACAATATTGGCAAGCGTGCAAATTTCTTTTTAGAAAATACTAATGTAAAAGCCCGCTTGAATGCCGATTGGGAAATCGAAAACATCGAAGGTTCAGCAAACACTTTATTGTTTAAAAAATACGATGACCTTAATAGCAAGAAAGCTGCAAACTTGGATAGCATCTTAAAAACAGATAATGTTTCGCCTGTGATTGCCTATTTTTTAGGTCGGAATGCTTACTTGTATGATTATCCTGAATTAATTTCTTTGCGCAGTAAAGTTTCACAAGATTTATCACAAAACACTTATATTGAGGAACTTGACCAAGCCATCGCTAAACTTGCAACTGTGCAACCTGGGCAGCCTGCGCCAGAAATTATTATGGAAGATACTAAGGGCAATACGTTCAAATTAAGTGATTTAAAAGGCAAAAACGTATTGATTGACTTTTGGGCTTCGTGGTGCCCAGATTGTCGGAAAGAAAACCCAAATTTGGTAAAACTTTACAATGCTTACAAAGATAAAAACTTCACAATTTTGGGCGTTTCACTTGACCGTAACAAAGACCATTGGAAAGAAGCCATTGTCAAAGACGGGCTCATTTGGCAGCAAGGTTTTGTGGAAGGTGCGTGGAAATCCGAAGTTGCAAAAACGTATGCTTTACGTTGGCTACCAACAAGTATCCTTGTCAATACGGAAGGAATTATCGTTGCCCGAAGCATTGAAAATCAAAAACTTATTGAAGATATTGAAAAACTAACAACTAAAAACAAATGAAAGACCTCTTCGGACAAGCCGTTTTAGACTATCAACAAGGGAATTACACAGAAGATATCAAAACAGAAACCACCATTTCAGAGGAAGATGTTCTTCCGCTGCCTTATTTATTTCGTTCTTTTGCGCAAATGCCTGATTTAGAACAAAAAGCATTGCAATTAGCAAAAGGTAAAGTGCTTGAAGTAGGTTGTGGAGCAGGAAGTCACGGACTTTACCTGCAAAATGAACGTGGTTTGGAAGTGCATTCCATTGACATTTCTCCAAAAGCTATCGAAGTCTGCAAGCTCAGAGGTCTGAAAAATGTGTACGTCGCTGATATTATGCACTTTGAAGGGAAATTTGATACTATTTTGCTGTTAATGAACGGAGCTGGAATGTGCGGAAGACTCAAAAAAATGGGAACTTTTCTTACAAAAATAAAAAGTCTTTTAGCTCCCAACGGACAAATTTTAACAGATTCATCAGATATTATTTATATGTTTGACCAAAATCCTGACGGAACGTATGATGTGCCTCTTCATTTTGATTATTACGGCGAAGTAGAATATTTAGTGAAATACAAAGGACAAAAAGAAAAGCCTTTCCCTTGGCTTTATGTGGATTACAATACATTGCAAAACGCTGCACATTCCGTAGGTTTAGAATGCGAACTCATTGCCGAAGGAGAGCATTTTGATTATTTAGCTAAGATGTTTTAGTTTTTCACAATAATTCAATTTTGAAAGGAATTTTATAATTAAAATAATCTACTGTAACTCTTCTTGTTAAAACTTTCGATTTATATGGAAGTCTGATTTTTTTTTTATAACTTTGCCCCTCATTTTTGGATATAAAAATATGGCAAGCACAACCGAAGAAAATTTAGAAATCGTACGAAAAGTTTTTACCAAATACTTGGAAGAAAACGGGCATCGGAAAACTCCTGAACGTTACGCTATTGTTAAGGAAATTTATGAAAGTGGCGAACATTTTGACATTGAGTCGCTCTATATCACAATGAAAAACAAAAAATATCGAGTAAGTCGTGCCACATTGTATAACACCATTGAGCTTCTGTTAGAATGTGGGTTGGTGCGTAAGCATCAATTCGGGCAAAATCAAGCACACTATGAAAAAGCGTATTTTGACCGTCAGCACGACCACGTTATTCTCACAGATACAGGCGAAATTATGGAATTTTGCGACCCACGCATTCAAGCCATCAAACAAACCATAGAAGAGATTTTTGACATCAAAATCAATAATCATTCCTTATATTTTTATGGAGTAAAAAACAAAAAATAACCACGTTAATATTAAAATAGCATTTATCATTAAGTAATAAAACTTAAATTATTAAATAAAAAATGGCAGTAGATTTACTTCTCGGACTTCAATGGGGCGATGAGGGAAAAGGAAAAATAGTAGACGTTTTAACACAAGAATACGATATTATCGCTCGTTTTCAGGGCGGCCCTAATGCGGGACATACGCTTGAATTTAACGGAATTAAACACGTTTTGCACACCATTCCGTCAGGAATTTTTCACGAAAATGCAATCAACATTGTCGGAAATGGTGTTGTCATTGACCCTGTAATTTTCAAGAAAGAAATTGAAGCATTAAGCAAATTCAATATCGACCTGAAAAACAGATTACTAATATCCCGAAAAGCGCATCTTATCTTGCCTACACATCGTTTGCTTGATGCCGCTTCCGAAGCCTCCAAAGGAAAAGCAAAAATCGGTTCAACTCTGAAAGGTATCGGACCTACATATATGGATAAAACGGGCAGAAACGGACTTCGAGTGGGCGATATTGAATTGGACGATTTTGAAACTCGTTACCGCAACTTAGTGCAAAAACACGAAGAAATGATTTCACACTACAATGTTGAAATTCAGTACAATTTACCAGAATTAGAAGCTGAATTTTTTGAAGCTGTGGAAGTATTAAAAACTTTGCATTTCATTGATAGTGAAGAATATATGCATCAAGCTATCAAAAGCGGAAAGAAAATTTTGGCAGAGGGCGCACAAGGTTCTCTTTTAGATATTGATTTTGGAACATATCCATTTGTAACTTCCTCAAACACAACCGCTGCGGGTGCTTGCACAGGATTAGGTATAGCGCCTACCAAAATCGGAAATGTACTCGGAATCTTCAAAGCCTACACCACCCGCGTAGGAAGTGGTCCTTTCCCTACTGAACTTTTCGATGAAGCCGGCGAAACAATGGGACGCGTAGGACGCGAATTTGGAGCGACCACAGGACGCAAGCGTCGTTGTGGCTGGTTGGATTTGGTAGCGTTGAAGTATGCCGTACAAGTTAATGGTGTTACCCAATTAATGATGATGAAAGCCGATGTTTTAAGCGGATTTGACACGCTAAAAGTCTGTACTGCTTACAACTATAAAGGCAAAGAAATCAAACACTTGCCCTACAATATTGAAGAACATAACGTAACACCAATTTACACTGAACTCAAAGGCTGGGCTCAGGATTTGACCCAACTCAAAAATACAGACGAGCTTCCTCAGGAACTTATGGATTACATCATATTCTTAGAAAAGGAACTCGAAACACCTATCACGCTGGTATCTGTGGGGCCTGATAGGACGCAAACTATTGTTCGTTAATCGCTTGCGTAGTTCGTTTTACTAAAATTTATATACAAAAAAATGTCAGTAGCAAAAAAAGAATATAAACGCGTAACAACCAAATCATTGGTTGAGATGAAAGCCAATGGCGAAAAAATTTCGATGTTGACCGCCTATGATTACACCTTCGCTCGAATTGTTGATGGAGCAGGAATTGATGTCATTCTCGTGGGAGATTCGGCAAGTAACGTGATGGCAGGACACGAAACTACTTTGCCCATTACATTAGACCAAATGATTTACCACGCATCGTCCGTAGTTCGGGCGGCAGCACGCTCTTTGGTGGTGGTGGATTTGCCCTTCGGGTCGTACCAATCTAATCCGAAAGAAGCTCTCAAATCAGCTATCCGCATAATGAAAGAAAGTGGCGGACACGCAGTTAAATTAGAAGGAGGTGAAGAAATCAAAGGAAGCATCAAAAATATTTTAAATGCAGGCATTCCTGTTATGGGACATTTGGGATTAACACCGCAATCTATTTATAAATTCGGGTCGTTTACAGTACGCGCCAAAGAGGAAGCCGAAGCTGAAAAATTAAAAAAAGACGCTCTGTTGTTGGAAAAAATGGGATGTTTTGCCATCGTTTTGGAAAAAGTTCCTGCAAAATTGGCAGAAGAAGTTGCTAAAAGCGTGCAAATTCCGATAATCGGAATTGGTGCGGGCAATGGCGTTGACGGACAAGTACTTGTGCTTCACGATGTTTTGGGAATGACCAACGAATTTCATCCACGTTTTTTGCGTCGTTATGCAAACCTATATGACGAAATCACTTCGGCAGTTTCCCGATATGTAGAAGACGTGAAAAATGTTGATTTTCCTAATAAAGAAGAAAGTTATTAAGTTCAATTACGAATTACGAATTGTCAATTACGAATGTGATTAATCTAACTGTAGCTTACAGTGCGAGCCTCATCAATTCGTAATTTTGCTTGCTACTATGTTTCGTCATCAGGGAAAGAACAGAACAAAAAAAGACAACTTGCAAATTGCGATGGTTTTGTCGTTCGTGGCAGGCATCGTTAATGTTGTCGGATTTTTATTTTTAGGAAAGCTCACCACAAACGTTACAGGACATTTTGCCTACTTTATGTATGACGTTTCCATAATGGAATTTTGGAAAGGAACAATTTACTTTTTATATATATTTTCTTTCCTATTTGGCTCATTTACATCGGGTTGGCTTATTGAAACTGCTAATTATTACAGAAAACATAACATCTATGTTGCACCAACTTTGGTGGAATGTTTTGTTTTGTTCAGCGCAGTGGGGTTGAATTATTTTCTTCCTGATTTTCCTACGGACATCACCGCTTGTATGCTGCTTTTTGCTATGGGCGTTCAAAACTCTTTCGTTACGAAAATTTCAAATTCAGTGGTGAGAACCACACACTTAACAGGATTATTTACCGATTTAGGAATTGAATTTTCACAATGGATTTATCTCAAAAAGAGGAAGTTAGACAAAGCCTTAGAAAAAGTAAAATCGAACATAAAACTCCGATTTAACATTATTCTATTTTTCTTTCTTGGCGGACTGACTGGCGGTTTTTTCTTCGTAAAGAAAGAAATGGGATTAAATACACTTCTATTGGTCATTGTTATTTTACTGTCAGGATTGTTTTATGATGACTTCCGTTTTGTGTATCTCACTAAAAAAAGAAAGTATGAAGGCAAAATCAAACGCAGAAAATCTAAACGTGCTTTACGAAGACAATCACTTGATAATCATCAATAAAAGAGCAGGTGACATTGTTCAAGGTGACAAAACAGGAGATTCTCCTCTGAGTGAAATTGTCAAAGCATATCTGAAAAAAAAATATAATAAACCCGGAGATGTTTTCTTGGGAGTGGTGCATCGTTTAGACCGCCCCACTACGGGAATTGTCGTTTTTGCCAAAACTTCAAAGGCTCTCGCTCGGCTGAATGCTTTATTTTCCGAAAAAACGGCTGTTGAAAAAACATATTGGGCAATCACGGACAGTTGTCCCTCCCCCGAAGAGGGAACTCTCACGCATTGGATGACTCGTAACAGTGAAAAAAACAAATCTACTGCTCATAAAAAAGAAACAAAAGACAGCAAAAAAGCAATTCTGAATTACAGATTATTGAAGAAATTGGAAAATTATTATCTATTGGAAATTCAGTTAGTTACGGGGCGACATCATCAAATCCGTGCGCAACTTTCAGCTGTGGATTGTCATATTAAAGGCGACTTAAAATATGGTGCAAAACGCTCAAATCCAGACGGAAGCATTCATTTACACGCCCGAAAGTTGAGTTTCATACATCCTGTGAAAAAGGAAAAAATGGAACTAACCGCTCCCCTACCCGATGAGATTTTATGGAAAGTTTGTGAAGAAATCTAAACTTTCTAAAACATCGCTCCTACGCCAAAACTAATGCCCGATGATTTATACCCAGCCAAGTTAACATATTGATATTTAACACCTATATTAAAATTTCGGACATAATATTTGGGTCCTACTGAAAAAAGAAAAACATCGCTATTTTTGAAGAAACTACACTTCAAATCGCTATAAATTGAAAAAGGTTTTATAAAAACTTCGTTTCCGAGTTCGGTGGCAAATCCTATTTGTTTGAGCTGATTGCCCAAATAGCTGGCTCCCAATCCCCAATGGATAGAAACACGTGGAGTTCTAACACGGTAATACTGAATAGTCGCTGAAAACAAATCCAACTTTTCGTTTTCTGTTGTCAATAATTTTTCCCAAAAATGCAAATACTGAATATTTACCGCAAAACGATTTCCTATTCTTGTTTTGATGTTCAAATCATTGGTATAAAACGTTCCTTTTTCTGAAAAATAATAGTTAGAACCTTCCAAACGCCAAAATACAGAATTATCTCCAACATACTGATAATCACCTTTTGTCCCCTTGTGAAACGGATACGGACTTAATGCTGCCTGATGCATTGGACTATCCATCTCGGCAGCTGTTTCAAATGCAACGTAATACGCCAAACCTAAGGTTAATTCTAACAAAATACCTCCAAATAAATCGGAAAACAAAGACCTCGATAAAGAAGATGATGATGAGACATACGACGAACTTTTCTCTTCTATCAGTACACCTCCTCCGCTTGAATTTTGTGAACTCCCTGATAAGTTTTCTTTCGCTCCTCCAATTTTACTTTGAGCTGAAACAGAGAGAGTTATAAACAGAAGAATCAATATGTATATGCGTTTCATCGTGAAAATAAGTTTTAAAAATCAATATCTTCTTTCAAATTTGAAATTTCTTCTTTGAGCGTTTCCCAAGTGTTGGTTGAAATTGTATTTTTAAACTCAACTTTTTTATTTTCAATACTTTCTAAAATATATTTTTCCCGTTCTTTCGACATTGGATGGGAACTAATCCACTTTAAAGCTGAAAGTTCGTCTTTGCTCAACTCTCTCATAAAGTCAGCAAAAGGTTTCGGATTTATTTGGCTTTTAATCAAGTAATTAACTCCTAAAAGGTCTGCTTCTTTTTCCATTTCTCGGCTAAATGCTGATGAAGAAACCATTTGAATTATGTCGGTCATCAGCGAAACATCAGATTGCCCTGAAATTATAGTGAACAAAACGCCCAATCCTATTTCTCTGACCAATGATTTCATCACGTGCTCTTTCTCGATATGCGCCATTTCGTGTGCAATTACGCCACTTAACGCCTCTTGTTGTTGTGTTTTTTCAATCAGCCCTGTATAAACAACCATCTGACGGTCAGGAAGCGCAAAAGCATTTACCTCGTGACTATTTAAAACATACACCCGAAGCGTTTTTCTGTCAATAGCATTTGATTCACAAATTTTTGTTACCAAACTATCCACAGTTTCAACAATATAAGGGATTTCAACTTCTTCGTTTTCCATTTTGAATTGAGAAATCATTATCTTTCCCAATTCTTTTTCAATTTTTTCGATGTGTTTATTACCCTTAAAAGTATCAATGCGGAATATTTCAACCCAATTGATTTGTTGCAAAAGAAACCACAACCCGAAAAACGGGATAAAAATTATAAATCCTCTAACAAATATTTTGTTCATTATTTTCTTACTACAAAATCCGTTATATCTCCGTAAAACCACCAAGAAAGATGCTCTCCTTTACGCACTTTCACAGCTGTGTAAACTGTTGCCAAAAATTCCGTAAAGTTGAAGAAAAAAGCCGACATCAAGTAAGCTATGTAAGCATTTGTTACCTCTGCACTACCAAAAAACACAGAGATTGTCCACCAAAAACCTACCGTATTTATCGGAAATACAGATAATTGAGACATCAAAGCCTGTGTGCAATGCCAACGCACGAAGTAGGAACTTTTTCTATGAGCCAAATAAAAAATAAATGTAGCTAACAGATTAATAATAGGAAGCGGCATTCCTGCAATGATGGCAATTACTGACATCAGGTAGCTTCCCGAAGCCCTTTCCTTTTCATTATCGTTTAACTTGTAATATAATTTTTTTTTCTCAATCATAGCCCTTTATAGATATTCCAAATCCAATTTAGAAGTAATAAAACAAGAAAAGGTATGTAAAAATATGGTTTTTTAAAGAAATTTTCAAAAATCACATACATCTGATACAATGTTTTCTTACGAAAAAACAAATCATACAAAATCCAAAAGGGGAAAACTAATAATACAAGAGAAACAAGCACTCCCAACGGATTCCAATAAAGCGATTTTATAAAATCTCCCTCAAAAAAAGACAAAACAGAACGCGTTGTTCCGCAAGACGGACAGGGCACATCTGTGATGCTTTTCGACACACACATAACCACACCAACCCTATGTTTATGGAGAAAGATATTGGCAAGCAGCCAGCCCCACCCTACAAAACACAAAAAGGCCGAAAAAATATATAACTGCCTTGCTTTCAACTATGAAACAACTGATTGTAAAAGTTCTACATTCTTATCACGAGTAGCATCCATAATCAGAAACCAATCAACTATGAACCAAATGTAAAAACCTCCACAGGTCAGAAGTTTTGCTATGCCCAATCCTACATCTCCGATGTAGAAACGGTCAATTCCAAGATGTCCTCCAAAAATAGAAACCAATAAGGAAGTTGTAGGGTCTTTAAATTGAAGAGACTGTAAGGTTATCCAACGAGAATCATCAAGTTCAAGCAAACGCTGACGAATTTGCGGAATTAATTCACTTTTGAAGTATTTAGCGTTGGTAACAATAAACATATCAACTTTTTGTGCCTCCATAAAATTATTATTAATAATGACGTGCAATATTACTATTTTTTTGAAATATAACAAAAAGCTATTTAAACTTTTTTCAAGAACTTTGTCATAATCCCCAAATAGATTAAAACTTTTCGAGTAATATCTAATATTTACATCTAATTATCAACAATTTAAATCCATTAAACCTCGTAAAAATCCGCTCTACGTGAAGAAAGGTTTCACCCCGCTGGTGCGAGCATCTTGCTCATACCTCAAAATGGACACAAGTGGAACACTCACGCCAGCGAGGGTATTTATCACATCATCAACACCTTTCCCACCAACCCTTGCGAGTTCTTCTGCGAGTTCTACCTCTTTCCAAATCTTGTCTTGTCCTTTAACAAAGTCGTCAGGAAATTTGTTTTTATTTGTCTGCCATTTTTCAAAAAGTTTAAATAACTCCCAATTTCATTTCTTCAATTAAAGAATGCCAAACACCTTCTTTTGTGGCTCTTTCATCAATGTCTTTGATAAGCATTTCCAAAACATTAGCATATTTTTCAAAATTTCCTCCTTCTGGTGAATTATCATAATAAGCCCCTAAACTTTCCGAGAAAATAAGTTTCTTTATTACATTAAAATACACATAATTAGAAATAATTAGTTGTTTATAACTTGAATTAATGAACACTAAATTACTCTGCTCATCATAATTCCATTGTTGGTAAATGACTTTTGTTTTTGAATTTATGATTAAATAATGTGTTATTTTAGTCAACTTATTTTCTGCAATCACTATATTTTCATTGTCAACTAAAAAAACATCAATAGGAAGAGTATAAAATATTCCTCCTAATGCACCTATTTTATCAGGTATTCCAATTTTTTCTATAAAAAAGGCTGTTTCTGCATCTAATTTATTTTTTATATTGTCTTTTATGTGTAATTTCATTAATTTCATAATTTTATTTACTTCTTAAAATTTCTGATAATTTATTATACCGATTTTGTATCGATTGACGCCTTATTTGGATAATTTCTTTTGAATCGTTATCTGCACCAGGATATTCAAATGAATAACTCTTTTGAGCTTGTTGAAACTCTTCATTGAGCATTTTTTGCATTGAGAACCTAATTCACAAGGCTCTAACTCACTATAAATTCTTTTTACATTGGTTTTTGGAATATTGTTCGTTTCAAACCATTGTTTTGCAAGTTGTTCCGCGTGTGTTTCATTTCCAACCTCCGTTGTAAAAGCCTTTTTTACCAAATTTCCTTGTTCATCAATATATTCAAATACAGCTACATTTCCTCTGTGGTTAGGTTGTGGTAATGTTTTTCTAAACTCAATGGCAAATTTACTCATATCATCACTACCATACACAAACTTATTCAGTATTTTTACTCTGCTCTTCCCGCTAATTTACTCTCATTATTTTCTCCACAACTTCGTTCGAAAATCACTTTATATTCAATGACTTATAATGTTCTTTCATTATTTCTCCCAATTTTTCCAATACTTGTATAAAATATTCATTATAATTTTTTTCATTATATAAAAAATCCTCTGTTTGATAAAAATTATCCGAAATATCACACCAAGTTCCCACTAAGTCTTTTCTAATAAAATCAAAAAAATCTTTTTTTGTGATATTTTTCATTTTATGAATTGTTAAATCAAGCATTTCTATACAATATTTCAATCGTACAGAATTATTATCAATAATTTCTTCATCAAAAAAATACTTACCGTGAGGTACATAAAAATTTCCGTGTAGGTCATTCAATACATCATAAAACCATCTTGGATGCTCCTTCTCTTTTAAGAAAAGCTCCATAAATTTTTGCATCCAAGAAATAATTTGATTTTCAGAATAAATTTCCTTGTCATAATAAAAAATAGGTTCCCATCCCATTATTTCGTAATGTTTATAAGTTTAGAATTTCCGTATTTTGTTATAATATATTCTAATGTTTCATCATATAGTTCTGGATAAATCTTTTTCATTTGTCCTAAATTCAAAATAACATAATCCGCCTTGATAAAGTGTGTATCTATTGATTTAAAATACTTTGCCTTTTGACTCGGCTTTCTTTTGAATTCATTTAAAGCAAACTCGTTTATTTCTCCTCCAAATTCATCGAAAGTTTTTCCTCTATATTTGCCACTCAAAGAAATCCAATCTCCTTTTCTATTTTCAGTTGATTTAAATCGTTTAAAATATCCATATTTTTCTTCCAAATCTGCTCCAACTCTTCCTTCAGTTAAAGATATTTTATTTTTATCTAAATCTCCTCCTAATTCTTCTATGCGCTTTGAGAAGTTTGTTTTTCTTAAAGTTTTGATACGCTCTATTTCTTTTACATCATCAACACCTTTCCCACTAACTCTCGCCAGTTCATTTGCGAGTTCTACCTCTTTCCAAATTTTGTCTTGTTCTTTAACAAAATCGTCAGGAAATTTGTTTTTATTTGTCTGCCATTTTTCAAAAAGTTCGTTTACTATTCTTTTATTTTCAATGCTTTGTTTTGAAAATTCTTCAATGTTTTTTGCACTTTTAAGAAAAGTTCTAACCAATTTCGTGGCTTGCGTAACCTGCACAGGGTCAGCTATTTCCAAAAAAACTTCTCCCATCCAAAAGAAAACAGCAGAACTCGTGCCATATTTGCCAACATACTGCTCATAGCCTTCGTGGGTGCTTATCGCTTGGGCAGTGCCTTCCCGTTCTCGTTGTTTTATGACCCTTACAATGGTTTCATCGTTTTGAAACTTCAAAAACATATATTCATAGCGTATGGTTAAATCCGCAAATGAATATTCGTACTTTCTACCATCTTTATAACGAAAATCATAGCTTTGAGCGTTATAATTTTCAGGTATTTCTCTGCGTAAATCTTCCGTAGAAAATATAATTGCTACATCTCTTGAAAAATTTTTGTACTTTAATTTTGTCTTAAAGTCCTTAATACTATAAATATTATTGTCTTTAAAATATTGAATGTAAGCTTTATTACTTCCTTGTATTTGCTTCTCTAAGACAGTATTAGGGTCATAAATTGCGTACGTTTTTCCTTTGGTTTCAGCGTCTAAATATTGTTTTAATTCTTCTAACTGTTTTAATTTTTCAGGATAATTTGTTAAATCTTTGCTGAGTCCTAAAAAAATATAACTTCCTAAACCTTCTAAATTTATTTCTGTTTGGCAAGCAGTTCCTTCACAATTTTGAGCAGAGGCATATTCTGGGACTATTTTTTTATGTGTATTAACCGCTGTTTCAATAGTTTTATATGAACTTTCTTCCTTCCAAGAATATTTACAAAGGCAATCAAAAACAGCTCCATTCCCTTCAATTCTTTTAGCAAAAGAAACAACATCGTCTCCTTTTGTTGCAATGATATAATCTTTAAACTTTACCTTTTGTAAAAAAGCATTACTTTCTTCCGTTAAATTAATGCTCTTTGTCCCTTGTAAAGACAAACTATCGGTGGCTCTTTTAGGAAGATAACCATAAAACTTACCCAAAGAGGTCGTTGCTAAATAGGTTTCATTATTTATTTTGAAGGCGGTAACACCTCCTCTGTTATCTAATCTGAGAACTTCTACTTTTTTTGTAAATTTAATAGGAACACCTGAATAACTCGGAATAAATATATCTTCTTCTATATTTTCTTCAAAGTCCTTTTCTGAGACAATAGTTACTTTGATGATATCTTTTATTTTTTTATTGACTTGTACAACCGACTGAGGAACGTTTACATCTTCTTTTTCTTGTGTAACTTCTTTATCCGTACCAAAATTATCGTTTATAAACGACGCATTAGCTGTATTTTTTTCTTCGTATGCATCTAAAACGTCTTTATTGTCTTCTGTCTTAGGAATTTGATTTACAATACTATTTTCCTTTTTTACTAAATCTTTAAAAGTAGATTTTTCTTCTTCTGTTACAATTCCGTCTTCAAGAATTTCATTGATTTTTCTGCCAACATCAAATAAATCTTTTAAAAAATCCGAAGTTGGAATTTCAAAAATATTTTTCTCTGTCTTATCATAGGTCGTTACGAGTTTCCCTGCAATAAGCTGGCGTTCGGTGTTCAGCGTAATTCCGTCAAAGGTTACTTTTATTTTCGTATCCAACAAATACGGCACTTGCACGTAACCCACGCCCGAGAAAACACCGTTGCTACAAAAATTAGTATGCCAAAGAACGTGTTACAAATTTATGAAAAAATTTTGTTAATAAGAAACTCGTGTCGCAAGCAGAATTTTTATATAATATTTGCATAAATTCTATGCCTTTATAATTTCTTCTATTATATGGTTAAGCCTATAACCAATTATACCAACAATATCAGTAGCATAATTGAGTATATATATTTTTTCTTTAAAAATAATTTTTTCAAAACGAGAGGAATGTTTTGTTATTTGTCTCTGTGTTGGTTTATTATAACATTCTTTCATAAGTTCCTCAAAAATATTTTCCAGCATAAAAATTAATTCCTCTTTTTTCTCTATGGGTATAAAAACTATATTTTTTGTATTCCATACTGTCCAATCAATATTATGTTTTATTGAAAATCTTAAAAAGTAAGGGTACATATATTCCCATATAACTGAATTTAACTCTATTTTTTTTTTACAACACATTAAAAACATAAACTTTTTATTTTATATACAACATTCGTTCTTTTGAATTGGGAGAAATTTGTTTATATATCGTTCCATTTTCTTTAAAAATTGTTAATGTAGCATCTTTTACATCTACTCCTGCTTCTATGAAAATTTTCAAAAAGTTACTTGCTTCTTTCGTTGATGGAAGATAATGTCCGGATGCATTATTTATATCTACAAGTTTTCCATTTCTAAATTTTAACTCTCCTGCAGCTAAAACATCTTCTCCTTTTGATAACCAAGAATGTTTTCTGCCAACTAATATTTCACCTTTTGTGGTGATTATGTAATCCCAAGTTTGAGCTATTTTAGTGTTATCAACGACTTCTAAAACACCATTAACAAATTTTCCCATTAACCATCCGTCGGTACTTATAGGTAATTTATTTTTTATTTTCGTAAATCTATCTAAAAGATTAATAGCTTTACTAACCTTCTCCGTTCCAGTATCAATTACTTTCCCTACAATTTCTCTACCGTTCTCAACAGCTTTTAAAGTTTTTGTTCCTGCTTTTAATGCACCTTTTCCAATCTTATAAAACCCTTTTCCAACAACGGTAAAAGTTAATCCTGTTTCAACAACTAATGAAACTCCTGCCATTAGTCGGCTTCGTTCTTCTCCTTCAAAATTTTTGCCCGTAATCAAAATATAGCCACTTTCCACAGGAACGACGTAATCCACCACTGTTAGCAAAAAATTACGCATTTCTTCGGGCATCGGGTCTCGAATAAATTTACGATTTTCTGGTGTAAATTCTTGCCACTTTTCTAATTCACTATTCGTTTCTAA
>JBGYFE010000102.1:0-18266 GCA_041819925.1 Capnocytophaga sp.
ATTTAATATGTTAAATGAAACATCTATTTCTCATCTAATTTCTTAATTTTATCAAATTATTATTTTTTTCAATTCCTTTCGTTTTATTTCTTTTTCCAGTCTTTCCAAATCTGAAATATTGCCATAAGAGCTTTTTCTTAAACGAAATTGACTTATTGGACATTTAATCAATAATTTTGTATATTTGCGCTTTAAATCCATTCCAAAACAACCAAAATATTTTGCTATGAAACGATTTTTACTTCTTTTGTTGTTCTTTTTAGGAAGTATTTCTTGGGCACAAACAGAACCTTTGCCTAATATTATTTTCATTCTCGCCGATGATTTGGGTTATGGAGACATTGAGCCTTACGGGCAAAAGATTATCAAAACACCGCATCTTTCTCAACTTGCCGATGAAGGAATGAAATTTACTAATTTTTATTCAGGCGCGCCCGTTTGTGCTCCTTCGCGAGCTTCTCTTATTACGGGACAAAACACAGGTGAAACGCATATTCGCGGAAATAAAGAAGTTGCCACTCCAATTGACGGACAAGCTCCTATTCTCGCCGATTCGCCTTCCATAGCTAAAATTTTAAAAGTTGCGGGATATAACACAAGTGTTTTCGGAAAATGGGCTTTGGGAACGGTTGCCTCAGAAGGAAATCCGTTGTTGCACGGCTTTGATACTTTCTTCGGATATAATTCCCAATTCAGAGCGCACCGCCGTTATCCTGCTTTTTTGTGGCACGACAATGAAAAGGTAGAACTAACGGAGAATGAAAATTACAAACGTCAAGAAATCTATGCCGAAGACCTTATCCATCAAAAAGCACTTGAATACATCAGAAAGCAATCGGCTGAAAAACCGTTCTTTACGTTATTAACTTACACTTTGCCTCACGCCGAATTGGTTGTTCCGAAAGATAGTATTTTCGATTCTTATCGCTATTTACCTGAAAAACCTTATCAAGGAAAAGATTATGACAAAATAACTCTTGATTTTCCAAATTTCGGAGGCTATATGTCTCAACCTTATCCTCACGCCACGCACGCTGCAATGGTTTCGCGTTTAGACAAATACATAGGAGAGATACGTTCCTTACTTAAAGAAAAAGGAATGGATGACAACACACTCATCATCTTCGCCAGCGACAACGGAGCGCATCGTGAAGGTGGCGCCGACCCCGAATTTTTCAATTCAACAGGCGGATTGAGAGGATTTAAACGCGACGTATACGAAGGTGGCATACGAACGCCTTTTATTGTGTATTGGAAAGGAAAAATTCGCCCAGCAAGCGTCAGTCATCACATTGGAGCGTTTTGGGACATACTGCCCACTTTTGCCGATATTGCTCGCGTGAAACATAAATCGACCAAAAATCAAGTTTCTTTTTTGCCTACACTATTAGGAAAAAAACAAAAAACACATAAGCACCTATATTGGGAATTTCACGAAATGGGTGGGCGACAGGCTGTGCGCTACAAAAACTGGAAAGCCGTGCGCTTGAATGTTGATGCCAATAAAAATGCCCCTATTGAGCTTTATGATTTGAACAATGACCCTTACGAAACCACAAATATTGCTGAAAAATATCCAAAAATTGTTCAAAAAATGGAGAAATTTATGGAAGAAAGCCACACAAAATCAGTGCTTTTTCCTTTTCAATGGGAAAAATAATCCGTTCAGAAACTTTTTCAAATTTTGCTTTTTAGTTTGCCTTTAATGCCTTACCTTTGCGAGCTAAAAACATTTCACAATGAAAATAAGTTGGGGAACAGGCATAGTGATTGCTTTTGCCTTTTTTATTGCTTTTATAATGTATTTTGTTATTACAATGTCGGTAAATAAAAAATACGACCACGATTTTGTTACACAAGATTACTATAAAAAAGAAGTTGAATATCAAGGAAGAAAAAATGCTGTTGAAAAAACGGATAGCGAGCAAATGTCCGTTCAAATCAATCCTTCAAATGAGGGAGTTACATTGGTTTTTCCTGATAAAATAGGTGGAGAAAATGTGTTGGGGACAGTTTCATTTTACCGCCCATCTGACCAGAAACGTGATTTTAAAATTCCGTTACAGGTGGAAAATAAAATGATGTTAATTCCTATGAACGTTTTAGTTACAGGGCGTTGGAATGTTGAGGTTCGTTATACATTCAACGGAAATGACTACCTATCAATTAAAAACATCAATATAGAATAAATGTTTTATACTGCCTTCATATTAGGCTTTTTAGGAAGTTTCCACTGTGTGGGAATGTGCGGTCCTTTGACTCTTTTGCTTCCGTTGGAACACAAAAAGCCAGTCAAAAAAGTTTTCCAAGTCGCAACCTATCACTTCGCAAAAGCGCTTTCGTATGTATCTTTGGGATTGCTTTTTGGGCTGCTCGGAAAGGGACTTTTCATTCGGGATTATCAGCAGACTTTTTCAATCATTGTAGGCGTTTTGATGGTTTTAATTGCCCTATTTTCATTGACAAACGTAAGATTAAACATATTTGCAAAACCAATTTATTTTTTAATAGGAAAAATCAAATATGCTTTGGGGCAACAACTTCGGCAGAAGAACGCTTTTTCAGTTTTCTTGATTGGTTTTTTCAACGGATTTCTTCCTTGTGGATTGGTTTATATGGCGTTGTTTGGAGCATTAGCCCAAACCGATTTACTTGATTCTGTGTTCTATATGTTTGCTTTTGGTTTAGGCACTGTTCCGCTGATGACTGCCACAATTTATTTAGGAAATTTTTTAAGTCAGAAAACAAAAAAATACATTCAAAAAGCCATTCCGTTTGTGATTATCCTCATCGGAATTTTGTTCATTCTCCGCGGATTAGCATTAGGAATTCCGTATATTTCACCTTCTAATATGAATTTGATGATAAAGCCCCAAGCGGATTGTGTTGTTCCCTCTCCCAAATAGTTTATTTTTGGAAAATATTCCCTCATTTTCAAACGCTGAAAGTTGTTCCTTTTTAAAATAATTGTACTTTTGTGCAAAAATTATTTTATATGGAATTATATTATACTTTTTCGGTATTAATTGTTTTAGCATCAGCTTTTTCTTTCATAAATTTACGATACTTAAAACTTCCTACAACCATCGGAATTATGGTGATTGCTATGATAGTTTCTGTGAGTGTTCGATTGTTAGGCAATCAACTTTTTCCAACATTAACTGAAAATTTAACGAACTTAATCCTGAATTTTGATTTTACAGAAATTTTGATGGGAGCAATGCTTAATTTTCTGCTTTTTGCGGGAGCTTTGCACATTAATTTTTCAGACTTAAAAGAACATAAAGCTCCTATCTTGACCTATGCAACATTGAGTGTGGTGCTATCGGCATTTATTATTTCCGCTTTGCTTTACTATGCGGCTCCGCTTGTAGGTATCAAAATTCCTTATGTGTACTGTTTGCTTTTCGGAACGCTTATTTCCCCAACTGACCCTATTGTGGTTTTAGGAATTTTGAAGCAAGCCAAAGTGCCAAAACGCATCGAAACGAAAATCACCGGTGAATCGCTTTTCAACGATGGAGTTGCTGTGGTGATGTTTGCCGTAGTACTGAAATTGGCAACCGACACCTCGTTTGAACCTTCCTTTGCGTCTATTTCTAAATTATTTTTGATAGAAGCTGGTGGTGGAGTTTTACTGGGCGTTCTCTTAGGAATGATTGCTTCCAAACTGATGAAACAAGTCGATGACTACCACGTAAGTGTTTTACTGACGCTTTCCATTGTAATGGGAGGATTTCTGATAGCCAAAGATTTACACGTTTCCTCTCCGCTGGCTATGGTAATTGCGGGATTAATCGTTGGGAATTATGGCAAAAAAGTGGCAATGAGCGACAATACACGCGACTATTTAAGCAAATTTTGGGAACTGATTGATGAAATAATGAATGCTATTTTGTTCCTCTTCATCGGATTTGAATTGTTGATTCTTCCCGATTTATACGAACAGTTTTTACTTGGAGGAATCACTATTTTTATCTGTCTTTTAGCAAGAGCTTTGGCTATTTACCTGCCTGCCAAAACTATTTTAAGACGAAGAAATACCTATTCGAGAGGTTCGCTCATTACGATGGTTTGGGGCGGAATTCGTGGCGGAGTTTCTATTGCGCTGGTAATGTCTATTCCGATGAACGTTGGAGAAGTCCGAGATGTTTTGCTCGAAATAACGTACATTGTTGTGTTGTTTTCTATTGTAGTTCAAGGGCTTACGGTAGGAAAAGTAGCTATCAAAGCTCTGAAAAATGATGGTATTCCGATGAATTCAACAGAAAAATAAATTCAAAAGTTTTCAAAAAAAGCAATACAATAATTATCAATGAGTTATTTAAAAGATGTAGTTGTAGACGTATTAGAAAATTTTCCTAATGAGGCTGAAAATCTGATTTTTGTAACATCAGGAAAGCGTCCTATTTTGTTTTTAAAAAAATATTTTGCTCAGTTAAATTCTAAACCAAGCATAGCCCCCGAATTTATCGGAATTTCAGACCTTTTCAGTCGGATTTCGGGCGTAGAAAACCTCAGTGGATTGCCTCTTTTGTTTGAGTTTTATGAAACTTATAAATCCGTTTGCAAAAAAGAACCCGATGATTTTGAATCATTTATAGGCTGGGGACAAACTTTATTGAAAGATTTTAGCGAAATTGACCAATATTTAGTGCCTCCTGAAAAAATTTTCCCATACATCCACGCCCTCAAAGAAGCCGAACATTGGTCGGGTGCCGATGAACTGACCGAAATGCAACAAAAACATCTTGAATTTTGGAATACGCTCGGAGATTATTACTTTGCTTTTAATGAAAAACTTACCGCTCAAAACAAAGGGTATTCGGGGTTTATCGCTAAAAAGGCTGTTGAAAAACTACCAAATTACATTCAAAATAATTCTCATAAAATTCATATTTTCGTAGGTTTCAATGCTTTGTCGAAAGCTGAACAAAAAGTAATTCATTCTATTCTAATGGATTCTAAATCAGAAATTTATTGGGATATTGATGAACATTTCATCACTTCGGAAGAACACGATGCAGGTTATTTTATTCGTAAATACCTGAAAAATTGGCGATATTATGAAACTCATAAACCTAAATGGCTTAAAAACAATTACTTAAAAACCAAAGAAATTTACATTACAGGAGTTCCAAGAAGCATTAATCAAGCACATACGGTTGCTGAACTTCTGAAAAAACAAGAGAACCCTGAATTGGAAAAAACAGCTTTAATCATCGCCGATGAAAATTTGTTAATTCCTATGTTACAGTCGATTAAGTCAGATATGTCGGTAAATATCACAATGGGGTATCCGCTACAACAAACTCCATTGAATGATTTGTTTGTAGCTTTTTTTCGGTTACATTTATCAAAAAGTTTTTACCACAAAGACGTGCTAAACCTCATCACACAACCTTTTTTGCGAAATGCTTTCACTGACGAAGGTATAAATGCCATAACAGATTACATTAAAGAACGTAATATCAACTACTTAACGCGTGAAAAAATTCTTGAAGCTACACCCGAAGCACAAAGAGAAATTATTGATATTTTATTCCCTGAAAAAAATGAAAATTTCATAAAAACTCTGATTGACAATGCGTTATCATTAGTTTACATTATCAAACAAAACGCTGAAAGTGAAGACCAAAAGCATCGTTTAGTATTGGAGTATGCCTATCGTTTCTATTTGCTTTTCAATCAATTAAACCAATTGCAAAACCAATTTGGATATATCGATTCAGTAAAAACATTGTATCATTTTTATTTGGACGTACTGCAAAAAAGTTCACTAAATTTTGTTGGAGAACCTCTTGAAGGACTGCAAGTTATGGGAGTTTTAGAAAGTCGAAGCCTTGATTTTGAGAATGTTATCATTACTTCGGTCAATGAAGGAGTGCTTCCGTTGGGAAAAAGTGGAAATTCACTCATTCCGTATGACGTGAAATATTTTTTGGAATTGCCCACTTACAAAGAGCGCGATGCTGTTTATAGCTATAATTTTTATCGTATTTTACAGAGAGCCAATAAAATACATCTCATTTACGATACGGAAACCAACAGCTTGAAGAGCAAGGAAAAAAGCCGATTTATTTTACAACTTTTAGCAGAAAAAATTCCAACACATCAAATCATACACCAAATCAAAGCTCCCGAAGTATATCCCGCTGTGCCTGCAAAAATTACGATAACCAAAAATGAAGATATTATAAATCGATTGAAAGAACTTGCTGAAAATGGGATATCTCCTTCTGCCATAACCACTTATATTTTAAATCCAATTGTTTTTTATCAGCAATATGTATTGCAAGTTTATGAAGAAAGAGAAGTAGAAGAAACTGTGGAGGCACGCACTTTTGGTGATATTGTTCACAAAACACTGGAAGAACTTTATAATCCGCTGAAAAACAATATTTTAAAAGAAGAAAATTTCAAAGAAATGCGTCCAAAAGTACGCTCATTAGTCGAAAAATATTTTCTTGAAAAATATAAAAACTCTGAGTTCAAAACGGGAAAAAACTTATTGATTTTCAATGTTATAGAAGAATATATCAACCGATTTCTTGATTTTGAAGTTGCTGAAATCCGTAAAGGAACAGAAATTGTGGTGTTGCACCTTGAACAGAAAATAAAAGTACCTTTTGAGAGCGAAAAAATACCATTTCCTGTATATTTAAAAGGTTTTATCGACCGTGTTGATTTACGAAACAATACATTGCATATCATTGATTATAAAACAGGTAGGGTTGAAAATGCTAATGTAGGGATTTCAGATTGGGATTTGCTCATCAGTGATTTTAAATACAGCAAAGCATATCAGCTACTTTCGTATGCGTATATGTTTCAACAAGAGTTTGATTGGCAAAAAGATATGATTGTTGGTAACTTTTCGTTCAAAAAAATAAACGATGGATTGATAAGATTCCATATCAAAGAAGGTAGGGAAAAATTTTATGAAATAACTCCACAAATCATCACACTTTATAAAAAATATACAGAAAAAATATTGTTAGAAATTTTCGATGTTAATATTCCATTTTCGTCACCTAATTAAAGTGGATTTTTAAGTTTTTTTGCTTTCTACTGTTTTAGTTCGTACTTTTGTTTCCTAAAAAGATAAAATTAATCGTATAATGAAGCTATTTTTTTCGGTTGTATGCACGGTGATGATTTCCTTTTCCGTGTTTGCTCAGACCGACACGACATATCAGAATTCAAACATCCAATTCGTTGATACTATCCGACTTGCCGAAGTATTTGTTTTTGAAAAAGAACCGAGATTCCCAAGCGAAGAAGCTCGCAAGCAGTACCTAATTTTGCGCAGTAGGGTAAAGAAAGTGTATCCGTACGCCAAACTTGCTGCCGAGCGTTTGCATATTATGGAACAGACAATGGACACGATGAAAAACAAGCGTTCCAAGAAGGTGTATACCAAACGAATGCAAAAATACATTGAAGACCGATTTACCGATGAACTGAAAAAATTGTCTCGTTCGCAAGGTCGAATTTTGGTTAAACTTATCCATAGACAAACGGGACGAACGGCATATCAATTAGTTAAGGATTTACGCAACGGTTGGAATGCTTTTATGTATAATAGCACGGCGTGGTTTTATGATATTTCTTTAAAAACGGAATACAACCCCGCTGAAAACACCGAAGATTTTCTCATTGAAGGTATTTTATTCCGAGCTTTTGCGAACAACGAGTTGGAAGAGCAACCTCCTGCCTTTGAAATTAATTTTGAAAAAATTGCCGAAGAACGAAGAAAAAAACGCAAAGAAAATGATTAAAAAAGCATTTAATTACAAAAATTACCGAGCCTTTTTAAGAACTTGACTGTTTATTTAACAAACAACAATCAATTTAAAATCAAAGACTTATACTCATCGTAACTATTTTCAATACTTTTTTTGCTACAATTACTCAAATCAGATTTTGGAGATTCAAATTCAGGTATAACTTTTTGAATTACTTCATCAAATTTCGATGGATGTGCCGTACCTAAAACCGTTCCATAATCGGAAGAAGTTAAAAATCGTTCCAACAATCGGTGTCCTACCGCAGCGTGTGGGTCTAAAATATAACCTGTTTGGGCATATATTCTTTGGATTTCATCAAGAGTTTCCGTATCAGAAACAGTTGCTGTGTGTATTTCTTTTTTTATTCTTTCGTGTTGATTTCCAAAAAGTTCTTGTATGCGAACAAAATTACTTGGGTCACCCACATCCATTGCATTGGAATAGGTGCTTACGGACGGTTTGGGCTGATACTCACCACTTTCTACATAACGCAAAAAGGTGTCGTTTGCGTTTGTAGATGCAATAAATCGCTCTATCGGAAGTCCCATTGCTTGCGCATAAAGTCCAGCCGTAAGATTACCAAAGTTGCCACTGGGCACGGAAACCACCCACCGTTTGTCTTTTAAAATCGCTTTCAACTGTTTGTAAGCAAAGAAATAGTAAAGCATCTGTGGTAAAAAACGGGCTACGTTAATGGAATTAGCACTACTTAAAGCAAGTTCTTGATGTAACGTATTGTCGTGAAGGGCTTGTTTCACAAGGGCTTGACAATCATCAAAAGTGCCACTTACTTCCACAGCTGTAATATTCCCGCCCAAAGATGTCATCTGAAATTCTTGAAACGGACTGACTTTTCCTTTCGGGAAAAGAATAATCACACGCACTCCTTCCACGTTATGAAATCCGTGAGCCACAGCGCTTCCTGTATCGCCCGAAGTAGCCACCAAAACCGTTACAGGACGCTGTTTATCAGAAAAAGTGCCTAAACATCTTGCCATAAAACGTGCTCCCACATCTTTAAAAGCCATTGTAGGACCGTGAAATAATTCTAAAATAGACGTATTTTCCAAGATAGGAACTACGGGCGTTTTGAAAGAAAACACTTCATCGAGAATTTCCGATAATTTTTCTTTGGTAAGCGAGCCCTCTACAAACGGATAAAGCGCTGTAATGGCGATTTCTAAATCTGTTTTTTCTTCTATGCTTTTGAAAAAATCCTCCGATAATCGAGGCAAATGTTCAGGCACAAATAATCCTTTCTCTTTGCCTAAACCTTGTAAAGTTGCTCCCTTAAATGAAACAATTTCCGAGTGGTCTTTTATGTTGTAAAAATTCATTTTTTCTTTTCTTTAAAATTGATTAAAATATATATCTATTTGATTTTTAGCAAAATAATTAGTATTCATCACAAATAAAAGCTCCTTTTCCGTTTTGCAAATCTTCTACAAAAGAAAGCGTATCGATGCCTTTTCCTGCGTAAATTTCGTTAAATTCTTTCAATATATTCTCTGCTGTTTCTCGATTAGGAGCTAATGCAAAAACAGATGGTCCTGAGCCTGAAATTCCGAAAGTAATGCCTCCTACTTTCAAGCAAACCTCTCGCATTTCATCAAAATATGGGATTAAAATTTTACGAAAAGGTTCTACTAAAAAATCTTTGCAAGAAGCCTTAATAAGCTCTAAATCATTTTGATACAATCCTGAAATGAAAGTTCCCATTGATGAAACTTGCTTGCTAACCACATCTAATGACGCGTGTTTGGCAACGATGCTTCGTGATGACGATGTGTTCACTTCAATATTCGGAAAGAAAGAAACTGCGTGCAGTCCCATAGGCACGGGCAATCGCACAGGTTTGGCGTTATGTAACAACACCAGCCCTCCGAGCAATGCGGGCGAAACATTGTCATAATGAGCCGATCCGCAAGCAGCACGCTCACCTTCGGCAGCAAAAGGCAACAACTCTTCACGAGTGAACGGATTGTTTAACAATGTGTTATATGCAAAAGCTGCCGCTGCACTGCTTGCACTACTTGAACCCAAACCACTACCCGAAGCAAATCCTTTTTTGATTTTTACATCAACAAAAACCACTTCATCTAAAAATTCTTGCATCTTTTGAATGACTACCGTACACGAATTTTTATTAACATCAGTTGGCAGTGAAGCGTGATTGTCAATTTGAATTATTCGGTTGTAATTCAATCCATTAGGAATCACTTCCACCTTGTCGCCTATGTTTGATAATGCCAATCCCAGCACATCAAAGCCTACATTCAGATTAGCGATGGTTGCTGGTGCAAAGGCACATACTTTATTATTAATGCTCATTTTCAATTATTTATAAGTTATCTTCGTTTATTTACTACATACATCACATCTGAAAAGACACCACTTGCTGTTACTTTTGCGCCTGCGCCTGCGCCTTTAATTATCAGAGGTTCAGGAGAATACATATCCGTATAAAGCGCTACGATATTGTCCTTACCATCCAAATGATAAAACGGACTATCAGATGTTACACGTTGCAGAGCTACACTCATTTGATTGTTTTCAAATCGGGCAACAACTTTTAGTTTAGCATTTTCGGCTTGAGCTTGGTCATACATTTCCTTAAAGAAATTTTCATTTTCACGTAACACGCCGTAGAAAGCGTCCACTGATTCCACTTTTGAAACTGCTTCGGGCAAAAAACTTTCAAAGGTAACTTCTTCAATTTCTTTGGAATAGCCTGCCTCACGAGTCAAAATTAATAATTTTCGGATAACATCTAAACCACTTAAATCAATGCGCGGATCAGGTTCTGTGTAGCCTTCCGCTTGGGCAGTTTTTACGACATCGACGAAAGCTTGTTTCCCGTCATAATTGTTGAAAATGAAATTCAAACTGCCTGAAACCACAGCATCAATACGCGAAATTTTATCCCCGCTTAGGCGTAAATTTTGAATTGTTTTGATGATAGGAAGCGCCGCTCCAACCGACGTTTCATATTGAAAATCACAATTTTTATCTTTCGCCAAACGCAATAATTTTGTGTAGTTTGCTAAGGCAGAACTTCCTGCAATTTTGTTGCACGTAACCACTGAAATAGAACGATTGAAAAAAGTTTCATACAACCCACTTACATTTTCCGAAGCCGTGTTATCAACCACAATGCTATTGCGTAAATTTTTACTGATGATAATTTCAGCCAAGTCCTCTGAAGTTTCATAAGGGATTCCGTCTTCTTTAAGCAAAAGCGTTTCATCGTGAGGCAATCCTTCGGCATTGAATTTATATTTTTTGCTATCGGCAACCAACACCAAACGCAATTCAACCCCGTGATTTTCACGACAGTAATCCGCTTGATTATAGACCATTTCTAAAAATTGTGTTCCTACATTGCCTGTTCCTATAACAAATAGATGTACTTTTTTGGTAACTTCTTGAAAAAAGCGTTCGTGCACCACATTCACGGCTTTGCGTTCATCTTTGGCATCAATTACCACCGAAATATTTCGTTCCGAAGCGCCTTGTGCAATGGCTTGTACGTTCACAGCATTAGCACCTAATGCACTGAAAACCTTACCACTAAGTCCTGCTTGATGTTTCATATTATCACCAATCAAAGCCAAAATGACGTGATTTGAAGTTACATCAATCGGATTGATTTGTCCCAACTCAATTTCTTTTTCAAACTGATTTTTTAACGCGATTTCAGCCTGTGGCGCATCTGCCGATTTCACTGCAAAACAAATGCTCTGTTCGGAACAACTTTGTGTAATTAAAATCACGTTAACATCTGCATTTTCAAGCGATTGAAACACTCTCCGAGCACTTCCTTTTGTACCCGCCAATCCGATTCCTGAAACAGTTATCATACTGATATCGGACAAAGTTGAAACTCCCAGCACTTTATCGGTTCTTTTACCCGCAACGGCGTGAATGCACGTTCCCTCATCTTTCGGAAATAAGGTATTTTTTAAATATACTGGAATTTTCTTTTCCATTGCAGGGCGAATTGCAGGTGGATAAATCACTTTTGCCCCAAAATAAGACATTTCAAAAGCCTCCTCATAGCTCATTTCAGAAATGACTTTGGTGTTTCTGACCAATTGCGGATTCGCGTTTTGCATTCCGTTTACATCACTCCATAGTTCAACTTTTTGAGCATCAATGCAATATCCAAAAATAGAAGCTGTGTAATCCGAACCTCCACGCCCTAAAACCACCAATTCGCCTTTTGCGTTTCGAGCAACAAAACCAGGGGCAATATAGTTTTTCTCTTTGGAGATGTTAGCACAAAGTTTTTCTGTTTTTTTGAAATCTACTTGGGCATTCAAATAATCAGTTGAAGAAATAATATATTCATCTGACGGAAGATAATTCACCGTGATGTCTTCCTGTTTTAAAAATTCACAGATAATTTGCGAAGAAAGCAACTCTCCCTGTGCCAGCAATCGCGAACGGGTACGAGCCGATAGTTCTCCAAGCATATACACGCTATTGCATAAACTTTCAAGTTCCAAAATGGTTCGCTGTACCTGTACCAAAGCTTGTGTTTGTCGGTTGATGTGTAGCAATCCCTTGACCATTGAAAGATGTCGGTCTTTGAGAGCTTCCAATGCTTGTTGGTAGTTGTTTTGTAAGGCACTTTCACCGAGTGATTGCAACAAATTAGTAACACCTGAAAAAGCGGAAACCACTACCAAAAAAGGTTCATTAATATCCTTTAAAATATGTTTTACGAGATGAAGATTTTCTACCGAACCTACGCTCGAACCTCCAAATTTTATGATAATCATAGTAAAAAACTAATTAATAAGTAAAATTCCTTCAACTCAAAGGAAAATTTTAATAATAATAAAATAAAAAAATGGAAAATATGAATAACTAAACCCCAAGAGGGGTAATCGTAGTGGTAATAATGTAAGCAGAAGCGCCTGACAACATAAGGCTTGCCAAGTTCCAAGAAGTTATATGTAATTTCATCTGCTTCATCACAAGGCAAAAGTAAAAAATATTTTTAATCTTGCAAATTAATTCAGATAATTTTATGATTTTTTATTACAAATAATTTTCTTTTTACGAGAAAAGTGCGCAAAAAACACAATCACATCCTTCAACGGATAACAAAATTTGGAAAGCAGTTTTTGTAGAAACTCTCATAAGGAAGAATAAAGTTTTATATATTTAAAATACACAAAATCAATTATGTAACAAAGGTAAATTATTTACTTTTTAGGTGGTTATTCAAAATATTATAAAAAGTGTCTCCATCAATCTATTTAGCTCTTTTTTCCGAAAAAACCAACCTTTTTGACTTTTTACTTTCTGTAACTTCTTTACAAAAAAAGACGATGCTTTGCACCGTCTTTACTGTCTATTATTCAACTTCTTTCTCTTCTGCGGGAACTTCCGTTTCCTCTAAAAAACCTTTTTCAAGAAGCAAGTTATACCATTGTATCACTTTCTTAATGTCGCTGGCATACACGCGGTCTTCATCATAATTTGGAAGTACGCTAAAAAAATATTCCTCCAAAGAAGCGTCGTCAGCTTTGTGAGAAATTGCTGTTTTTCCGTTGTTTTCTTTTTCTTTAATATTTTTAAAAACCTCAGATAGAGGCACTTCTTTCTCTAACGTGTAAATGGCAATCTCAGAGAGCAAACTTACATTGTTTCTGATGCCCACCGAAATTCGTTTTCCATCTAATAATGAAGTGGCTAAAAAACCCGTACGTGTCTGTGATTCCAAATGATATAATCCTGGTTTTCCTGAAATGGCTAAAATCTTGTTTAAATTCATTCTTTTATTTATAAATTTTACTTATTAACTACTTATTTTGATGTGTTTGCGGATTTGTTTGACTAACATATTTTATCTTCTCTTGACATCAGGGAAACGCATTCGGTAATCTACATTTACTTTTCCCTTGCTAATATCGGTGAGTTTTCCTTTGAGTAGCCGCTTTTTAAAGGCTGAAAGCTTATCTGTAAATAAGATTCCTTCAATATGGTCATACTCGTGTTGAATGATACGTGCAGCCAATCCGTCAACAGTTAGTTCTTGCGGAACGAAATTTTCATCTAAATATTTGATGGTAAGTTGTTTATGACGTGATACGTCTTCCCTAACACCTGGAATACTTAAACAACCTTCATTAAAATTCCATTTCTCGCCACTTTCCTCAATGATTTGCGCGTTGATAAATGTTTTTCTGAAATTTTTTAGAAAATCTTGTTCTTTTGGGCTTAACTCGTCATCATCGGCAAAAGGCGAAGCGTCAATGACAAACAAACGAATCGACAACCCAATTTGAGGCGCGGCTAACCCAACACCGTGACTTGCTTCCATTGTTTCAAACATATTGGCAATCAACTCTTTCAAATTGGGATAGTTAGCTGTGATATCCACACCTACTTTTCTGAGAATGGGGTCTCCATAAGCTACAATTGGTAAAACCATATTTTTCTTAATATTAAAGGCTGCAAAAGTAAGAAATTAAGTTGAAAGTCCAAAAATTGAAAGTTGAATTGCTTCCTTTTGGAAGTTTTTACTTATTGTTTTTGCCATCTGTTGCCTTTTTCACCACTTTATCTCCTTTGTTTAATGTTTTACTTACCAAATTATAAGGACCTACAATGATTTCTTCATCTTTTTCTACGCCTGAAAGAATTTCGATTTTGGTATTGTCTTGAATTCCAGTAGAAACAGCCCTAAGTTCGGCTTTTCCGTCTTTAATCACAAATACGGCTTCTTGGCGTTTGTCGGCTTCTTCTTTGGGCGTATCGGGATTAATTTCTGACATCTTTTTGATAACAATGGCACTGATAGGCACGGCAACAACATCGTTTTTGGTCATTGTGAGTATGTCAACCGTTGCGGTCATTCCTGGTCTGAAAGGGGAATATCCTGCTTTTTTGTCTTTTAGTAAATCTTGATATGAACTCTCTTCAATTCTGATTTTTACTTTGAAGTTTGTTACTTGGTCAACACTTGTAGTTGAATTTGCTGTATTGGCGATGTTTGTTACAGTTCCCTTAAATATTTTTTTTAGATACGCATCTACTTCAATATTAGCACTATCACCTACACTTACTTTTACAATGTCATTTTCATTCACATCAACTTCCACTTCCATTCGGCTTAAATCGGCAACACGCATAATTTCAGTTCCCGTCATTTGTACTGTTCCAACAACACGTTCACCAAGTTCCACATCAAGTTTAGAAATCGTTCCGTTGGTGGGTGAAAAAATGGTAGTTTTTCTTAAATTATCACGCGATTCACTTACGCTTGCCATCGCACTTTGTACGTTGTAATGCGCTGATTGTCTGTTTGCTTTGGCGATATCATAGGCTGAAACAGCCTTATCCCAATCCGATTTAGAAATAACGCCTTTTTCAAATAATATTTTGTTACGCTTATAACTTTCTTCGCTTTCTTTCAGGCTTGCTTCGGCTTGTTGTAACGATGCTTTCACGGTTTCAAGTCCTGCTACACTTCGATTTACCACCGATTCGTACACATCAGGGTTCACTCGTGCCAACAAATCTCCTTTTTTCACCATTTGCCCCTCAACAACGGGTAAGTCAATGATTTCGCCCGATACTTCTGATGAAAGTTTAATTTCCAATTCAGGTTGTATTTTCCCTGTTGCTGAAACTTTCTGCGTCAGTGTTGCTAATGACACTTTTTCAAACTCAATCTCCTTTCCGTCAGTTTCTCCTCCGAACCAGCCTGCTTTTTTTCCTACAATTAAGAAAATCAATCCTAAAACAATCGCTCCGATGATTAATAAAGTCTTTTTTTTCATAGCTCTTTCTATTTGTTGAATTTTATGCGTAAATAAAATCGTTTTATTTTGGTAAAATATTGAGTTTCAAAAAAATTACAGTTTATTTTTGATGTTTATTCCATTAAAATAATAATCCAATACTTTTATTTTAAAAATATATTGATATTTTGCTCTTATACTTTCATTTTCAGCATTTTCATATTGATATTTAGCTTGATTGAAGTCAAAAGTATTCATTAGTCCCACGTCGTGTCGTTCTTTGGCATAGGCGTAAGATTGTTGTTTGGCTTGCACAGTTTTTTCGCTTGCTTCAAATAATTTTTTGGCATTGGAAGCATCGGTATATGCCTGATAAACATTTCTTTCGGTGGTAAGTTCTGCTTGTTCTCTGTTCCATTCGCTTTTTAAAAGATTCAGTTTTTGACGTTTTACGTTTCCAAGCGTTGAAAAACCGTTAAAAATAGGAACAGAGAGCGACAAACCTGCAAACATTCCTTTATTAGCATCTAATTGAGCCCAAAAATCTTGCAATTGGTTTTTTGACCAGCGAGTATTATAACCCCATTGAGCCGAAAGTCGTGGAGAATAAGCTGAACGAGCGATTTTTAGGTTATTTTCTGCCAAATCAACATTCGCTCGCGCAATTTTTACATCTTGAAGCACTTCTTTTGCTCTTTCAAAAATCTCGGCAGGTGTTTTAGATAAAATATCTGTTATGGGAATATCGAAAGATGTATCAGCAATGTCAAATTCTTGATAATTTTTAAGCAATAGCAATTGTGCTAATCCCATTTTTGAAATGAACAAAGCATTTTCAGTAGTGATGATTTGTTGTTCTTGTGTAAGTATTTGTGATTCAGCTTCATAAATATCTCCCTTGGGCAAAGAGCCTGCATCAATCAAATCACGAGTACGTTGCAAACTTTCTTTTGATGATTCAAGTTGTACGGTTAACATTTTGATTTGCTCTTTGTTAGAAAGAATTTCTAAATACGCATTGATTATCATCAAAACGATGTCATCTTTCATTTTATCAAGATTGTATTGTGCTGCAATACGACCAAGTTCTGATTGTTTAAGTCTTCGCCAATTTTGCAAACCTGCAAACAAGGTAAGTTCCATACTCACGCCTCCCGAAGCTGACTGAAAAAATGCGTTCTCAAATTGGTTCGTCACAGGGTTGATATTTTTTCCTTCATTCAAACTGTACATCACACTTCCGTTTAATGAAGGCAAAAAAGCGCCTCTTGCCTGCAATTTATCAACGCTCGTTGTCTGTAAATCAATTTCAGATTGTTTTATGGAAATGTTGTTCTCCAAGGCATAATCAATGCACTTTTCTAATGTCCAAAAGGTTTGCGAATGTCCCAACAACGGCAACAAGAGCAAAAAAACGTAAGTTATTTTTTTCATTTGTTTTTAATTCTGTGATGATTGAAAAAAATGTTCTGTTTTTCATTTTCAGCCAAGCCGAATCGAATTTTGCCCGCCAAGATAGTGTTTTTTTTGCAAAAAAATGTACTTTTTCAGAATTATTTTTTATTTAGACATTCTAAATCACTAAAAATCAAACAAAAAAAGAAGCCCGCTTCTCAGAGGGCTTCTTCCAAAATAACTTTAAAATTTATATATTATGATACCGAATTTACTCGCTTTTCTCGGTGTTGTCTATCAAAACTTGACCGCGATAGTACAACTTTCCTTCGTGCCAATGAGCTCTGTGATACAAGTGATTTTCACCCGTTACAGGATCTTTTGCTATTTGAGGAACTACTGCTTTGTCGTGTGTTCTTCTCTTATCTCTTCTTGTTTTTGACTGTCTTCTCTTAGGATGTGCCATTTCTTATTTTTCTTTATCGGTTATTATTATTTTCTTTAAACTTTCCCATCTCGGGTCTATGTTTTTGCTTTCTTCAACAGTTTCTTTGGGGCTTAACTCCTCCAATTTGTCCAATATTTCAGAATGTAACGTGCCATTTTCCACATCAGGGTGCACCCTTTTGGCAGGAATTGACAACACTATCAACTCATAGATATACTGAGCTACATTCACTTGACTTTCTCCGTGGGGCAAAATCAACAATTCTTCATTTTCATCATTAAATTCTTCCCCAAACTTAACAACAAGCAATAAATTTCCTTGTATGTTCATATCAAAGGGCTCATTTGAAAGGTCACAATTCACATTCACAATTCCTTCATTTTTAAAGTGAAGTTCAAGTAAAGTGCTCTTTTTGTTCAAATCAACTGTGACAGTTTGATGAAGGTCATTCACATCATCATACTCAAACAAGTCCAGAAAATCTTTGCCAATCTCATAAACAAATTGATGCTGCCCTTGTTTTAATCCCACAAAAGAGATATTGTATTCTTTTAACTTTCTCATTATCTACAAGTTTAGCTCTTCAAATCGTTTTTAAGCGAGTGCAAATATACAACTTTATTCTGAATGTCAAATATTTTTGAAAATATTTTTTTTAAAGAAGCTAAAAATCAAAAACAAAGCACCTCTCTTAACTTAACTTATTTCTCGAAATTAATTAATAAAAAAAGATTTTAAATCACTACAAATAAACACTTTATGACATTGTCTTAAAACAGGTTGTTTTTACTTTTAAATTTTCTTATTGGCTGATTATTGAGTTAAATTGCAAGTGCGAACAAAAAAAATTCTTTATCCGAAGCGATGAGAGAGTAA
>JBGYFE010000103.1:0-14641 GCA_041819925.1 Capnocytophaga sp.
CCCAAATAAAGTTTTCTTCTCGTATGCAAACACCGTTACCACCATTGATTTTTCAAAGCAAAATAAAGGACACGGTTGGGTGGGGCTGCGGTTTCAAACACAGCCTCAGGGGGAGTATAACGAAATTATTATTCACATTCGATTTCATCAAAACGAGGCGCGTGCACAGCAAGAAACACTGGGAATTTTGGGAGTAAATCTTATTTATGGAGCATTCTATAAGACATCAAAACCTAAAAAAATATTAAAATATTTGTATGACCACATTGATAAGGATTTGATAGAAATTGATATGATTAATTTTTCAGGTCCTGATTTTAAAGATGTTGACAATCGTTTGATGAGTTTACAACTTATCAAAAATGGAATGACCGAAGCGGTGATGTTTGGACCAGACGGGAACAATATTCTTCCTGCCGAACAGCTTTACAAAAAAAATATTCTAACCTTGCGTGGGAGTTTTCGTCCTGTTACAAAGGTGAATATGGATATGTACCAAAAATCGTTGGAAATGTTTTTAGCTGAAAATAAGGTAAATCCAGCAAAAACAGAAGTTATTTTTGAAATTACGCTTTCTAATCTAAGTGTCGAAGGAGAAGTTGATGAGCAAGACTTTATGGATAGAGCTCGTTTGTTGTGTTCTTTGGGTCAGAAAGTGTTGATTTCTAATTTTAAAGAATATTACCGAGTTGTGGAGTATTTCTCAAATTACACGCGTATGCGAATGGGTTTAGCGATGGGCGTTGATAATTTGATAGCCATTTTTGATGAAAAATATTACCGACATTTGAGCGGAGGCATTTTAGAGGCTTTCGGAAAATTGTTTTATCGAGATATAAAAATTTATTTATTTCCGCGAAAAGACCCTGAAACGGGAGAAATTATTAACAGTGAAAACTTAAAAGTTCATCCACGAATGAAGGAATTGTATAAATTTTTTAAATTCAACGGAAAATTAGTGGACATAAAAAGCTATGATGAAGCACATCTGAACATTTTTTCACGCGATATTTTAACTAAAATAGAGAAAGGAGAATCAGGTTGGCAGCAATTATTGCCCGAAGGCGTGGCTGAAACTATTATGGAAAAAGAACTTTTCGGTTACAGAAAAAATAAATAGTAGTTTTTTTTGCAACCCTATAAAAAAAAACAGATTTTATAAGCATTTATAAAAAAGAAAACCAAATTAATTATTAACCCGCTACGAGTAAGAATTTGTAGCATAACAAAATGTAAAAACTATGGCAAGAACAGGAAATGTATTGTTGGCATTAGTAACAGGAGTTGCTATTGGCGTGGGTGCTGGAATTTTATTCGCACCAGACAAGGGGAAAAACACCCGCAAAAAAATTAAAGATTCAGTTGATGACACAACTGCGAAATTGAAAAAGAAATTAGATGTTTTAACCAAAGAAGTAAAAGATAAAACCTCTGAAATAAAAGGTTCTTTGGAGGATAAAGTTGAAAATTTAGTTTCAAAATCAAGTTACAAAGCCGAAGATGTCATCACTGTTTTAGAGAAAAAATTAGCGGCTTTGAAAGAGGCCAATGCTAAATTACAGAAGTAATTTGTTTTTGACAGATTGGTAACAGAGATAAATTACGCTGAATTTTTAAAAACTGTAACTTTGTCAAAGTTCAAAACTTTGTCAAAGTTTTTTGGATATATAACTCTTGACATAAAAGTAAAATTTGTGTGAACTATGTTTAAGGAAACTTTTGAAGAAATATCAGCCAAAGCAGAAGAAACCTTAGATTCCAATGTGGCGTACTATAAATTGTTTGTTTTCAGATTTATAGCGAAAACATCTTATGGTTTGCTTATGATTTTCGTTTTAGGAATGGCGAGTTTGCTGGTGCTTTTTTTCCTAACGTTTGCTGCGGCTTTTGCCATCGGAAGTTGGTTGAATAGCATTGCCTTAGGTTTCGTTTGTATGGGATTTTTTTATTTCCTATTGGCGTGTATAGCCTTAATTTTCAGAAAAAAACTTATTGAAAAACCTTTGTTAAGCCGACTTTCGGAGGCTTACTTTAAATCTGATGATGACGATGAAGATTACCAAAAATAAAAAATACAATTCATTTGAAGAAATTGAAACTGACCTTAAAATATTGAAACTCAAAAAGCAAATTGATGTTCTTTATTTAAAAAGTAATGTTTCAGACTTGAAGGAAAGCCTTTCGATGAAAAATATTGTTTCAAGTGCTTTTTCAAACGTAGGTCTTTCTCTTTTGAATCCTAAAAGAAGGTGGGTAAACTTGCTCATTGACTATGGCATATATTTTCTATTTAAAAGAAGAAAATAAACTAAACACACAAAAAATAACAAATTTGATTGTTTAAAATATTTTTAATTTAGCTCAAATAAATGAAGCAAAGTCTTGTCAAAAATTTAGACTGGTTGTCCGTTTTATGTTATCTACTTTTGGTTTGCATTGGTTGGGTAGCCATTTTTTCAACCACTTACAACGATGCTAATCTAACTTCTATTTTTGATATAAACCAATACTACGGAAAACAATTTCTTTTCATCGGACTGAGTTTTGTGCTGATAATCTTTATATTAGCCATTGATTCTAAATTCTATGAAAATTTTTCAGCTATTTTTTATATCATCAGCTTGGTGATTCTCGCCGGTTTATTTGTCTTCGGAAAAGAAACCAATGGAGCAAAATCGTGGTACGCCATTGGGTCAGTAACCATTCAGCCAAGTGAATTTGCCAAAGTGGCAACAGCTTTGTTTTTTTCTAAATTTTTGAGCGACATACACACTGACATCAGGCAACCCAAAGATCTTTTTCGAGCACTAATCATTCTTGTTCCACCCGCTATGTTGATTTTACTTCAACCTGATGTGGGCAGTTTATTAGTTTTCTTTTCATTGATTTTTGTTCTTTTCCGTGAGGGAATGCCTTCTGCCATACTTTTTTATCTGACTTTGGCTGCTTTGGTGTTCATCTCCACACTTAAATTCGGAAGTGTTTTCACCATTTTCATAAGTGCTTTGTTTATTTGGTTTTACAGCTCTTGGCATAAAAAACGCACCAATCGAATTCCCATAAAAAACGTAGTGCTTTTGTCGTTGGTTTGTTTAATAACCTCATTGTCAACAAAATTGGTTTTTGAAAACGTACTCAAACAGCACCATCGCAACCGACTGAGTTTATGGCTTCGTTTGGAACAAGACCCACAGAAAATAGCAGAGATGCGGCGTGATTTCGGGTATAATACTTATATGTCCGAGTCAGCAATCACTTCGGGAGGCGTTTTCGGGAAAGGTTTTTTGGAAGGAACACGCACCAAAGGAAGTTTCGTTCCGGAACAACACACCGACTATATTTTCACTACATTGGGCGAAGAATGGGGGCTTGTAGGTACGCTCACGGTCATCATTTTATTCACTTTTCTGTTGTTGCGACTTATCATTTTGGCAGAAAGACAACGTTCAGACTTCAACCGAATTTACGGATATTGTGTGGTTTCTATTCTCTTTGTACATTTTTGCGTAAACGTGGGAATGGTCATCGGATTGATTCCTACCATTGGTATTCCTCTGCCATTTTTTAGTTACGGAGGCTCTGGACTGTGGGCATTTACCATTCTTTTGTTCATTTTTTTACGTTTAGATGCCAGTCGATAAGTTTGTACGGACGAAAATCTCAAATTGTAAAATATTTTCACTTTTCAATTCTTTTTCCTTACCTTTGTCTTGTATTTTTTAAAATTTTTAAATTATGACAAATATAACAACAAAAACTATTTTGCTTTCTTCCGTAAGCCTAATGATTGCTTGCGGAAACAGTGAAAAAACAAAATCAAAAATGGAAGAAAAAACAGAGATTGAAAAAGGTATTGACCTTTCAGCAATGGATTTGACGGTGCGTCCGCAAGATGATTTTTATAACTTTGTGAACGGTGGTTGGGCAAAAACTGCGACCATTCCGGCAGATAAACCTACTTGGGGTTCATTTCATATCCTTAGAGAAAAAACAGATGAAAACTGTCTGCTAATTTTGGATAATTTACTGAAAGAAAAATTTCCGCAAGGAAGTGAAGGTCAAAAGATTAAAGACCTTTATCAGTCTTTCATTGATTGGGACAAACGAAACACCGAAGGGCTAAAACCTATTCAAGCAAGTTTGACAAAAATTGATGCTATCGCAACGCTTGCTGATTTACAAAAATACTTGGAAGAAGCCACCCTCAGAGGCGAAAATCCAATCTGTGGTTGGGGCGTTTATGCCGATATGAAAGATTCGAATATGAACGCCGTTTATTTAGGAGGTTTCAATATCGGAATGGGGCGCGATTACTACCAAAAAGAAAGCGAATCGAATACGGAAGCTCTCGCCAAATATCAAGAGTATGTTACTGATATTTTCAAAATTCTGAAAGATGAAAAAGCAGGCGAAAAAGCAAAAAAACAAGTTGATTTTGAGCGAAATATCGCAAAATTGATGCTTACCAATGAAGAAGACCGCGACCCGAATTTGAGCTACAATCCGCAAACGATGGACGAACTCGGAAAATTGGTGAAAAATCTAAACCTTCCGCAGTATTTGAAAAATGTAGGGGTAAACACGGATAAAGTGGTTGTTTCAGAAATCCGACTTTATAAAGCATACGACAAGTTCATTAACCAAGAAAATCTTCCGCTTTTGAAAGATTATTTAAAATATCAATTGGTTGCCGAAAATGCTTCAAATTTGAATGAAGAATTAGACAAATTGTCGTTTGAATTTTACAACAAATATTTGCAAGGACAGCAAGAACAACGCCCTATGAACAAACGGGCTTTGAGCGTCATTAATTCCCTATTGGGAGAGGCTTTCGGAAAACTGTATGTTGAGAAATATTTCCCACAGCAAGCCAAAGAAGAAATGGTAGTTTTGGTAGATTACTTAAAGAAAAGTTTTGCGCAACACATAAAAGATGTTGCTTGGATGTCGCCTGAAACCAAAGAAAAAGCATTGGCAAAACTGAACAAGTTTGCCGTAAAAGTAGGTTATCCTGACAAATGGGAAGATTACTCAAAATTGGTTATCAATCCTGCTTCCGAAACAACGTATTATCAAAATCTTGAACGCGTTAATGAATGGTGGTATCAGAAAAACCTCAGTGAAGTGGGCAAAGCTGTTGACAAAACCAAATGGGGAATGTCGCCACAAACTGTGAATGCGTATTACAATCCGCTGTATAACGAAATTGTATTCCCAGCTGGTATTTTGCAACCTCCTTTCTTTAATTTCCACGCTGACCCTGCGGTGAACTTCGGTGGCATTGGAGCTGTTATCGGACACGAAATGACGCACGGATTTGACGATAGTGGAGCTGAATTTGATGGCGATGGCAACTTGCAAAATTGGTGGACAGACGCCGACCGAAAGAATTTTCAGAATGCAACCAAAGCGCTCGCTGAACAATTTAACAAATACGAACCTGTAAAAGGTACATTTGTAAACGGAATTTTCACAAGTGGTGAGAACATTGCTGACCTTGGTGGCGTAAATATTGCTTTCGATGCTTTGCAGATGTATTTAAAAGACAAAGGAAATATTGAAAAAATCGACGATTTCACGCAAAATCAGCGATTTTTCATTTCGTGGGCAACAGTTTGGCGTACGCTTTCTACCGAAAAATTTTTAATAAACCAAGTAAAAACTGACCCACACACACCGGGGTATTTCCGTTCGTTCGGACCTTTGGTGAACATTGATGCTTGGTATGATGCTTTTGACGTAAAAGAAGGCGACAAACTCTATAAAAAGCCCGAAGAACGCATCAAAATATGGTAACAATCAACCATAAAGAACAAAAAAACGAAGGAATTGCGATTAATTCCTTCGTTTTTTGTTTTTTCTAAATTTGTTTAGGTTTAAATCTTTCTGATAAGGTATATAGCTAACTCATTTTAATTTGTCGTTACACAAATCCTCCTTTGAAGAGAGGAAGTCTGCGAAAGCAGAGTATGTGGCGAAGGACAAAGGATGTTTCTTTCAAAATTACATCTCCCTAACCCTCTTCAAAGAGGGAATTGTGCGACAAATTATTTTAAATCAGCTGTATAGAGTTTTTATGAGTGTAACTCATTGGCTGTAATAACTGAATTGTAAAGTCCAATGGTTTCTGAGCTTTTGTCAATACCGGTGTAATTGAGGCTTGCATCTTCATAACGTTTAAAATGATAAACAGCTTCATTCATTGACGAACCGTTGAAAAGCCCGATGGTTTCTAATAAAGAAAAATCATCAATGGTCAAACCTGTTACTTTTTTGAAAAGCTGGGGTTCAAGTTTAGTAATAATATCTTTCAGTGTATGTTCCCTAAAATCAGTAAGATACATAAACACAGGGATACGAGTAGCAAATTTTATCAATTTTTCTTGTATTTGTTTGCGTAAACTTTTGACTTCCTTTTCTTGTTCTGAAATTTCTCTTTTCTTACTCTTTGTAAACTCCTCATCGTTTTCAATCATTTCTTTTTTAACTTTTTTAATGGCTTCCGATTTGTTGATAATTGTCTGTAAATCACTATTATTCAAACTTCTAAAACCTTCAATTTTTTTCAACGCTTCCATTGCTTGTTCGTTGCTCATCAGCCTTTGCAAAGTGAAGTTATCCACATTGACAAGGAGCGCACTTTCCCAACGACGGGCTAAAAGAGTAGCGGTAGTTCCGCTAATGGCAATATCCAAAATTTCGGTAGCGTTTACACATTTCATCGTGCTTCCGTCGTATGCCAACACGGGCAAAAACTTGATGAAATCAGCCACTTTTGTTTCTGGACTTACACCGTTGTCGGGATTGAGCTGACTTGTGTATTTCGCTATTTGGCTCAATGCTCTATTAGGGTCAAAATCAAAAACATAGCATTCGTGTTTTATGATTTCTTCTCGATTGGGAGCGTCCTTATCCGGATTCTTGACCGTCCACGGAGTTTGTACTCGAAAAATCGTTTGGAAATATGTTTCAGGGCTTGATGAATTGCGCAACATAAAAACACCCGACCATTGGGGAACAGAAACGCCTGTTGTCAATTTTCCGCACGAAAGAGTTATTGTTTTGGTTTTCAAGGGTTCACGCATTGCATTTTTGACAAGTTCAAGAGCTTTTTCACCAACGCCTGCCTTTGTTCCTGCACAGACGATAATTTCATAATCGTGATAAAATTTGTTTTGAGGCTGTTTCAACAAATTCGCCATTGCATAACACGACGCTACATCGGGCAAAAACCAAAACGTATGCTGCAAAGCTCTCAATAATCGAACGTCGGCATAGGGCATTGCTGGTTTTTCTTGTCCTTGTTTGAGTATGTCCACCGATGTTTCTTTGTATTGCAATCGGATAAAATCTAACCATTTTTGAACTTCGTTTTCATATTTAAAAACAACTTTATTTTCTTTACCTACGGTAGAAAAGAAAACATTAAGGTCAAACTCATTATATTCACCTCCTTTGGCAATTTTTTCAATTTCTTGCGGAAGTTTGTACGTTAACATTGTGAGTTGTGGCAAAGATGCGTACGGATTGTTGGGTGCACTCCATTCGTGTTTGGCTTTTTGCTCGTCAGAATACGTCCAACTGAAAATAGCTTCTTCAATAAATTCAGCCGAAGTGATGGCACGAAAAGGCGTTCCTGAAAGATAGAGATAATGTTGTGTGGTAATGGGCATATAGGCTTCCAAATCGCTGGCACCATCTTCTTTTCCGTTGGCAAAATGTTGCTCTGTTTCTCGCGTTTTTTTATTTTCTTCATCGGTATTGAGGTCTGCTCCGAAAAGATTTTGTGCGTTTTCACGCCACGCTCCGAAGTGATATTCATCAAAAATGACACAATCCCAAGGCTCGTGGTGTATCCATTTGTTTTTTCCTTTGGGTTTATGAATGAGTTTGCTGCTTTTGTCTGTTCCTAAAATATCTTGAAACGAACCAAAAAAAACAAAAGGTTTTCTTCTATCTACTTGGTCAATACTGAGGTCTTCCTCTTTGTTAGAGACAAACTGCCATCCTTCAAAATCGATATGAGAACGCAAATCATCGCGCCACGCACTCTGAACGGCAGGTTTAAAGGTGAGTATCAACACTCGTTTCCAATTCATTTTCAAAGCCAATTGATAGGCAGCAAAAGTTTTTCCAAAACGCATTTTGGCATTCCACAAAAAGTGAGGGATTTGATTATCTGCCTTAACTGACTGAAAATAACGCATTGTTTTTTCAACTGCTTCTTGTTGTTCAGGGCGCATCGGAAAATTAGCCGTGCGTTTCTCAACATTAAAAATACGTTTTTTCTCGGCAACGATGCAAGCCTTCACCTCGTCTAACGAACACTGAAACCATTCTCCCTTGCAAGTAATATTACTATTTTTCAATTGTTTGTGTATTTCGTAATCCGTGAAAAACGTACCATCATCACGCAAAGCAAGCTCTTCAAGAATAATTTCCCACGATTGTGTTGGTACTTTAACCGGATATTGTTCGTCCACTCGTTTTTGTACGGATTTGTTGGTATATCCCACTTTGAGCCACCCCTCAAAGCGAGTGTCAGTGTAGGCGTATATTTTTGGTATTCTTTGTTCTTTAAATTCTTCAATTGTTTTCATTACGAATCTATTTCTTGATTTTTTTTCCTTGTGTTTGCTCTCTTGGGCTGTATCCACAAAAAATATTCTTTCAAGTATTTTTTAGATATGTTATCCCGAATTATTTATAAAAAATTTAAAATCAATTACTTAAACCCATAATGACTACGTTCGTATTCTGAATAAAAAAACTTCTCATTATAGTCTCGGTAAATATTATCTTTGGTGTAATCATTAAAAACAAAAACAGTATCTGTTCTTCCTTCATACATACGACAAAGTTCTAACCTATCTTTAAAAATTGATATTATATAAACATAATCATCAGCCTCATTGGTTTTATTTGAATACCTTGCCGCAAAAAAAAGTTTTGGTTTTTCATAAATAATGTTTGTAGCAGGGTCTGAATCTCTTCCTAAACTACAAAAATCTGTCTCTCTTCTAAATCTATATTGCTTTTTATTATCAAGAGTTATTCTCATTTCGTTAAATTTATCCCCATAAATATAGATATTAAAATTACCTTTTGTTTTTTCATCTCTAACAGGCTTTCCTGTGTCATATCTATTCACAATCACCTCTTTAAATAACCAAATCCTTGAAAATTTAAATTCATCATTAGTGTCATAAAGACCTTTTTGGTCTTCAAAATCAACAAAATTTACCTCTCCTTTCTGTGCATAAATTACAGAAGTAAATAAAAACATCGCCCCGAAAAGTGGTATCATAAGTAGTTTCTTTAATTTCATTGTTAAATAATTTTAAGTTTAATTTATTTTTTTAAATCATTGATTTTTAGTTTTTTACTATCTAATCGAATTTTGTATTTTAACGACATAGAGCTGCCTCCAATAAACTCACTGCAATCAAAATTGCGTTCTAAAAGTTCAGCTCTTAACGCCTCTGAATACGCTCTGCGTACGTAATCTTGTAAAATTTTCTTACTCCATTGGTCTTACCATTTTTTCTATATACGCGATTTCTTCTTCTGTTAAGCCATATTTAGCATAAAGCTCCTCATCTGTCCAAGGTTTTGAAAAATCTTGCATTGGGACAAATTCATAAACTCGTTTAGGAGCATCTTGTGTATTCTTTTTAAGCAAGACCATAAATCTAAAAAATCTTGTACGGATATAGGACATCACATTTTCACATCTTTGTTTATCTCTAAAAGGTCCTATCACCAAATAGGTTTCAGTACAACAAGAATTAGGCTCTCCGTAAATAGGATTATTCAAAATTTGATGTGGAAATCCTTCGCCTGCACCATAGGCACGCCCTATATAGACTTTATGACTATCTATCCAATGCTCATTTAAAGGTATCTCACTTCTTTTAAAATAAGATATTCCTCCATTTCTATATAATACAATATTATCCTCATTCTTGTAGGGAGTTGTATTCCCTTTTACAAAGGTTCTCAAACCAAATGGTTTTAACGAACTTACCACCTCTGCGAAGGACTTTTCTTTCAAGATTTGTACTTTTCTTAAAATCGGTACACTTTCATTGTATCGTATAAAGACCTCTGTTTCTACTTCTCTCAAAGGGCGTTTCATTTCTGAAATTACCTTTCCTTCTTCATAGGTTTTAATCAGGCAATCGCCTCGGTAGTCGCTTTGCCAAAGAAAAAAATTTACCCCACCTTTTATCTCTACCCCTGGGAAAGCATCGGAAGCATCAGGATAATCGTGTATTTCTTTTAGCCTTTTGTCATTCAGCATTTTATCTCTAAACTCATCTAAACCCTTTCCTCCCGCAAACCAACGGCTGGGCGTAATCATTACCAAATAATGTGGATTGAGTTTAATAGCTTGCTGGATAAACTTTTGGTAGATTGGCATAGCACTGGCTTGGGCTCCTCCATCACTCAATTGGTAAGGCGGGTTTCCTATAATAACATCAAATTTCATTTTTTCGTAAGGGTTTTTATCGTGTATAAAGGCGTAGGCGTGTAGGGCTAAATATTCTCGTTTTTCATCTCCAAATTCTTTTTCCGTAGCACCACAATGCACACACCTTCCGTTTTGCCACGTATGGTTAGTTTCTTCAAAAAAAATGTTTCCGTCGGGGTTGTCAAAAATGGTTACTACACTGTGTTTGCCGTTGGCGGTTTTGCTACAATAAAGGCTACGGCGGGCAAGCAAAGCGGTAAGTTCAGTGATGCCAATGCCGTAGAGCTGGTGTTTCATAATGTGGTTAATACGTTGTTGCAAATCAGGTATTTGCGTTTCCAATCCCGCCAAAAGGCGTTTGGCAATTTCACGCAAAAAAACACCACTTTTGCAAAAAGGGTCTAAAAATTTGGCGTTTGGGTCACTCCAAAGTCGGTTAGGCAAAACATCAAGCATTTGTTGAGCAACGAGGGGAGGAGTGAACACTTCATCACTACTCAAATTTGCCAAACACGTAAGTACGTCGGGGTTGTAACTATTGGTCGTTGTCATAAGTATAAAGTTTCAGATAGTGGGTTAATGGCAATTGGTCGTTATGTTGGGGGATATAAACGTTTTGTCCTGAGTCAGAAAAGAGGTCTAATTGCCTGCTTTCGTGGATAATAATCTTAAAATCAAAATAGCGTTGTTTGACTTGGTCAGGGCGAATGAATCCCCAATGTGTAAAGACAATTGGGTTGCCTTTCTTATCTTTATAAGAAAGGGCATCACCACAAATAATATTTTTGCGCAACACATACTGCAAACTTTTCATCAGTTCGGGGTAGTCAGCCGTATTGCGAAAATTTTTAGGATACGTTTTTTGAATTCTGGCATATAATCGTTCACGACATTCTTGTGCATTATCTTCTAACAGTTCAATGCCATAAAGCGAACTGACCACCACCACAAGATTGAAATCATATTCTTGTTGGCTGTTTTTATAACGATTATATAAAACGGAAAGTTTACGGTCAAGAATTTCAATCAAAAAATTCCCCGAACCGCAGGCAGGCTCTAAAAAAGTGGCTTCCAAACGATTGCATTGGTCACTTACCAAATCAAGCATTGCTTTCACTTCCCTTTCGTTAGTAAAAACTTCGCCGTGGTCAGCAACCCGCTTTCGTGATTTCACTTGTATGTTTTCCATAAATCGGTGTGTCGCTCTTGTTCCAAAGCGACAGATTAACACCCAAAAAGTGTGGAACAACAAGCTCTATTCTAAAACAAAATAGTAGGCATACGGCAAAGGAAGACAAACGCTTCCTTCACCTCAGGCTAACGATACTCTGCATTGCTACAATTAAAATTTTCCAGATTTTCGAGTAGCAGAATAAAGCTAACACTTTTTTTTCAAACAAAAAAGCGTGGAGAAAAACCTCTCCTGCTACTCGATGGCTCTGGAAAGCCGTGCAATGCAGAAAATAGTTTAGCCCACGCATATAGCGCAAGCATCAACTTTTCTATTCTGTATTGCAATTAAATTTTCCAGATTTTCGAGCGACAGAACAAAAGCCAACGCTTTTTAATTCAAAATAATATTTTCGGGAGCAAAAGTAATAAAAAAATCTTTTTAAAACCTTCCCTTCACAGATTTATTTTACAAAAATGCAAAAAAAATCAAAATAATTCGCCGTATTTTTGAAAACCATCAAAGTCCTCGTCTTCGGTGTTAAGGCACGCCACATCATCGATGACAATGATGTTTCCTTGTGGCGTTTTGAGAATGTTCCCTGGGTGCAGGTCGTCAATGATGTAAGTGTCATTTACGTAAGTTTTACCCATATCCTCAAATCCTAATTGCTTCATATAGGCAGCAACTTCTTCATATTCCAATCCTCTTTCGGCAATAATGAAAGGTTGTTCAATGATGACAGAAAAAGCACCCTCTTTGCGCGTAAACCCAACAACCGTGTAAGGAGCTTGCGGAAACAAATTGTTGTGAATGGAAATACGGTCAAAAAATTCCAACGGGGTTTCGTGCAAAGCAAGGTCGTTTATTTTAGTAACGATCGTCGGGTTGTTTTCGCTCCAATAAACGGTGTTCTCTGCGCCGTGGTCAAGGTATTCACCAAATTTGCCTTCGTAGTTCTCAACCCAAATTCCGTTGGCTTTTGCATATTCTTCTAACGCATTCTCCTGTGCGATTCTTTCATCAATTGTTCCTTGATTTTGCGCACTTGTTCTTGCACTTCGTTCAGCGATAAAGGTCGCTTCGACATTTCTTTGACCTCCCGCAATCCTGCCTCGCTCGTCTGCTTGTGGAAGTCGTTTAAATAACTTTTTTCCTGTGATGACATCTTCTAACATTTTTGTTGTAAAATAGATTCTAATATAATAAACCTGTTTAAATTTTTCTAAAAAGTAAAAATTCCAAAAAAATTAGTATTTTTGTTTTGCATAATTAACTAATAATCAAGGAACTTTGTGCAAAGATACAATAAAAAAATGGATTTTACCACATTTTGAGCAAGACAAAAAGATAATTTTAGTCAAAAATTGATTTGTTGTTGGCTTTCTTTTTGATAATCAATCACAAAAAAATACCTGCCAGCCTTTGCATTTGCGTATGATTTTGCCCTTGCTGCAAAGTGAATCAATGTGCAACATAAAAACTTTTAGTTTTCTTTCTGCGTAACAATAAAATAAATCTATATATTTGCAAAAAGAATTTGTATGAAAAAGATAATTACCACAATGGCTCTGTGTTTGTTCGCATTAGCAAACGCACAGCAAAACGCTTCCGATAAAACAATTTATCAATTTACGGTTAAAGACATCGCTGGAAAAGACTTCCCTTTGGCAAATTTAAAAGGCAAAAAAGTGATGATTGTCAATACGGCTTCCAAATGCGGGCTGACACCTCAATATGAAGGTTTGGAAGCACTTTACAAAAAATATAAAGACCAAAATTTTATCATTATTGGCTTTCCTGCCAATGATTTTCTTTCGCAAGAACCAGGAACCAATGAAGAAATTGCTACATTCTGTCAAATAAACTACGGAGTTACGTTCCCAATGATGGAAAAAATTACTGTAAAGGGCAAAAAAACACATCCATTATATCAATTTTTGACCCAAAAAAGCAAAAATGGAGTGGAAGATTCAAAAGTACAATGGAATTTTCAGAAATATCTCATCGGAATAGACGGAAAATTGGAAAAAGTGATTTCACCAAAAACAGCCCCCAATGATAAGGAAATTATAGATTGGATAGAAAAACGATGATAAAATTAGACATTTTAGCTTTTGGTGCACACCCTGATGATGTGGAATTGGGCTGTTCAGGGACAATAGCCAAAGAGGTGGCTAACGGAAAAAAAGTGGGCATCATAGACCTGACACAAGGCGAGTTAGGCACGCGTGGCACAGCCGAAACACGCAAGGAAGAGGCGGCAGAAGGAGCTCGCATTTTGGGAGTAGAAATTCGGGAGAATCTGAAATTTGCCGACGGTTTTTTCGTTAATGACCAAGCACATCAACTGGAAATTATTAAAGTTTTGCGTAAGTATCGTCCTGATATTGTGCTTTGTAACGCTGTTGATGACCGTCATATTGACCACGGTCGTGGCAGTAAACTCGTTAGTGATGCTTGTTTTTTGAGCGGACTTCGCAAAATTGAAACGGAACACGAGGGCATAAAACAAGAAGCGTGGCGACCCAAATGGGTGTATCATTACATTCAATGGAAAAACATCGAGCCTGATTTTGCAGTGGATATCACAGGATTTATTGACAAAAAAATCGCTTCGGTGATGGCTTATAAAACACAATTTTTTGACCCAACAAGCAAAGAACCGTCCACTCCGATTTCTGACCAGAATTTTTTGGATAGCGTAACCTATCGCGCTCGCGATTTAGGACGCTTAATTGGCGTGGATTTTGCGGAAGGTTTTACCACTGAGCGTTATCCTGCGGTAGTTTCACTTTATGACTTGATTTAGGACAATTACGAATTACGAATTATGAATTACGAATTATGAATTACGAATTATGAATTACGAATTATGAATTACGAATTATGAATTACGAATTATAAATTACGAATTATAAATTACGAATTATGAATTACGAATTATGAATTACGAATTATAAATTACGAATTATGAATTACGAATTATGAATTAC
>JBGYFE010000104.1:0-17293 GCA_041819925.1 Capnocytophaga sp.
GCTCAACACAGAGTTACGCATATTTGCACTCATTCGTTTGGGAATTACTGACAGCAACAAGATAGCTGAATTTCTGCGTTATTCGCTCCGCACGGTTTATAACTATCGCACCAAAGTACGTAACAAAGCCAAAGGAGAACGCGACGAATTTGAAGAAAAAGTAAAAACCATCGGGCAATGGGGAGTGAAATAACCTCCGAAATAAACCGAAAATAAATCAAAAGAAGTCGAAATGAATGGGGTTTCGACTTCTTTTTTGTTGAAAATTTAGTACTTTTTTCAGGATTGTTTGGAATATAAACCTTTAAAATTCAGTTAAATATTTTTTATATTTAGTACTTTTATGCTCTACAAAAAAAATTGCGTTTGCGTTTTCTCTAATTTTGGGGTGTGAAAAATATCGGTATGATGTTTTAGATGTTTTTCACAAAAAATGGATATTAACAACTTAATGTTTTTTATTTATGAAAGTACTAAAAAAACACGTAATGAGTTTCGTTTTGTTACTTGGAATGGTGATTTCGCTTAATGCCCAAAACCTACGTCAAGTAACAGGAACGGTAAGTGATGAATCAGGAATGCCCCTTTCGGGAGTTTCTGTTATCATAAAAGGAACTACGAAAGGAGTCTCAACGGACTTTGATGGAAAATTCGAGCTAAAAGATGTACCACAAGGAGCTACTTTGGAATTTTCATCCGTAGGTTTCAAAACTGTTGATGTGCGAGTGAGTGGCTCGACTGTCAACGTAAAAATGAGTGAAGAAGCTCAAGAGATTGAAGAAGTTATCGTAATTGGTTACGGTACACAGAAAAAAGGCGACGTTACCACTGCAATTACTACGGTTGCAACCAAAGATTTAGATGAGCGTCCGTTAGTGTCAGCTGCATCAGCAATTCAGGGTAGAGCAGCGGGTGTTCAAGTTGTTACGCCAAGTGGTCAGCCAGGTGCAGCGCTTTCGGTGCGTATTCGTGGTAACACATCTATCAGTGCCTCAAACGAACCTTTGTATGTGGTTGATGGTATCCCCGTACAGGATATTAGTGGCTTAGCTCCAACCGATATTCAGGATATGCAAATCTTGAAAGATGCTTCATCATCAGCTATTTATGGTTCACGTGCTGCAAATGGTGTGGTTCTTATCACAACAAAACAAGGAAAAAATACCGATGGGAAAATTACATTTAATTCCTATATTGGTATTTCAAATTTGGCAAACAAAATAGAACCATTGAATGCTGCTCAATACAAAGAGCTGATGGACGAAACAAAAGCAACAACCATTCCCGATGGGTTAACTGACATAACCGATTGGTATAAAGAAACATATAGAACCAGCTTCAACCGTAACTATCAGCTTTCTTTTTCTGATTCTAATGAAAAAACAAGCTATTATTTATCAGCTGGTTATACCAAAGATGACGGTATCATTCGTTCTTCATTTTTCGAGCGATACAATCTCCGTTTGAATTTAGAAAGCAAAGTGAAAAAATGGCTTACTTTGGGAGGAAATCTTTCGTATGCAGATTATTCTTCTAACGGGATTCGTTCAGGAGAAGGCTCAAACCGTGCAGGTGTAGTGCTTTCGGTTATCAACACACCTACTTATGCAGAAATTTGGGATAGTACAACAGGTTTGTATAACACCAATTTCTATGGAGCTAAAATATCTCACCCAGTAGAAAATATAGCTCGTAACGAAGATAACAGATATAAAAACAATCGTTTTATCGGTAGTGGTTCTGCAACTATCCATTTTACGGATAACTTGAAATTTAAATCAACACTCGCAATGGATAGGTTAGCTGCCAAAAACACTACTTGGGGTTCTTTGTCTTCTTACTATGTGCTTAGCGAACTAAAAGGAGAAGCAAGCGATGAACGATATAATGCTACGGAACTTACCTTTGACAATATTTTAACTTATGATAAGACTTTTGGAAATCATAATTTGTCTGTATTAGGAGGTTCTTCATTCACCAATTATAAATACGACAGAAGTTATATCTTAGGAAATTATTATTCGTCATCTGACATAAAAACACTCAACGCTGCTAATAGAATAGAACCAGGTAAAACTGAAACTACTGCACACGAGTGGGCGATGATGTCTTACTTAGGTCGTGTTTCGTACAATTTTGCTGACAAATACCTTTTAACAGCTAATTTCCGTGCTGATGGTTCTTCTAAATTGGCACCGGGCAAACGTTGGGGATATTTTCCGTCAGTTTCTGTGGGTTGGAGACTCTCCAAAGAAAATTTCTTGAAAGATGTTGCGTGGCTATCAGACCTTAAACTTCGTGGAGGTTGGGGGCAAGTAGGTAACCAAGCGGGTATTTCTTCTTACGGATATTTGCAACTTTACAGTATTGCTCGTAGAGATTGGTGGACAAACAATAACGCTTATGTTACAATATCGCCTTCTACTTTCTCAAATCCTGATTTAACTTGGGAAAAAACAACGCAATCAAACATTGGGGTTGATATTGCATTATTCAACAATCGTTTGTCCTTGACTGCTGATGCGTACATCAAAAAAACAACTGATTTGTTGTTGAATGTTACCCTTCCTTCTACATCGCCTATCAAAAATATTTACAGAAATGAAGGCGAAATGGAAAACAAAGGATTAGAGTTCGGCATTAATAGTCAAAATTTTGTTGGCGAGAATTTCAATTGGAACACAGCTTTCAATATTTCGTTTAACAAAAACAAATTGACAAAACTTCAACTTCAAAAAGTATATGAATATGTACAACCTGAGGTGATAGGAGAACATATTGTTCGCATTCAGGAGGGTATGCCTTTGGGTCAGTTCTGGGGATATATTAACGATGGCGTAAATCCGCAAACGGGAGATATTATGTATCGTGATATTAATGGTGACGGTAATATAACAGCGATTGACAAAACATTCATTGGAGACCCTAATCCTGACTTTACTTTTGGTTTAACCAATGATTTCACTTACAAAAACTTTGCTCTTAGTGTGTTCTTACAAGGTTCTTATGGGAATGATGTTTACAATGTGTCTCGTATCTACACAGAAGGTATGAACAACGAGAATAACCAATCCGTTGCAGTGCTTAATCGTTGGAGAACGCCAGGACAAATAACCGATATTCCTCGTGCCGTACAAGGTTATCAGAACATCTTATCATCATCACGTTGGGTTGAAGATGGGTCTTATCTTCGTGTGAAGTCAGTAACATTGTCTTATAATGTTCCTACGCAAGGCTTAGAGCAATTGGGCATTCGTAAGATACAGCCTTATTTCACAGCTCAAAACTTATTTACTTGGACAAACTATAAAGGTTTTGACCCCGAAGTAAACCAATATTCAGGAGGAACTAATCCTGTGTTTGGGGTTGATTTTGGAACGTATCCACAAACAAAAACCTTCATATTTGGACTTAATGTTGAATTTTAAAAATGAAAAGAAATGAAAAAATATAGTTTATCTTTTGCTATTTTGGCGGTGTCGCTGGCTTCTTGTAGCTTAGACAAAGACCCTATTTCAGATTATAGCGAGAAAACGATGGAACAACAAGAGCAGCAAAGCACTGCACTAACCACTCGCACTGAAATAGAAGCCGCTTACAACGCTATCTATACTTACATTAAGAATAATGGTCAAGAATATTGGGGGCTTGACTTTATGGTGAATTCTGAAACGCGTTCTGACAATGCTTATGCAGGCTCTACCGATTCGGAATTGGTTACCGTTGAAAAGAATACGCAAGATGCCATCAACAAAAATATTACTCGCGATTGGAAGGGATATTTAACAGGAATAAATCGTGCGAATATAGTCTTGGCGAATATTGATAATATTACTGACCCAACTTTAACCGATACCGAGCGCAAACAATGGAAAGCTGAAGCACAGATATTCCGTGCGTGGATGTATTACGATATGGTTCGTTTTTGGGGAGAAGTACCTTTGATGCCTGCTGTCAATATTCCAGCGATTTCTTCGTCTAACATTGAGGAAGTCTATCCGTTGTTATACCCTAATAAACGTAATTCGGTTGCCGAAGTGTATGATGATATTATCAAAAACTTGGAAGAAGCTGTGCAAAATGCCCCTGAGTTAAATTCAAGCAACAAATTTTTGCTAAGTAAAGCTGTAGCACACGCACTTTTAGCCAAAGTTTATGCCGAAGAACCTGTGCGTAACTATACGAAAACTATTGAACACGCTGATGCGGTTATTGGTTCGGGATTAAGTTTGGTTTCTGACTATGCTGACCTCTTTCAACTCAACACAGATAACACAGATGTTAAACTTCGTAACTCCTCAGAGTCTATCTTTGAGATTACTTATTCAGGTGGTGGACAATGGCTTTGTGGCTTGTTTGCTATCAATTACCTAAACCCGACAGCGAAAATCACTTGGAGACGTTGGGTATGTCCGTCCAGAGACCTAATTGCTGCATTCGATGCTGAGGGTGATGCAATACGCAAAAACCAAGCTATCAAATACGAAGTAGTAACCCACGAAACCTATTACCCAACAAATCATTACCCACATATCTACAAACTTCGTTCTAACAGAACCAGTGTTATCAAGTTGCGTTTAGCTGACATTTTATTGATGAAAGCAGAAGCCTTAGCAGCAACGGGCGACGTGGCAGGTGCGGCAGTGTTAGTGAACCAAGTACGCCAGCGAGTTCAGTTAGCGCCTATTTCTACTTCGCTATCGCAAGAGGCTATGAAGGAAGCTGTCCTTAAAGAACGTCGTTTGGAGTTAGCCTTTGAAGGGCATCGTTGGTTTGACTTACTAAGAAGCGGAAAAGCCATTGAGGTAATGAATGCACTTAACAGCAAAGATTCTGGTCGTTTGGCTATGAAAACAATGAATGCTGATACAACTTTGTATCCTGTCCCGCAGGAAGAGATTACCAATAACTCCAATTTAACTCAAAATAGAGGCTATTAAAATGAAATACACTCGCTTTATAATCTCACTTCTCATACTCTCTGTGGGGGTAGTACTTGGTTGTACTACCTCCAAACCAGAGGGTGGCGGAGGGCAACCGAGTGGTGGAAATACCTCTGGCAATACTGATGTTGATGCAACTGATGAAAAAGTAGCCGTTTTGGTATCAACAGGCAATAGAGCTAAGAGTTTTAGTAAAGAAACCATTGCTTTAACCCCCAACAAAGAAACTACGCAAGCGACTATTACCCTAAAACCTGACCAGAAATTCCAGTTGGTTGATGGTTTTGGGTCGGCAATTACGGGTTCAACGTGTTATAATCTGCTGAAAATGTCGGCTGAGGATAGAAAAAATTTCTTAGTAGAGACCTTCTCAACCACCGAAGGCTTTGGGCAGAGTTACGTACGCGTTCCTATTGGGTGTTCGGACTTCTCGCTCAGCGAATATACCTGCTGCGACAAGCAAGGCATCGAGAACTTCGACCTTGCAGAAGAGGATACGAAGTACTTAATCCCTATTCTGAAAGAAATCATAGCCATTAATCCGAATGTATCTATCATCGGTTCGCCTTGGACACCACCTCGATGGATGAAAGTCAATAATCTCAAAGAGTTGAAACCACATAATGATTGGAGAGGCGGCCATCTCAATCCGAAGTATTACCAAGACTATGCCACTTATTTCGTGAAATGGATTCAAGCAATGGAGCGTAATGGCATTGACATTGACGCCATCACTATTCAGAACGAACCTCTGAATCGAGGAAACTCCGCTTCTTTGTTTATGGGTTGGGAAGAGCAGGCTGCTTTCATCAAGTCAGCATTAGGTAAAACCCTTAAAGATAGTGGCTTAGATGTGAAAATATATCTGTTTGACCATAATTTTAACTATGATAACCTGCCTGACCAAAAGGAATATCCTTTGCACATATATAACGACCCCCAAGCCGAACCCTATGTAACAGGGGCAGCATATCACAACTACGGTGGGCATTATAGTGAATTGGACAATATTCATAGCAAAAGACCCGACAAAGAGCTTATTTTCACAGAAACTTCTATCGGTACGTGGAATGAAGGGCGTAATTTAGAGCGCCGCTTGGTCGATGATATGGAATACTTAGGCATCGGAACACTGAACAATTGGTGCAAAGCGGTCATCGTGTGGAATTTGATGTTAGATGAAAACGGAGCACCCAACCGTGAACACGGCTGTAAAACCTGCTTCGGAGCGGTAGATATTTCCTCTTCTAACTATAAAACCCTGACTAAGAACTCGCACTACTACGTAATCAATCATTTATCACACGTGATTAAACCGAAAGCGGTTCGCATTGAGCATCAGAATACGGCTAATGGCAATATTCTTTGCTCTTCTTTCCAAAATGAAGACGGAAGTTACGCCTTAGTCTTGCTTAATAAAGGAAAAGAAACTACCTTTGTAAGCGTAAATGATGGCAAAAAGAACTTTGGATACCACGTTCCTGCCAATTCAGTAGTTTCCTTTAAATGGAAGTAAAATAGTAACCAATTAAAAATGTTATTTTTTGTACCTTTGTCAAGGTGATTTGCCTTGGCAAAGGTTACTTAATGAACATTCTGAACCTGTAATCAATATCATATTCTATATAATGAAAAAGTTATTTTTAATAAGCCTTGTGCTTTTAGGTACTACACTGTGGGGGCAAACTACCACTATCAAAGAAAAAATGTCATTTGAACACACCGACGCAACCCCTTGGATAAAGCGTTATCAGCACGACATTGACAAATACAAACAGGAAAATAAGCAATTAACTGACCGCTCGTGCGATGTGCTCTTTCTTGGAAGTTCCTCTATCAATCTATGGAATACTATCTATGAGGATTTCGCACCGCTGAAAATCATTCGCCGTTCTTATGGAGGGTCAACGCTGCGGGATATACTCTATAACTATAAGATAGTTGCCAAACCTTACAATCCTAAAAAAATATTGCTCTATGTTGAGAATGATTTAGGTTCGAGCAAGGAAAGTGTTTCAGCAGTGAAATGCTTTGACCTCTTCCGTATTTTAATCACAAAACTAAAAAAAGACCACCCAGCTGCGCAGCTCTTTGTGGTTTCGCTAAAACCTTCGGAACATAAAGCTGACCAGCTCAAAGACCAATTATTAGTCAATAGTTTCTTGGAAGCAAATGCCAAAGAGCAGAACTATACGTATATTGACATCACCAAAGTAATGTATGATTCCGAAGGAAACCTACGGAAAGATATTTTTGTAGAGGATAAATTACATCTTAACGCCGAAGGATATAAACTTTGGACGGAGGTAATTAAGCCCTACTTAGTAAAATAATGCCTTTAAAAGGATAAAAACATCTTTAAAGTATATTTTATATATACCTACTAATTAAAAAAAGTACAAGAAAGTGTTGCAGAAATAGCATTTGGGATACCAAAATGTACAATCAACACCTTGTTGCACGTACATTCAGATACCAAAATGTGCAATCAACACCTTGTTGCACGTACATTCGGATACCAAAATGCACAATCAACACCCTGTTGCACGTACATTCAGATACCAAAATGCACAATCAACACCTTGTTGCACGTACATTCAGATACCAAAATGTACAATCAATACCCTGTTGCACGTGCATTCAGATACCAAAATATGCAATCAACACCTTGTTGCACGTACATTCGGATACCAAAATGCACAATCAACACCCTGTTGCACGTACATTCGGATACCAAAATGCACAATCAACACCTTGTTGCACGTACATTCAGATGAAAAAATGCACAATCAACACCAATAGGATTGTACCTACATCGGAATAAAGCTATAAAAATAATGTTTTATCCTTAGCTTTATGTATAAAAAAAGCTATTGCAAAAGGTTTTAGTAAGAAGATAAACAAATATAAATCATAATAAAATGAAAAAAGTAATACACATCATAGCATTTGTGTGTTGTACAACAACTTTTTTATATGCACAAAATGAGTTACCAATCTACCTTGATAACTCCCAACCGATTGAAAAACGCATAGAAGATGCGCTTTCACGAATGACATTAGAGGAGAAAGTAGCGATGTGCCACGCTCAATCGAAGTTTAGTTCACCAGGTGTACCTCGATTAGGTATTCCTGAGAATTGGGCTACTGATGGTCCGCACGGCATACGCCCCGAAGTGCTTTGGGACGAATGGAATCAAGCCGGCTGGACGAACGATGCCTGTACCGCTTTCCCTGCCTTAACTTGCTTGGCAGCTACGTGGAATCCGCAAATGAGTATGCTTTACGGAAAAGCCATTGGTGAAGAAGCGCGTTATCGCAACAAAAACATACTTTTAGGTCCTGGCGTAAATATCTATCGCACCCCTCTCAACGGTCGAAACTTTGAGTATATGGGTGAAGACCCCTACCTCGCCTCCAAAATGGTTGTTCCTTACATTCAAGGAGTGCAATCTAACGGCGTTGCAGCTTGCGTAAAACACTTTGCGTTGAACAATCAAGAAATCAATCGCCATACGGTGAATGTTATTGTTGATGACCGAGCGCTTTATGAAATCTATTTACCTGCTTTTAAGGCAGCCGTTCAAGAAGGGAAAACCTGGTCAATTATGGGTGCTTACAACCGCTATAAAGACCAATGGGCATCGCAAAACAAGTATCTTTTGGTGGATATACTCCGAAAAGAATGGGGCTTCGATGGTGCGGTGGTATCTGATTGGGGAGGAGTTAATAATACTGACCACGCTGCACACCACGGATTGGATATGGAATTCGGAACTTGGACAGACGGGCTTACCCAAAATAAGTCGAATGCCTATGACAACTATTATTTAGCAGACCCCTTCCTTAAAAAACTACAATCCGGAGAGATTAAAGAGGAGGTAGTGAATGAAAAGGTACGTAACATCTTGCGTTTGGTATTCCGTACGAATATGAATTCGAACCGTCCGTTTGGTTCGTTTGCCTCTCCTGAACACTTTGCCGTAGCTCGAAAAATTGGGCAAGAGGGCATCGTTCTGTTGAAGAATGATAAAAACGTGTTGCCACTGAACCTTTCCAAAGCGAAAAAGGTTGCCATCATCGGAGAAAACGCCATTAAGGTAATGACAGTGGGTGGCGGAAGCTCGTCGCTCAAAGCCGTACACGAAATATTGCCCTTTGACGCATTGAAGAAACGTATCGGCAACCAAGCAGAGGTGGTATATGCACGCGGTTATGCCAGCGATGACTATAAAGACCAAGATGGGCTCAGCGCTGGGCAGAACATCATCGACAAACGACCTGCCTCTGAACTCATCGCCGAAGCAGTTAAAGCCGCACAAGGGGCAGATTACGTTATCTTTGTAGGGGGATTAAACAAGCACGATGGGCAAGACTGTGAAGGGAACGACCGCAAATCATACGGATTACCTTACGGACAAGATGCTGTGATTAGTGCTTTGGCAAAAGTAAATAAGAATGTTATCGTGGTGCTTATCTCCGGAAATGCCGTAGCGATGCCTTGGGTGAAAGAAGTACCTGCCATCGTGCAGAATTGGTACTTAGGCTCAGAAGCAGGCAATGCCCTAACTGATGTGTTAAGTGGTGATGTAAATCCTTCGGGGAAACTTCCTTTTACCTTCCCTGTGAAGTTAGAAGATAATGGAGCGCACGCAATGGGCGAGTATCCGGGTGCAGACAATGAAACATACCACGAAAGTATCTTAATAGGGTACCGCTGGGCGGATACGAAAAACATTAAACCGCTATTTGCCTTCGGACACGGGCTTTCATATACCACCTTTGAGTATGGGAAAGTAACCGCCAACAAGTCGCAAATGACCGCTGAGGATACGATAACCTTTTCCGTAAGTGTAAAAAATACCGGTAAACGTGCAGGAGCTGAGGTAGTTCAGTTGTATATTCGTGATGTAGAGTCTTCATTGCCTCGACCCTACAAAGAACTCAAAGCCTTTGAGAAGGTATATCTCAATGCAGGCGAAAGCAAGACGGTTACTTTTACCATCGACAAGCAGGCGCTATCGTTCTTTGACCCTGCCAAACACGATTGGATTGCTGAAAAAGGAGCTTTTGAAGCCCTCATCGGAAGTTCCTCAGCCGATATAAAAACAAAAATTTCTTTTTCATTACGATAGTTATTAACAGTTAAACAAAAAGAGCAGCTCGGAGTAAAAAACTTCGAGCTGTTTTTATTTTTGTGTTAAACTAACTATCTTTGCAAACAAATATAAAAACTTAGGAGAAAGCAATAGGCTTTAATGTGTAGCATCTATGTTTTTAAATCAGTTGCTTATACTTAACAAACGTCTTATCGCCTTGCCTAACCTCATTGTATGATACCTTGACGGGTTCAGGTTTGTTTCATCTTAATAACTAAACGGAGCTTATGACTGCAATTGACCGAATTTTTCACATCAAAACCGACCAAGAGTTTGAAGCATTTGCATTAGAAATATTTGCTTATCAATTTAAGCAGAATTTGGTGTATCGTGAATTTTGTCAGCATTTGAAGAAAAACCCTGAAAACGTACATTCATTAAGTGAAATACCTTTCCTTCCGATTGAGTTTTTCAAGTCAAAGCGAATTTACTGTGGGGCTGATACCGAACAAAAGATGTTTACCAGCAGTGGTACTACGGGCTTGCAAACCTCCCAGCACTTTGTAAAAAGTCTTGCAATATACGAGGAAAGTTTCCGAAAGGGTTTCAACCTATTTTATGGAGCACCTTCGGACTATGTGATTTTGGCGCTACTTCCGTCGTATTTAGAGCGAACAGGCTCGTCGTTGATTTATATGGTGGAAGATTTAATCCGGCAATCAAACAATCCCAATAGCGGATTTTATCTCTATGATACAGACACCTTAGCGAATATCCTTCGAGAGTTAGATGAAAGCGGGCAAAAAACCTTGCTCATCGGTGTTTCATTTGCGTTATTGGACTTGGTAGAGGCGCAGACCTTTTCCTTAAAGAATACTATCATAATGGAAACAGGCGGAATGAAAGGTCGGCGTAAAGAGCTTATTCGCGAAGAATTGCATCAAGTCCTTTGCAAAGGGTTTGGAGTGCAGCAAATTCACTCTGAGTATGGTATGACTGAATTGCTTTCACAGGGTTATTCAGCAGGAAATGGGGTTTTTAAATCTGTTCCTTGGCTCAAAATAGTGATTCGTGACACAAACGACGCTTTGTCATTCCTCCCCAACGGAAAAAGCGGTGGAGTGAACGTCATTGATTTGGCGAATGTACATTCGTGTAGTTTCATCGCCACCCAAGATTTGGGGAAACTCCACCCCGACGGGTCATTTGAAATACTTGGTCGTTTTGACACTGCCGACATTAGGGGGTGTAACTTATTGGTTATGTGATGAGGTTTTCCAATGCGAATTTCGCTTCGGCAGTGATTTTCGGAGAGTTCCCTGCAAAAACTTGGTTATCAACAACAATCACAGGACGGATTAAAAAAGTATAATGTTCCAAAATCAGTGTTTTGTAATTTTCTTCGGTTAAGTTTTGGTTTTTCAAATTGCGTTCTTTGTAGAGTTGAGAACGTTTGTTGAACAGTTTTTCATAGCTACCCATTTTCTCTTTCAAAAAGTCAAGTTCCTTTTCTGAAATCGGATTTTTCTTGATGTCTTGTAATTCAACCCCTTGCAGAGGTTCTAATTCTTTTAAAATGCGTTTGCACGTATCGCAAGTGCTGAGATAATATATTTTTTTCATTTTATGTTTAACTTATAAAAATAGGTAAGAGTATGTTATCAAAATTAAAGCATAGACACGAACTACAAGTTCGTGCCAGCAAAGGTAATTTGGGATTAACAAAAAAAAATCTGCCAATATCCAATACATTGGCAGAAATATGAATTCTTTTTTCTAAAAATTATCTTTTTACTAACCGACTAAACGTTTCTAAATAACTTGCGTCGAAAACTTCTGTCGTTCCTGAAATGCTATCAAACGAGAAAAAACTAATCGCCACAACTGCTAAAATTCCCATTAAAAAGGCAATTCGTTTGTTCGGAAATATTACAAAGTAAATGAGTAATGCAACTAACGGAACAAAAATTAGATATGTAAGTACCGTTTTGAAATTACCTGTAAACAAAGAAGTTACAGTAAGCAATAACAACAAAGGCGCATTTATCCATATAAGTCCTTTGCGCACTTCTTCTTGTTTCTCTTTCCTAAATAAAAGAAACGAGGTTACAGCCATCAGTAGCAAAAAAGTAGGTAACATATACGGGTGATACCCATAAAAAATAGTTCCTGCCAGCAGATAAAGTCCAACACCTATCAGACTGTTTTTAACAATTTGTTTCATACGCGTTCAGGTTTTTAGTTTAACATTTCCTCCCCAAAGGTAAGAATCTTTTTTTGTTATAAAACAAAAATAACATTTATTTAACTTTCTCATTCATAGAGTATTTTTGTAATTTCAGTACACAGTAAACTTCTTTTTCTTGAACAATAATACTCCAAAAAAGTACATACTTCATATAAAAATTACCAACTTCCGCTGGCGCCACCTCCGCCGCCCATTCCGCCGCCGAACCCACCAAATCCGCCGCTGCTTCGTCCGCTTCCGAAACCGCCGAAACCACCAAAACCACCGCTTGATGATGAGCGTCCTAAACTGCTCAGAATGATAAAATCACCCAAATCAAATCCGCCTCCACCTTGATTGTTGTTTCCGCCTCCTTTTCCTTTTCCGAAAGCCATTGCTACAATAAAAATCACGAAAACAACAAACAAAAAGAAAATAACAAGCCCCATTGTGTCGGATATTCCTGGTGAAATATCGTTTTTATACGCGCCCGAAAGCACTTGCATTATGGCGGTTGTTCCTTGGTCAAAACCTCCGTAATAATCTTGATTTTTAAAATATGGGATAATATCGCGTTCAATGATGCGCCTGCTCAAAGCATCGGTTAGTCGGTCTTCTACGCCATAGCCCGTTGAAATAGCTATTTTGCGCTGATTGACAGCCATCAGAAGCAAAACACCGTTATCTTTGCCTTTCTGACCTACACCCCACTGAGAAAGCATTTGGGCTGCTTGAAAATTAATATCGTCTTCCACGTCTTTTAAAATCGCTACAACAATTCCTGTTGACGTGGAATCAGCATAATTTTTCAGTTTAAGATTTAATTCGGATTGTTCCGACTGAGAAAGCAACCCTGCATAATCCTGCACAGCTTGGTCAGCGTACAACTTTTCAGGCACGGACTGCGAAAAAAGTGTACTTGTAACAAAATATAGTATGTATAAAAGATTTTTCAAAATAGATATTTATTGATAATCAAATACTTGAATAGTAATCTTTATTTTCCATTACAATCTCATTCAATTTTTTTAATTTTTGAATGAGATTGTATTCTGGACACTTTATTAAATATTTCCTTTTGAAATTTCATCAGAAAGCTCGTTTTTGTCTTTTCCTTCGGTATATGGAAAATGTAATTTGAGCATATCGCCCGCTTTTAGGATTCCAAGTACGATGCCTTCCTTAAATTTACCTTGTTGGAAATGATGTACCATTTCATCTTTGGTTGAATCCCAAAAGTCATCAGGAACAACATCATTAATGCCTTCATCACCAAATATGACAAAAGTGCGGTCGTCCACTGCAAAGTAAAAAAGCACTCCGTTGCGGTTAGCGGTTTGGTGCATTTCCAATTTTTCAAACACTTCCATTGCCCGCTCGTAAGGGTCTGACTGTGAGGTATTTTCTAAATGGACACGAATTTCTCCTGACGTTTTCTTTTCCGATTGACGAATGGCTTCTATGATTTCTTGTTCTTCCTGAACGGTAAGAAATTGATTTGCAGGCATTTTTATTTAAAATTAAATTCCACTTTCGGAGCTTTTTCAGCACCTTGTTCTGCTTTAAAAAGCGCCATTGGTTCGTGTCCAGCGATGCTTGCTATGAAATTGTTTGGAATTTTTTTGATGTAAATATTATAATTCCCAGCCACATCGTTGAATCGATTTCGTTCTACATTGATGCGATTTTCTGTACCTTCAATTTGTGATTGCAACTCCAAAAAGTTTTGGTTTGCTTTCAAATCGGGATAGCGTTCCACAGAAACCAACAAACGTGATAATGCCGATGACAATCCCGATTGTGCTTCTTGAAATTGTGCCATCGTTTCGGCATTGAGGTTTGAAGCGTCAATGTTCACGGAAGTAGCTTTGGCTCGGGCTTCAATCACGTCAGTAAGTGTACCGCGCTCAAAATCAGCTGCTCCCTGAACGGTTTTCACTAAATTCCCGATGAGGTCACTTCGACGTTGATACGCACTTTCCACGTTAGCCCATTGTTTCTGAGCATTTCCACCCATTTCAACCATTGTGTTGCTGAGGCTTATGCCCCATTGAACAACAATAAAAACAATCGCAACGATGATGATAAGAGGTAACCATTTTTTCATTTTCAGTATAATTTTTAAGTTAATATTTTATTTAAAGGGCTTGTTTTAAAGCAATTAGCATTTGTTTTACGCGTTCTAATTTTTCGATAATTTCATAATTAGAAAGCGTTTTTTGTTTCTCTTCTTTGAGTTTTTGGCGTGCGCCTTCCAATGTGTAGCCTTGTTCTTTTACCAAGTGGTAGATAAGTTGCAATTTCTTAACATCTTCCACAGAAAATTTCCGACTACCTTTGGCATTTTTCTTGGGGCTGATAATATCAAATTCTTTTTCCCAAAAACGTACAAGCGAGGTGTTTACGCCGAAAGCCTTCGCAACCTCGCCTATGGTGTAATACAGTTTTTCAGGTAAATTAATTTCCATCTGTTTGAAAAAAAAGATTTTAGGCAAAGGTAGTATATTTTTTGGAATAGCGAGCAAAATTTGTTTTTTTACGTCGTTAAACAATCATTGATGAAATGCTAATTAAAAGATATTTGTGCAGCTAATTCAAGTTGTTATCTCGAATTTGACTATTTCTTCCACTTCAATAATAGGCTGTTTGTTACCACACTGACACTACTCATTGCCATTGCAGCACCGGCAAGCATCGGATTGAGTAAAAAGCCGTTAAAAGGATACAAAATTCCTGCTGCGATGGGAATGCCTATCACATTGTAAATGAATGCCCAAAACAAATTCTGTCGTATGGTGGCAACCGTTTGTTTTGACAAATGTATTGCTTGAGGTATTTTTAGTAAATCAGACGAAATAATGGTCATTTTCGCTACGTCCATCGCAATATCTGAACCTTTGCCCATTGCAATACTTACATCGGCAGAGGCAAGAGCGGTGCTATCATTGATGCCATCACCCACCATCGCTACAATTTTTCCGTTTTGCTGCAATTGTTTCACAAAATCAGCCTTGTCTTGTGGTAACATTTCTGCACGGAAATGCTTGATTCCAGATTGGTGAGCAACCGATTGGGCGGTTTTTGGGTTGTCTCCCGTAAGCATATAAGTCTCAATATTCATCGCTTGCAGTTCGTTTATAGCAGCCACAGAAGTCGCTTTTATTGTATCGGAAATGGCAATTACGGCAAGAACTTTTTGGCTATCAGAAAACCAAATGACAGTTTTGGCTTCTGCTGTCCATTGTTGGGCTTTTTGTTGCAGAATTTCAGTTGGAACGATGTTGTTTTCGGATAGTAATTTCGTATTTCCTACGAAATAAGTTTGTCCGTTAAAAACGGCTTTTACACCTTTGCCCGTAACACTTTCAAAGGAGGATAGCAAAACGCTCGGAATGTCTGAAAAATGGTTTACAACGGCTTCCGCCAACGGATGTTCCGACTGCTTTTCGATGGATAACAAAATATTTTTGACATTGTTTTCTTCTGTAAGCCATTCTATGTCAGTAACTTTTGGCTTCCCTTCGGTGATAGTTCCCGTTTTATCAAGAATGATGGCGTTTATCTTTTTGGAAAGCTCCAAACTTTCCGCATCTTTTATTAAAATTCCGTTTTCCGCACCTTTTCCAATGCCAACCATAATAGCCGTAGGCGTCGCCAATCCCAATGCACACGGGCAGGCAATGACCAGCACCGTAACAGCAGCCAGCAAACCTTGCACAAGTCGATGTTCTCCTCCGAAAATAGCCCATAAAACAAAGGTCAGCACGGCAATTCCCATCACAGTAGGCACAAAAACCGACGCGATTTTGTCAGCCAGTTTCTGTACGGGAGCTTTACTTCCTTGTGCGTCCTGCACCGTTTTGATGATGTGAGCCAGCATCGTTTCTTTTCCTACTTTTTCAGCCCGAAACTGCAAACTTCCTTTCTGATTTATCGTTCCGGCAAATACGTTTTCGCCTTCTTTTTTTAACACAGGAACGGGTTCGCCACTAAGCATACTTTCATCAACATACGAGTTTCCGGCAATGACTTTGCCGTCCACCGCAATTTTTTCGCCCGGTTTTACCAAAATAATTTCACCAACACGTACCGCCTCAATAGATGTGATTTTTTCCGAGCCGTCGGGTTGCAGTACAACCACCGTTTTGGGTTGCAATCCGATGAGTTTTTTGATGGCTGACGATGTGCTTCCTTTGGCTTTTTCTTCTAATAATTTCCCTAACAGAATAAAAGCAATAATAACGGCAGCAGCTTCAAAATAAACGTGAGCGTGTATTCCTTTTTGGTGTAAGTGGTTTGCAAACAACATATTGAATACGCTGAAAAGATAAGCAATTCCTGTGCTTAACGCCACCAACGTATCCATATTGGCAGAACGATGTTGGGCTTTTTTCCGCGCACTAACGAAAAAGTCTTTGCCCAACCACAACACTATGGGAGTAGAAAACGCCCACATAATTTCGTTGGCGTAGGGCATATCCATAAAAAACATTCCGATAATTACCACAGGGAGTGATAAAATTACCGCCCATAATGTTTTGAATTTCAGTTGTTTGATTTTTTCTTCGTGAATAACTTCCAACGTTTCTTGCGTATCGGAATTTTCCTCGATTAACAAATCGAATCCTGCTGCTTGCACGTTTTTTTGCAATTGTTCGGCACTGGTCAGTTCAGGTTGGAATTCCACTGTGAGATTGCTCGTAGCGAAATTTACAGAGGCTTCCACAACGCCCTCGCTGCGTTTGACGGTGCTTTCCACACTGTTTGCACAACCCGCACAGTTCATTCCTAAAACGGGGAATGTTCTTTTTGAGGTAGGTTTGGAGTTCATATTTTTATGTATATAGATGTAGTTTTTGTGTTATTTTGTATGTAATAATCTCGTTAATTTGATTGATAAATCCGTAAAGATGATTTTTGCATTTCCATTGCGCTCAATATGGAAAAGAGCTTCTTCCAGTTGTTCGTGGATTTGCTCAATATTGTTTCCGTGAACAAAAGGAGCAAATTTCCGTAATTCAAAC
>JBGYFE010000105.1:0-10636 GCA_041819925.1 Capnocytophaga sp.
AAAATAAAATCTATTTTCATCACAAAATACAGCAATATAAAATAATAAAAAATAAATCAAAAATAAAATGTTAAATATTTTGTTATAACGAATATTATTTTATACATTTGTGGCGTAGAAACCAATTAAAAAAAATACTCTATTATGAACAATTTAATCGACATTTCATTACCTAATTTTGTTAAACTGAACAATGATGAATTTGCTCAGCTTTTGAAAAGTGCTATAAAATTAGTAAATACAGCAACTATTGAAAAATTAGCTATTAAGGAAGAGCTTTTTACGTCAATTCAAACACAGTTGAATTTATTAACAGAAGCCTCTCGACAAAGTAGAGCAAGTCAAGAGTCTGAAAATATCAATAAACTTGATAAACAACGCAGTGAATTGGTATCTTTTTTGATTTCTTCTTTTAGATTAGAAAGGAAAAATCCTGTAAACACTCGTAAAGAAGCGGCTTTAATACTTTTCAAAGAATTTAAAAACTACACAGGAACACAACTTTTGCCTACTCGACAAAAGTCGCAAGCCATCGATGCTATGCTTAAAGACTTTGAAAAGCCTGAAAATGTTAAACGTATCAATACTTTGGGATTAACACAAGCGGTTTCTTCGCTTAAAGAAATCAATTCAAGGTATCAAGAACTTGTCGGAATTCGTGCTGAAAATCAAATTTCTTCACCTACAATTAAGGTAAGAGAAGTACGTAAAGAGGCTCAAAACTCATTTAAGGAGTTAATTCGTTTTGCGTATGCTAATCACATTATCAACACATCTGATGAAAGTAGCACATTTATTCGTATGCTTAATAAATTATTAAGCGATACGATGTTAGCTTACAAACAACGAGTGGGGCAATTAGCGGCTTCTAAAACAGTGAAAGATTCTGAAAAAGAAATTCCATCATCTAAGGATTAGAGTTGTCTTTTGAATAGAAAAAGAGTTTTTAACTTGCTTGTTTTTACAGGCTATATAGTTAAAAACTCTTTTGTTTTATTGATTTTAATAGCTTTGAAGTGCTTAAAGCTATTTGATTGAATGGCTTTTTATAGCTTTTTTATTATCAAATTATCTTGCTTTGGAGCGAAATACTGCAAAATTTCTGTTGTGCCGTTAGCATACCATATATGTTGGGGCTGTTTTTTTGAAAAGTTGAGTAAATTGTGTTGTTCTAATATATTTTTTGTTTGTTTTGCCACAGCATATCCCGAATCTATCACCTTAATGCTCTCCGGAATTATCTTCTGAATTTGAGGCAACAAATACGGATAGTGTGTGCAGCCTAACACTAAGTAGTCGATGTCCTCATCAACCATCGGGCTCAGATATTTTTTGAGTAGCTCAATCATTTGAGGGCTTTCTATCTGTCCATTTTCAATTAAATCAACTAAACCTTCTCCAATTTGCTCAACAATATGGATTCCGTTATTTTTTATCAAATTATCACTTGTTTTCAAGAACAATTCACTTGATAAAGTTCCTTTGGTTGCCAATACACCGACCTTTTTGGTAATGCTCTGCAATCCAGCCGGTTTAATTGCGGGCTCAATGCCAATAAACGGAACTTTATATTTAGCTCTCAGATGAGAAATAGCATTGGTCGTGCCCGTATTGCAGGCAACAACAACAATTTTCACCCCCTTTTCAAGTAAGAATTCTGTGTTATTTTCACACAAAACGATGATTTCATCTTTTGTTTTTCCTCCATAAGGGGCGTTTTTGTTATCTGCCAAAAACAAAGTGCTCTCATTTGGCATCAAAGCAACCACCTCTTTCCAAATGGTAGTGCCACCAACTCCCGAATCAAATAATCCTATGGGTTTTTCACTGTTCATAATGCAAAAATAAAAAAGTGTTCGCAAAAAACGAACACTTCCATTAAAAAAATTATAGTATTATGAATTAAAAGCCTAATTCTTTTTTCACAGCACTGTATAGGTCTGTTCCTTTGGCAACGATAACTCCTGAACCGTTGCTTGAATCTAATACATACTGAATTCCTTGCGCGGCAGCTACTTTCTCAACTGCTGCTCTTACTTTCTTCAAAATGGGCTCAATCAACTCTTGTTGTTTCTTTTGAATATTTTGAAGAGCTGTTTCTCTCGCCTGACGAATGTTGTTTTCCATCGTTTGGATTTCCTCTGATTTTTTCATAAACTCAGCTTCTCTTGCTTTCAACTGAGCTTCTGTTAAAGCAGCTGCTTCATTTTGATACGTACGAGCTTTAGTTTCAAGTTCTTTCAAAGACGCTTGAATATCAGCTGTATAACTTTGTTCTAATTTTTTCAACTGAGCCTCAGCCGATTTTCTTTCAGGCATTTCCTCCAAAAGTTTCTGTGTGTCAATGTGTGCTATTTTACTTTGAGCAGTAGCCATTGATGTCGCTCCAAAAATAAGAGCTAACGCAACCATAATTGTTCTAATGTTTCTCATCATCTTGTTTGTTTATAAATTTATTAATGTTAGTTACTCTGTTTTTATTTTTTTCAATTATTTCTCCATTTTTATTTGTTTCTCTCTGGCTTGCTTTGCTTCCTGTTGCTTTTGCAAACGCTCAGCTTGCTCTTTTTCGCGTTTAGCCTGTAATTCAGCCCGTTCCCTTTCACGTTGTGCTTGCAATTCAGCCCTCTCTTTTTCGCGTTTCGCTTTCAGTTCAGCTTGTTTTCGTTGTGTTTCTTCTATACGCTTTTGGCGTTCTTCCTCATACTGCGCCTTTTTTCTCTCTCTCTCTTTTTCGGCTTCTTGACGTTGTTTCGTTCTTTCTTCAACAAACTCAAAATCATAACTTTCTTTCAACAACTCGCTTATTTCTTTATTTCGGTCTGCCGCATTGTCTTTTCGTTTCAAAATCCGCAAAACAACATTGCTCAAATTATGCTGATTATTTGAAAATAACATCGAAACATCACTCTTTTCAAAAATCATATCATACTTCCGAAGTTTTCCAATTTCCTGAACTATATTGAAAACTTGATCTTGAATGGGTTTGGCAAGCATAAATTTTTGAGTGATGTACTCCCCTTCATCAGCTCCAAACTTTTGCTCTTTGTATGCGTTCAAATTATGTTCAAGCAAAGCTATTTCTTGCTGTTTATCCTTTATTAATTCAGGTGTAAGCAATGATTTTTCAGCTTCTAACTTGTCTTTTTCAGTTTGTATCTGATTTTGACGTTTTTCGATTTCTGCCTGCCAAGCATCAACTTGTAGCGCAAACTGTTGATTAGCAACCTTATACTCTTCTAAGTTTGCAAGAATAAAGTCCATATCCACATACCCTATCTTCACTCCCTTTTGAGCAAAAGAGAGACTTGATGCTACAAGCAACAGAAAAAAAACAATATGTTTTTGTTTTATCATAGCCAAAAGTTGAAAAATCTATCTCTCACTTCTTCTTGTTACACTCAATGCTCTACACAGAAAATATCGTGCCAAATTTTAGAATTGTTGTCCGAAAATAAAATGTGTCTGCCAACCACTCTTTGTGGTTGAACCTGCTGGTGCATCAAATCCGTAACCAAAATCAATTCCTAACATACCGAATGCTGGCATAAACAGACGTAAACCTAAGCCCGCAGAACGTTTAATTTGAAATGGGTTAAAGTTTGAAAATCCGTCATACGTATTTCCCCCTTCAGCAAAAGCCAATCCGTAAATAGATGCCATTGGTTTTAAGGTAATTGGATAACGTAACTCCAAAGAGAATTTATTGTACACATTCTCTCCCTCGTTTGATGAAAGAGCATAGTTAGCATACCCACGCATTTGAATGTTATCACGCCCATCCATCGAATAATATCCTAAACCGTCTCCTCCCATAAAAAATCGCTCAAATGGAACAATTCCTCTATCTTTATTGTAAGCTCCTAAATATCCAAAATCAGCACCAAATCTCAAAACCAATTTATCGTATATATTAGTAAACCAATTTCCAGAAAACTTCAATTTGTAAAACTCTAACCAATGAAAACGTTGCTGGTCAATTTCCGCTACTTTGGCAACATCATTATTTGCCAATGCTGTGGCTCTTTCGGCGGTCAATGCTGCGTAATCTATGTTGTTAAACAATGAATAAGGAGGTGTCAGTTTCGCTGTAATGGAAAAATTACTTCCTGACATTGGGAAAATTGGATTTGGTCCACTTGAATTTCTTGACAAACCAATGGTATAAGCAAACGAATTAGAAGTTCCCTCATTGAATGTAAACAAGCCCAAAGCATAATTTCGTAAATCATAGTGTTGATAACTCAAAGCGTGCGAAATTTGGAAATAATCATCAGGCACACGCAAACGTTTTGCTAACCCCACGGAAGCACCTGTAATGTATACTCTCCGACTCCTATCTACATCATATGTGCGATAATCATATCCGAACTGCTCCGTGCGATTAAATGAAATTGAGAACTGTACAGGCTGCTTTCCTCCCATCCAAGGTTCTACGAAAGAAAATCCGTATGTTCTGTAATATCTACTCGCTTGCAAATTGAGAGATAAAGTTTGCCCGTCTCCCATTGGCAAAGGAGCGTAGGCTTTCTTGTTAAATAAATTTTTGATGGAAAAATTATTAAATGAAAGCGCCAAAGTTCCAATAAACGAACCTCCTCCATAACCTCCTTGCAACTGCACTTGGCTTGAACCTGTTTCTGTCAGGTTGTATTCTATGTCAACTGTCCCTGCATTTGGGTCAGCATTTTTAAATTCAGGATTAATATTTTGAGCATCAAAAAGTTGCAACTGTCCCAATTCACGAACCGTACGCACTACTGCTTCCTTATTGTATAAATATCCAGGACGTGTACGCAATTCTCTGTAAATCACGTGGTCATTAGTTCTTTCGTTACCTACCACTGATATATTGTTAAAATATGCTGGTTTTCCCTCTACCACACGTATTTCAAAATTGATAGTATCATTTACTACCGAAGTTTCTACGGGGTGAATTTGAGAAAACAAATAACCACTATTTTGGTATAGGTTTGTTATATCCTCAGCATCTGGCTTTGTAGGGTCTTGGATACGTTTTTTCAAAAGTACACCATTGTAAACATCTCCTTTTTTAATTCCTAAAACTTGATGCAACACACGATCATTATACACCGAATTTCCTAAAAAGCGAATATCTCCGAAATAATATCTATCACCTTCTTCCAAAGCGATGTTTAAACTCACATTCCCATCTTGGTTATACAAAAGCGAATCCTTTACAATTCGGGCATCACGATATCCGTTTTCTTTGTAAAAGTCAATGAGTGAAGTCAAATCCTCATCGTAATCTTTTGCCACATATTTTGAACGCTTCCAGAAACGTCCAAAAGTACGCTGTTTGGTTTTTTTGAGTTTTTTACGAAGTTTTGCTGAACTATACTTTTTATTTCCTTCAAAAGCGATATGATCTACCTTAACCTTGTTACCTTGGTCAATGTGAATGAGCATATTCACCCCATTGGCGTCAGTGGTGTCAACCTTTGTATCAATAGTAACTTTTGTGTTTAGATAACCCTCTTTTTTATATTTGTTGATGATATAGTTTTTTGTATTGGCTATAAAACTTTCATTAACCTTTGTTCCTTTTTTAATTTCAGCATCTTTGACAATTCCCTCTGCCTTTTTCTCTCGAATTCCTGTTATTTTCCAATCAACCAATGACGGAATCTCCTTGATGGCAAGTTCTAAAAATGCTTTATTTCCTTCTATACGTTGAATATAAATGTTCACATCACTAAACAACTTATATCCCCAAAGTTTATGGATAATAGCACTAAATTTTTCTCCCGGAATGATTATTTCATCACCTACCTTCAACCCAGAAGTTGTCAAAATCGTTTGAGCATTATAACGTTTTGAACCTGTTACTTCAATCCCTCCAATAATGTATTTTTTCCCACTCTCTAACGGCAATCTCTCCTCTTCTTCTTGTGCATTCAAAATTCCTGCCGCTGCAACTAATGCTATGAATAAATATTTTTTTAACGACATACGCTTATTTAAGTTGTTCACTTGTTTTTCCAAATCTTCTTTCTCTTTTTTGATAGCTCAATATGGCTTCATTCAAATGATTTTTATTAAAATCAGGCCAAAGCACCTCTGTAAAATAAAGTTCCGCATAAGCAATTTGCCACAATAAAAAGTTACTAATGCGATACTCTCCACTTGTTCTGATAAGCAAATCTACATCGGGCAAATCGTGAGTATAAAGATGTGCATTAATGACCGATTCGTTAATAGCTTCTGTTGAAATAACATTATTTTTCACATCGTTAGCGATTTCTTTCACAACTGTGAGCAACTCCTCTCGTGCTCCGTAACCCAATGCTAATGTGAGTGTTGTTCCTGTATTATCTTTTAGTTTATCAATGGTTTCCAGCAAAGTCTCTTTTGCTTTTTTAGGAAAAAGGTCTAATCTCCCGATAGTTTTTAGTCGTATATTATTTTTGCTCAACGCATCAACTTCTTTTTTCAAGAATTTAACCAAAAGTTCCATTAAGGCATTTACTTCCATTGCTGGACGATTCCAATTTTCGGTCGAAAAAGCGTACAATGTGAGATAATCAATATGATGTTCCACACAATACTCCACCGTTTGCCTTACGGCGTTCATTGCATTTTCGTGTCCGAAAATCCGCATCATTCCTTGTTTTTTTGCCCAGCGACCATTTCCGTCCATAATAATGGCAAGATGCTTGGGGTAGTTCGTTATTGCTTCCATAAATTTCTTACAAACCTAATTGCAATAGCACGGTTTTCTTCCAAACGTATAGGTTAATGTTATTCCTGAAAATGTATAAAAATCCTTGCTCGCTACATTTCCAAATGATGAAGCTCCGCTTGATGGCGAACTCCCATCTAAGTTATCTGTAAACGTAAAACGCGTTCCTATTTCAGCAGCTACCACAAAATACACATTTATTTTAGCCTTAACACCAAGCACCACAGGCACTGCCCAAGCTCCATTGCGCCGAAACGTTTTTTTTGCTTCTTGCGGGTGGACTACTAAACTTTCAAAATACAAATCATCGTGTTCAATGTAAGAAATTCCCGTAAACAAATAAGGCGTTATGGGTCTGTCAAGTGGTCGATGCATATTGAACTTAAAAAAATTATACTCCGCTCCTAAACTTGCTTCAACAAGCCTATTAGTGAACGAGAACCCTCTGTTCACTTTACCCGGAATATCTGACTGTGAATCTTTTGCATTCAAATTAGTTCTTGTTACCTGCAAACGCATTGACGCTCTGTCGTGGAAATTCCATTTATAAACACCTCCAAAAGCCAATCTATTAGGAAGAACATAAAATGTCCGCCCTACATCACTAATAGGGTTACTTCCTCCCAAAAACACACCTATTTCGTGTGCTTGGGCTACCACCGATTGCATCCCAAAAAGGATTACTATGAAATATAAAAATCTATACATTACAATAATGACAAAGTGCAAATATATAAGTTTTATACAAAATCACGTTTATTTTTTCAACAATATTTTTTATTTAACTATTTTATATCATTTTATTTGTAAAAAAATAAAGCACTTATTGGCTTAAAAAAAATTGATTTTCAGACATATAAAAATATATTATCCGAGCTTTGTATTTTTTATTTTTATTATCTTTAACAAAACTAAAAAAAGAAAAATAGCTCCTTAATTTTCTATAACGAAAAAGGACAGGGCTTCCCTATCCTTTTCACTTAACATTAAAACTTTAAAAATTTATGAGAAAATTTAACTCAAAACTTCTTTCACTTTATCAGCTGCCTCTTGGAATAAAATCGCCGAATGCACCGCCAATCCTGAATTATCAATAATTTCTTTGGCTATTTCGGCATTTGTTCCTTGTAAACGTACAATAATAGGTACATTAATGTCGCCACTCATATTTTTGTAAGCATCTACAATTCCTTGTGCTACGCGGTCGCAACGCACAATTCCCCCAAAAATATTGACCAAGATAGCCTTTACTTTCGGGTCTTTTAGGATAATCCTGAAAGCTGTTTCGACACGTTTAGCATCTGCTGTTCCACCAACGTCTAAAAAGTTTGCTGGTGAACCTCCTGCTTGTTTAATCAAATCCATCGTAGCCATTGCTAAACCGGCTCCGTTTACCATACAACCTACATTTCCGTCCAATGCCACATAATTCAGCCCTACTGCTTTGGCTTCCACCTCGATAGGATTCTCCTCACGCAAATCGCGTAAATCAACATAATCCTTATGGCGATAAAGCGCATTATCATCAAGCGTTACTTTGGCATCAACTGCTAAAATTTTATTGTCAGAGGTTTTCAACACCGGATTGATTTCAAACAAACTTGAATCAGATGAAACATATGCGCTATATAAAGCTGTTACGAACTTCACCATTTCTTTGTGAGCCTCACCCGAAAGCCCTAAATTGAATGCTATCTGACGCGCCTGAAAAGGCAATAAACCTGTCGCTGGGTCAATTTCTTCCGTAAAAATCAAATGCGGAGTTTCTTCGGCAACAGTCTCAATATCCATTCCTCCTTCGGTAGAATACATAATCATATTCTTTCCTTTGGAACGGTCTAACAAAACAGACATATAAAACTCCTCAGGTTGGCTTTCTCCTGGATAATATACGTCCTCAGCAATAAGCACTTGGTGCACTTTCTTGCCTTCTGGCGGAGTTTGTGGTGTTATCAAATTCATTCCGATGATTTGTTTTGCAAGTGGTTCAACATCTTGCAATTCTTTTGCTAATTTGACACCTCCGCCCTTGCCACGACCTCCCGCGTGAATCTGAGCTTTAACCACATACCACTTTGTGCCGGTCTCTGCCGTCAATCGTTTTGCAGCATCAACAGCCTCCTCCGGACTTTGAGCCACAATTCCACGTTGCACACGCACTCCAAAACTCGAAAGTATTTCTTTTCCTTGATATTCGTGTAAATTCATTTTTAATTGGGATTATAATCTTGATTGACAAATGTAGGAAAACTATTTCAATTTTCTAAAATTATTCCGTATAAAAAACACTTCTTTTTTTATAAATATCTAATTTACAATCAAATAATATAAAAAAATTAACATTTTATAAATCTTCCAAAAACGTTATGAAAAACAAAATTATTGAGTTTAAACTATTTGTAAACACATAAGTTACATACATCAATATACCTTTCAAAAAGAAACAGACCGTCAAAAAAAGACAGTCTGTTTTCCGTAAAACTTTTCTACTTCAAATCAAAATCACTGAAAGTCCGAATCAGAAACTCCTTCATTGATTTTTACTTCACTTACTTTAAATTCAAGGGTTTGCCCCATCATTGCGGTTGAAATTAGATGTGCTATTTTCACTCCTTTCACCTCACGATAATCGCCATAAGTTACTACGGTTTCAAATTTTTGTCCGTTTGCTTCGGCTACGCTCAATTCTCCTACTTTCAAACCCGAAGCTACATCATAAAACACCTTTTTAGTTTTGTCCAAAGCAATTACATACGCATCTTTTCCACTAAATGATTCTATGCCTTCGAGTTTTACACTGCTATTATTCAATAAATTAATTTCAGGGAAAACACCTGCTTCCGTTTTCATCAATGCTGACTGATTGTCATCAAGTGGTATTTTTTGCCCTTGTGCTTCTATCGACGTTGTGCCTCCATTCACCACCTGTTTTGAAAGGGTCATTCCCATTGCAGTTATCAATTGCATAAATTTGTCATTTCCACTTCTTTTTACAACCAAATCAAGTTTCATTCCCTGAATTTCACCTTGTGCATTCATCAAAATGGTTTTGACAGATTGCGTATTGCCTACCGCAGTCAAATAATTCTCATATACGCTTTTAGCTGTAACTCCCGAAGGGATTTCTTTTTTGTAAGTAGGTTTTTCAATCGGATTGCCATACCTATCGAAATAACGAACAGGAATTTGTTTTCCGTCAAAAGTTACGGCTTCTAACTTATCAGAAACATCACTACCTTTGCTAACGATTGTAAAACGTAAATTATTAGCTTTGAAATACTTATTAGCAACACGTTTGATATCTTCTTTGGTCACCGCATTGATGTTAGCAATGTAGTTTTTATAAAAATCCTCTGGTAAATTTTGCGTTTTGATGTTAATAGCATAACGAGCCGTTGTTTGCGGATTTTCAGTAGCCATTATAAAACTTCCCAAGTAATTGGCTTTGGCTTGTGCGATAAGTTCATCAGAAACCTCTTCGGTACGGATTCGTTTGATTTCCTTTAAAATTTCAACCGTTGCACTATCAGCAACACTATTTCTTACTTTGGTAGAGATACCAAAAGCTCCTTTTGTCCATTTATTGGGACGCACAGAAGAACCTGCACCATACGTAAATCCGTGTTTTTCACGTAAATTCATATTGATGTAACTTCCGAAACCACCTCCCAAAATGTAGTTAGCAATTAACACAGGAAAATAATCCTTGTCTGACATCTTTAAATCAACCAAGTTATCCACACGAATTTCAGCTTGCACCGCATTGGGCAAATCCACAAAATTGATTTGTGTAAACTGCGCATCTTCAGGTGTTGCCAATCCTTTGCTTGCAGATTTTACGGGCTTCCACTTTTTGAAGTATTTGGTTACTAACTTTTTAACTTCATTGGCTTTTACATCGCCCGAAACCACCATATAAGCATTTGTAGGAGA
>JBGYFE010000106.1:0-4811 GCA_041819925.1 Capnocytophaga sp.
CAAAGCGGGTGCAAAAGTAATACTTTTTTATTAACTAACAAACTTTTTTGAAGGTTTTTTCCGATTTTTTTTAAATGAAAATTACAATTTGTTGATTATCAAAATAATAAAAATTACACTTCTCAAAAAATATTATAAGAGATTGTGCGTACTATGCCAATAAAAATGAACTCATAGCAATGATATCTTTATTTTCCTTTTTGATTAAGTCTTCGTATTTTAATATCAAATGCGGCAAAGATGAGTGTCATAAATGGACTGATGAGGTTAAAAAATGCATATGGCAGGTAGCTAAACGTAGGTATCCCTAACACACCACTATTATATGCAGCACAAGTATTCCAAGGCACTAAAACGGAAGTTACTGTTCCTGAATCTTCTAATGTGCGACTAAGATTTTCTGGCGCTAATCCCTTTCTGGCATAAGCCTTTGAAAACATTTTCCCAGGAACAACCAACGATAAATATTGGTCAGAAGTGGTTACGTTCAATGCCAAACAACTCATAACTGTACTTGCAAACAACCCAAAAACAGAAGAAAATAAATTCAACAAAAATTCAGTAATACGCTCCAAAGCTCCAATGGCTTCCATCACACCTCCAAATGCCATTGCACAGATAATAAGCCATATTGTACCAAGCATTCCCTTCATTCCTGAGGAGGAAAATAGTTCATTTAAAGCCTCATTATCCGTTGGAATTTGAGTTGATGTAGTAATTGTTTCCATTATCACCCGATAAAGAGCGTTAAATTCTAATGAAGATTTTTGTGTTAAACTCAAAAGTAAATCTTGTTGGAAGAGAAGTGCAAAAATTACCCCAAGCAATACCCCACAAAATAGAGCTACTAAGGGTTCTGCTTTCTTATAAATCATAAATAGGATAATTGCTGGCACAACAAATATCCAAGGAGTGACGTTAAAACGTTCTAAAATAGCATTTTGTATAGCTGTTGTATCAGAAACTCCGTGTGTATCAACATTTAACCCGATGACAACAAAAATTATTAGGGTGATAATCAATGTAGGAACCGTCGTGTAAAGCATATAACGAATGTGTGTAAAAACATCTGTTCCTGCCAAGACGGGCGCCAAGTTCGTTGTATCGCTCATTGGTGAAATTTTATCCCCAAAATACCCTCCTGAAATGATAGCCCCTCCAATAAGTCCCTCGTGAATACCAAGTGAATTTCCTATTCCCACCAAAGCAATACCAATGGTGGCAGAAGTTGTCCAACTACTTCCTATGGCAACAGACACCATTGAGCAAATAATCACACAAGCTGGTAAAAATACTGATGGGGTCAATATATGCAAACCATAATAAATCATAGAGGGGATAATCCCACTGAGCAGCCAAGTCCCCGACAAAGCCCCCACTAAAAGTAAAATAAGAATCGCTCCACTGGTGGATTTGATGTTGTTATATATTTCGTTTGTCATTGTATGAATCGGTATTTTATTAAAAAAGCCGATTAACACAGCTATCGCCGCCCCAAAGAGTAATATAAACTGATTTGACCCCCCAAGCGCATCATCTCCATAAACATAAAACACATTATAACCTAACATACCCACCAATATTATTATGGGTAAAAATGCTCCAAATAAGCTGATTTTTGTTTTTTGGTCTTCTTCCATCTATTAATAATTTGCTGCAAATATACAGACAAAAAATTTTATATTAAACATTATGTTTCAAAAATCACAAAATGTTTACATAAAAACAAAAATATAATTTTTCAACACCTCGAAACATAAAAAGAGGCTACTCAAAAAAATTTAAGTAGCCCCTTTTATATTTCAATATTTCTATTATCCAACAATCATTCCTGCGATAGTTGCAGAAAGTAACGAAGCCAAAGAACCTCCCAGAACGGCTTTCATTCCGAATTCAGAAAGCGTTTTTCGCTGAGAAGGCGCCAACGAACCAATACCCCCGATTTGAATTCCGATTGAAGCAAAATTGGCAAAACCACACAACATATAAGTAGCAATGATGACCGATTTGTCATACATCAAATGTGTAGCGTTGGCGACATCTTTCAAACTCGCCAACTGTGTATAAGCCACAAACTCTGACGAAGCAAGTTTGACACCTAAAAGTTGCCCCATTAACATCATATCTTCTTTGGCCACTCCAATCAACCACATCAAAGGTGAAAAAATCATACCTAAAATCATCTCCAAAGAAAGACTTTGATAGGGAGTGTTTGCAGCGATATATCCGTTTAGAGATGTAATATCACCAATCCACGTGAAGAAATAATTTATCATTGCAATAAAAGCTACAAAAACCAAAAGCATAGCACCCACATTTGCAGCAAGTTTCAATCCTTCGGAAGTTCCGTTAGCAATGGCATCTAATATGTTAGAACCTACATTTTCAGTGGAAACTTTTGACTCATTAGAGAATGCTTCCGTTTGTGGATATAACATTTTGGAAATAACAATTGCCCCAGGTGCAGCCATCACAGAAGCCGCCAAAAGATGTTTAGCAAAAACCAAACGCAAAGCTGGGTCATCACCTCCCAAAAAGCCTATATAAGCAGCTAACACACCTCCTGCAACCGTTGCCATTCCGCCAACCATAACCAGCAGAATTTCAGACTTGTTCATCTTTTCAAGGTAGGCTTTTATCATTAAAGGAGCTTCTGTTTGCCCCAAGAAAATATTTCCCGCCACAGAAAGGCTTTCCGCTCCCGAAATTCCTAAAAATTTAGAAAGTACCCACGCCATTCCTTTTACAACTACCTGAATAACACCCAAATAAAAAAGAAGAGAGGTCAATGCTGAAAAGAAAATAATTGTTGGCAAAATCTGAAAAATAAAAATAAATCCGTAAGTAGATGTATCTAATAATCCTCCTAAAATAAACTCACTTCCTGCTCGGGTAAAATCCAAAATCAAAACAAACACTCCTCCAACTTTTTCAAAGGCGGTTTGCACAAACCCTACTTTCAATACGCCAAAAGCGAGCAAAATTTGCATACCGAGCCCAATTCCGACGGTTTTCCAATTGATTTTTTTTCGATTGCTACTGAAAATATAAGCTATTAATAACAAAACTACCATTCCCAAAGCCCCTCGACCGAAACTTTCAAACGTAATTCCTTGACTTGGAATAAGTTTTACGGCATTTTCTGCGGAAACTCCTAAATTTTGTTCCACGCTTTGTGCAAAGGAAAGAACAGGAATAAAAAAAAGCAAACTAAAAATTTTTGACACTATTTTCATCTACAATTATATTTTTTACAATGAATTTTCTCTTTTTGTTATTTCATCTCTGATTTGTGCTGCCATTTCATAATCTTCGCTAACAATGCAATCTTCAAGCATTTTTTTTAACTCAGAAATAGAGTGTTTTGCCAAACGACTTTTTTTCTTTACGTTGTCAGATTCTTCGGAATATTCCAAAGTTGGACTAACAGTTGGCTGTGGCACTTCTGTTGGATTGGGAATATAAATTCCTGCTTGTTGCAGAATATGCCTATAAGTGTAAATCGGCGCATTGAAGCGCAACGCAATAGCAATGGCATCACTGGTACGTGCATCAACCATATGTTCAACTCCGTTCTGTTCACAAACCATATTTGAGTGGAAAACACCCTCAGTAAGTTTGTTAATAATCACCTTGGTTATTTTTATGCCAAAAGTGGTTGCAAAACTTTTAAACAAATCGTGAGTTAGCGGTCGTGGCGGAATTAAATTCTTCTCCAATTCAAGTGCAATAGCTTGGGCTTCAAAAGCTCCAATGACGATTGGCAACTTTAAATCTGTATCTAATTCGTGTAAAATCAGCACAAAAGCCTCATTTTGTGATTGGCTATAAGATATCCTCTTTATGTAAAGTCTGACTAAATTCATTACAGAAAATTTCTATGTGATAATTCAGATTGTAAAAGTAATGTAAAAAAATATATTTAAAAAGTTTTTCTCAAAAAATTACTTTTCTCAGCTTGAATATTAATTTTAGTTGTGTTACATTTGCGCAAAAATAAAGAAGTTTAATTTGCTTAAAAACAGAGAATACTATGAAATGGGAAGGTAGAAGACAAAGTGGAAATGTAGAAGACCGAAGAGGAATGTCAGGAACAGGCAAAAAAATCATTGCTGGTGGTGGTGTTTTAGGGATTATTGTCGTGTTATTACAACTTTTTGGAGGTGAAACCGGACAAAATATTGCCCCCATACTTGAACAATTTAATCAAGGGCAACAAACTCAGCAAACTACACAAAATGTAGAACTCACTCCCGAACAAAAGAAAATTGGAGAGTTTGCAGCAACCGTTTTAGCCGACACAGAAGACGTATGGGACAAGGTTTTTGCAGAAAATGGATTAGGCGAGTACAAAAAGCCAACTTTGGTTCTTTTCACTGATGCCGTAACTTCTGCTTGTGGACAAGCAACGGCTTCCGTAGGTCCTTTTTATTGTCCTGCGGATTATAAAATTTATATGGATATGGCTTTTTTTGAAGAGCTACGCACTCGGTTTGGGGCAAAAGGCGGCGATTTTGCGATTGCTTATGTAATGGCACACGAGGTAGGGCATCACGTACAAACGCTTTTAGGAACATCAAAAAAAGTACGACAAGCACAACAAGGAAAAAGTGAAAAATATGCCAACAAACTTTCCGTAGCACAAGAATTGCAAGCCGATTTTTATGCAGGTGTTTGGGCTCATCACAACCGAAAATATTTGGAAGAGGGTGATATTGAGGAAGCTATGAGTGCCGCACACGCTGTGGGTGATGATGCCATTCAAAGACGTATGCAAGGACACGTAGAACCTGATTCGTTTACTCACGGCA
>JBGYFE010000107.1:0-14007 GCA_041819925.1 Capnocytophaga sp.
AATGCCTACATTTCTTGCCAAAAGCAAGAGAATTTTCGCAGCGATATGCGAAGCCCAACCTTTGTAGGTGAGATTATGGTCACCGATGAATTGGCGTTTGCAGGTTGTGCAAAGATAGTTTTGTTTTTTGTTCTTTTTATTGCCATTTTTGACCACCTTTGTACTCTGACAATTGGGGCAGTGGAGTTTTATTGTTATTAGCATTCAACAAAAATACAACTTTATTCCCTAATTGTCAAATTTTTACATCATCATACTTTTTAAAACACGACCAAGTTTTGTTTTTTGAATCATAAAATAATTGCTTGTTTTTCATTGTTTTATGTAAAAAGAAGTTTCTTTCTTCTGATGAAATTTCCTATTGTAGGAAAAATATTTCTCGCAAAAATGCCTTTTCATTGATAAAATTTTGTACTTTTGCTCAAATATAAGTCAAAATAGAACGACCTTATGGAATATTTAGATTTTGAATTACCCATTAAAGAGCTTGAAGAACAAATGCAGAAATGCGCTCTCATTGGTGATGAGAGCAATGTGGATATGACTGATGCTTGCAAAAAAATCGAGAAAAAGCTCATTCAAACCAAAAAAGAAATTTACGGAAATCTAACTCCTTGGCAGAGAGTGCAAATTTCACGGCATTTAGACCGACCTTACACGCTTGACTATATCAGAGCCCTTTGTGGCGACACTTTTTTAGAACTTCACGGCGACCGCACTGTCAAAGATGATAAAGCAATGATTGGAGGTTTCGGAAAGATTGATAATCAGAGCTTTTTATTCATCGGGCAACAGAAAGGAGTGAACACCAAAATGCGTCAATATCGCAATTTCGGTATGGCAAATCCCGAAGGTTATCGCAAGGCATTGCGTTTGATGAAATCAGCAGAAAAATTCGGCATTCCAATTGTTTGCTTGGTGGATACTCCTGGGGCTTTCCCTGGTATTGAAGCCGAAGAACGTGGACAAGGAGAAGCTATCGCTCGTAATATCTTGGAAATGTCACGTTTAAAAGTGCCTGTAATTGTTTTTATCATCGGTGAAGGAGCGTCAGGAGGAGCTTTGGGAATTGGTATCGGTGACCGTGTGTATATGTTAGAAAATACTTGGTACTCAGTGATTTCTCCTGAATCGTGTTCCTCTATCCTTTGGAGAAGTTGGGAATATAAAAAAGAAGCAGCCGAAGCCTTAAAATTGACGGCTCCTGATATGAAAAAACTCAAATTGATTGATGAAATCATTAAAGAACCTCTTGGTGGTGCTCATCGAGATAGAGAAACGACCTTTTTGACGGTTCGCAAGGTGATTTTAGATACGTATGAAGAACTTAAAAAACTTCCAACAGATAAATTAATTCAAAAACGAATGGATAAATATCTGAATATGGGAGTTTTTAGGGAGTAAGTGATTGAAAAAATATAAAACAGAAGAGCTGTCCAGAAAGTAGTAGGGCAGCTTTTTTTATCGACAGGAGTTTTGCTTCTAAGAGCAAATAGTATATTTTTTTATATTCAGGTTTTTAGAGTTTTGAGGTTTTGAGTTGTGGTTGTTAACAGGTTATCAACAGGTAATTAACATCTCTTGTTTGTAATCAAAATGAAAAACTTGATTTTTTTTTCTAATTTCGCAAAATGAAAGAAACACAAACATATCCGATGATAGGGGGGGATTTTTCTCCGACTTTGGTAAACTTGGAACGTGGTAAAATTCCGCCTCAAGATGTTAATATTGAGCAAGTTGTGCTTGGCGCAATGATGATTGATAAAAAGGGGGTAGACGATGTTATTGACGTTTTAAACCCTGATGTTTTCTATAAAAAACAACATCAACTCATTTACCAAGCGATAACTGAGCTTTTTCAACAGTCTCAACCCATTGACTTATTAACAGTTATGGAACAACTTCGCCGCAACGGAAATCTTGATGCGGTAGGAGGGGAGTTTTATCTCATTCAGCTCACACAGCGGGTATCATCATCGGCGCATATTGAATTTCACGCACGTATCATTATGCAGAAATTCATTCAACGCCGTTTGATTCAAATCTCAACGGAAGTAATTGAAGATGCGTATGATGAAACCAAAGATGTTTTTGACCTTTTGGATACAGCTGAATCCAAACTCTACGAAGTGGCACAAGGCAATTTGAAGCGGTCAAGTGAATCGGCTGGCGACTTGGTTATCAAAGCATTGAAAAAAATTGAAGACCTTTCTAAAAAAACAGACGGATTCAGTGGAATTCCATCAGGGTTTACTAAATTAGATCAACTCACTTCGGGTTGGCAGGCGAGCGACCTTATCATCGTGGCTGCACGACCTGGTATGGGAAAAACAGCTCTTACGCTTTCAATGGCACGGAATATTGCTGTGGGGCAAAACATTCCCGTAGCGTTTTTTTCATTGGAAATGTCTTCTGTTCAGTTGATTACGCGTTTAATTTCATCAGAAACAGGGCTTTCTTCTGAAAAATTGCGTACAGGGAAGTTAGAACCTCACGAATGGCACGTGCTCAGCACAAAGGTGAAAGACCTTGAAAAGGCACCTCTTTACATTGATGATACGCCTTCAATTTCCATTTTTGATTTGCGAGCCAAGGCACGCAGGCTTTCATCGCAATACGGAATAAAACTAATTATCATTGATTATCTGCAACTTATGACAGCAGGAGGTGCAAAAGGAGCTGGAAACCGCGAGCAAGAGATTTCAACCATTTCACGAAACCTAAAAGCATTAGCGAAAGAATTAGATGTGCCTGTCATAGCGCTTTCGCAACTATCAAGGAATGTGGAATCACGCCCAGGACACAAGCGTCCTCAACTTTCTGACCTTCGAGAATCAGGTGCTATTGAACAAGATGCTGATATTGTGGCGTTTATATATCGACCTGAGTATTACAAAATTATGGAATGGGACGATGAGGCAGGAACTTCTACCACCAACCAAGGAGAATTTATTGTGGCGAAACACCGCAACGGAGGGCTTGACAATATACGACTTAAATTCTTGGGTCAATTTGGTAAGTTTGACAATTTAGATGAATTTGAAGGTTTTGGAGAGCAATCATTTACACAAGAATTTGGTTCACGAATGAATGATGATTATGTTCCTCCGAAATTACCTTCGGTAGAGGAGGCTTTTGGGGCATCATCTTCTAATTTTTCAAACACAGGGGCTGATGAAGTGCCTTTTTAGTAATAAATACTTGATTTTCAATTGATTTATTAGAGAGTGGCGTTTCCCCCTTTTGTATAAATATTGAAAAATGCAGAGATTAAATTTTTGTAAGAATATGATATTTATCATATTTTTAAATAAATAAAATAACTACCTTAGCCGAATCAAAAATACACCAAGAAATGATGACTCAAAACATTGTACTTTATGACCACACTGCTGGCAGTATCATTATGTATTTTTTCGGATTAGTTTGTCTCGGATTTATTGTAATGATAGCGCTGTTTTTCCGCAGTGGAAAAAAGAAGAAAAGGTAACTAAAAAACAGAAATTCAATTGAATTTCTGTTTTTTTAATTAACTGAAAATTATCCAAATAGTTCTTGTATGGCATCTTCAATTTTGGCTATTTTGACAATTTTGATAGCTGTGTTTTTCAACGCTATTTTGCTATATTTGGAGATGAAAATGGTTTCAAATCCTAATTTTTCAGCTTCGGTAATGCGTTGTTCCACTCGTTGAACGGGGCGTATTTCTCCTCCCAAGCCTACTTCACCCGCAAAACATACATTTTTTTCAATAGCAATATCTTCATTGGAAGAGAGAATCGCCATCGCTACGCCCAAATCAGTGGCAGGGTCATCGATGGTTATTCCGCCAGTGATATTTAAAAATACGTCTTTCGCACCTAAACGAAAACCTGCTCGTTTTTCTAATACCGCCAGCAACATATTGAGACGTTTTGCGTTGAACCCCGTCGTGCTTCGTTGTGGTGTTCCGTAAACAGCGGTGCTTACAAGTGCTTGAATTTCAATCATCAAAGGACGCATACCTTCCAAAGTAGCTGCAATGGCCGTGCCACTGATGGTTTCATCAGTTTTTGAAATCAGAATTTCAGACGGATTGTTCACTTCTCGCAATCCGTTGCTGAGCATTTCATAAATTCCTAATTCAGATGTGGAACCAAAACGATTTTTGAGTGAACGTAAAATACGATACACGTGATTTCGGTCTCCTTCAAATTGCAAGACTGTATCGACCATATGTTCCAAAATTTTTGGTCCAGCAATTTGTCCGTCTTTGGTAATGTGCCCAATAAGAATCACAGGCGTTTGAGTTGTTTTAGCAAATTTTATCAATTCAGAGGTACATTCCCGAATCTGTGAAATACTTCCTGCCGAAGCCTCAATGTAATCAGTTTGCAGGGTTTGAATGGAGTCAATAATTACAATTTCGGGTTGTAATTCTTTAATTTGCTGAAAGATATTTTGTGTTTTTATTTCCGTCAGAATATAGCAATTATCCAACTTGTGCGGAATACGGTCAGCTCGCATTTTGATTTGCTTTTCACTTTCTTCACCTGAAACATAAAGCGTTTTGTAGGGCAAATTCAAAGCAATTTGCAATAAAAGTGTACTTTTTCCAATGCCTGGCTCACCACCAAGCAAGGTTACAGAACCTGGTACGATGCCTCCTCCCAGCACGTTGTTTAACTCATTATTGTTGCTATTCAGCCGAGTTTCCTGCAATGTGCTTATTTGCGAAATAGGCACATACTTCGGAACTTTTTTCATTCCTGAAACAGAATCGTCTTGCCAAGATTTTTTAGTTTCTTTTTGAACGACTTCTTCAACAATTGTGTTCCATTGCTTGCAGGCATAGCACTGCCCTTGCCACTTGCTGTACTGAGTGCCACAATTCTGACAAAAATAAGTTGTTTTTAGTTTCATAGTTATAACGTTGAATACGTTTCTATGCCAATTTTATTGATTTTCTGATGACTCTGAGGTGTTTTCCTGTACCGCTTCCTGTGCTGGCTCTTCAACGGTTTCTTCAAGTTTTCCGCCACGTGTATTGAGTTTTCCACGAAGGTTTGTGATGCGCTCGTTGATGAGGTCAGCTTTAATAAAATCAATGCTCGGTTCAGCATAAGCACGTTGGTATGCACGAACTGCTCGCTTGTTATCGCCTGTTTTTTCGTAAAACTCCCCTAAAAAGAAATTTGGCATTGCCGTTCCGACATAACCATTTGCTTTCACAAAATCAGATAGTTGCAAAAGTGAATTCCAATCTTCTTTTTGGTGGATTACGTCATAAATGGCTAAAATATCGTTCAAAAGAGGTTTCTTTTTGATGCCTAATTCTTTATAAATTCGAGCGTATTTATTATCTAAATAACCAAAAATATTCTCTTGCAGAGGTTGTATTTTGTCTTTAAATTCTTTGGTCGTGATAGGCTTATACACATCAAAAAGCATATCAATAGCCTTTGCAACACCCATCAAATCAGTTGCTTGTGGGGAAGAATTTGCAAAAACATCGTAGCTATAACTCACATACTCATTGGAATTTCCTTTAAGAAGCATATCTAAATTTTTTATTCTCTCAAAAACATCTTCATTTTCCAAATCAGTACTTGCTACATAAAAAAACGTAAATCCTTTTGCTTTAACAAATTGTTGAGAAAGAGGCTCGCCAATATGTGGTTGTACTTGTGGATTTAGAGCAATTACGGCATTGAATAGAGGTTTGTCACTCAACAGATAATGACTTGCCAAATATCCAGCTTCATCAGATGCAACGATGGTTTTAAGACTATTGATAGGATACTTTCCTTGTATGTAAGGCACCAACTCCGCCCCTATAAATTCAAAAAAACGAGCCGATTCATTCATCGGGCGCCCTACTTCTTGCGGAACAGCCACATCTTCGGACGTGTTAAACACTCCAACTACAATGCTTTTGGGCATATTTTGAATGTATTCATAATAGCGTGTTGTAGCGATAACTGATTCCATCAATGAAGCCGCATCAAGCACTACCAAAAGCGGATAAGCCTCCTTATTTGAGAAATTTTCAGGAAGATAAATGGCTATTTTACGTTTTCCGTTAAGTCGACTTGATGTAAATTCTTCGGAAATAACTTGACCAAACGCATTTTGTAAAAACAAAAATGCTACAAATAAAATTAGTCTTTTCATAAAAAATATATTTAAGTTTTTAAAAAAGTTTCAAAGAAAAAGAAAAGTAATTTAGATTCTCTTACAGATGTTTTACACTTTCAAAAACACGAACTACTTCACTGTGTGTCAATGTTTTGTCTTTAAAATAGTCAGAAACATATTGCTTTTGAGCATCATTAGCGCCTAATTGATTTAAAATGTTCATTAAGTGCATTTTCATATGTCCTCTTTGAATGCCAAGCGTAACGAGCGAGCTCACAGCAGCAAAATTCTGTGCTAACCCCACCGTTGCTGCTATTTGCATTAATTCCTCTGCCGAAGGTTTTTCCAAAATCTGTAAAGCAGTCTTCACCAACGGATGTAAATTTGTCAATCCGCCCACAGTTCCCAATGCCAAAGGCACAATTATATTAAAATAAAAAACGTCGTTTTCAACATACGCATTCGTCAAACTTTGATATTTTCCAGAGCGACAAGCATAGGCGTGTGCACCCGCTTCGATAGCTCTAAAATCGTTTCCTGTGGCAAGCACAACCGAGTCTATTCCGTTCATAATGCCTTTGTTATGTGTCGTCGCACGGTGTACTTCTGCATTGGCGATTGCAATGGCTTTGACAAATTTGTCCGTAAATTCTTTTCCGCTTAAATTGGCTACTGCCATTTTTTCTATTGGGCAAGAAACACCAACTTTTACCAAACATTCAGGCACATAATTTGACAAAATTGACATCACTATTTCATATTTTCCTTTGATTTTCGGAAAATTTTCTGCTTGCAAACGAAATGTTTCTGAAAACGACTCCAAACACGAATTGATAAAATTTGCCCCCATTGCGTCCAAAGTTTCAAATGTGGCAAAAATTTGGTAATAATTAGCAAGTTCAGCGGTTTTATCTACCAACTTCAATGAAGTAATGCCTCCACCTCGTTTTTCCATATTGGCTGTGATGAAAGCGGCGTTTTCAAACATTTTAGGTTTTATTTCATTGAAAAATTGCTCTAAATCCGTTTTTTCGCCATAAAACATAAAATGTACTTGTCCGTTTTTTTTAGTTGAAATCACTTGTGCGTGAAATCCGCCACGTGATTCCCAAAATTTGGCTGCTCGGCTTGCTGCTGCCACCACCGAGCTTTCTTCAATAACCATCGGAATGGTGTAAGTACGTCCATTAATTACAAAATTCGGAGCTACCGCAAAAGGCAAATAATAATTCGTTATCGTATTTTCAATGAACTCGTCGTGCAATTTTTGCAAGGCTTGGTCGCTATTATGGTATTTCTCAAAATATGAAAAAGCCTCTTTATCATCAGCAAAATAAGTTCGGCAAACCCAATCTATTTTTTGTTGTTTTGTCAGTTTTGAAAATCCTTCTATGTTTTTCATTTATGCAATGTGTTTTTTGCTTTTTTTCTTTCTTTTATCAAAGTGCGTTGCAAATATACAATAGAAAAACAAATAATCGCCTGATTGTTATGAAAAAAGATGATTTTCAGTGAGATTTCAGTTGTTTTTTATTTTCATTTTTTTACCTACATTTGCAAATTGAGAATGATTTTTTAGACATAGTAATGAAAAAAATAGTTTTAGTTATCAGCCTATTTGCTTTAATGGCTTGTCAAGACAAAAAAGAAAAGGAAATTGCCAACATTCCGATGAGTTTTGAAACCGTGCGTTTTGATTCACTTTTCTTTAAAACACCTGCTGAAAAATTGCCTGAACTGCGAAAAAAGTTTCCTTTCTTTTTCACTTCTAACATAGATGATAGGGAATGGATTGAAATACAGCAAGATAGCCTACGTCAAGAACTCTTCAAAGAAGTGCAAAAAAACATAGGTGATTTTTCCGAAGAGAAGGAAGAAATCAAAAGTTTGTTCCAACACATCAAATATTATTTCCCAAATTTTCAACCTCCGAAAGTCATAACTCTCACCTCAGAAGTGGATTATCAATCACGAGTGATTTATGCTGATAGTCTGTTACTTATCGGAATTGATAACTATTTGGGCGAAAATCACCATTTCTACGAAAATATTCAAAAATACATTCGTTTTGAACTGAAAAAAGAATTTTTGGTTATTGACCTTGCAGAAGCCTTTGCTGATAAGTTAGTTCCTCGACGCCAGCATCTTACGTTTTTAGACAATATGGTTTATGAAGGAAAAAAATTATATCTTACGGAAAAATTACTCCCTAAAAAATCAGAAGCTGACATTTTGAAATACGATACTACTAAATGGAAGTGGACAATGGAAAATGAATCTGAAATTTGGAGATATTTCATTGAAAATGACTTGCTTTACCAAACCGATAAAAAACTGCTAAATCGGTTTATCTATCCAGCTCCGTTTTCAAAATTTTATTTGGAATTAGACAGTGAATCTCCCGGAGGTGTGGGGCGCTTCATCGGGCTACAAATCGTAAAATCATTTATGGAAAAACACGAGCAGACCTCAATGATTGAGATGCTGGCAATGAAACCCGACGAATTATTCAAACAATCATTTTATAAACCTAAAAAATAATGTCGAAAAAAATATCAAACATTCAGCTTACGGTTGAATTAGATGAAAATCGAATCCCTGAAAAACTATTTTGGAACGCCCAAGATGGTGGAATTTACAACGAAGAAGCCAAAGCTATTTTCTTATCTGTTTGGGATTCAAAGAATAAGGAAGCTCTGCGGATTGACCTTTGGACCAAAGAAATGCCCATCAACGAAATGAAAATGTTTTTCTATCAAACCCTTTCAGCGATGGCAGAAACTTTCCATCGAGCCACTGATGACGAAAAAATGCGTGATACAATGCGAGATTTTTGTGAATATTTTGCCGAGAAAATGGAACTAAAATGATTTATAATCAGAAAAGAGAAAGGAAATAGTTGATTAAAAAAAGAACCACCCTCGCGGGTGGTTCTCCCATAAATATAGATAAAACATTAAAGAAATTTGTGTTTTATCAAACTTAGTAACTCCTTTCGTTTATGGATTATTAGGAAGTATACTTCGATTGGCATTCACTTCGGCTTCTGGAATTTGAAGTAAAAAATTAGCAGAACCCGTAACAAAATTGATTTTTCCGAAAGTAGCGTGGTTTGAGCCTGTATAATCTCTTACCACATCTTTGCCCAAACGTTTCAAATCAAAAAAAGCATATCCTTCACACCACATCTCAATTCTTTTTTGCAATATAATTTCATCGATTAACTCTTGCCCTGTTTTTGTTGACTGCACATAGCCTGAATCACGCGAAGAGGTTATTTCATAAAGCACTTGTTGAGCTTGTGCTTCATTTCCACTTCTGGCAAGAGCTTCTGACTCAATATAGTACATCAGTGATGAACGTAAGTATATATAGTCTCCTTCTGTTCTGTTTTCGGTCAAATCTCTGAATTTGAGACTTGTATATGCAGGATAATCAGTTCCTTCAAATGTTCCTCCATTCCCTGAAATAAACATTGATTTTCTGTAATCAGTGTCGGACATTGCGTCATATAAACGTTTATCAATTGCGATATTGCCTCCTCCTGCATATCCGACATTCGTATTGTCAAAATGAGAGAAAAAGTTCGCATAAAAAGAGGTTAATTCAGAATTGATGTCTGCTCCCCACATTGTTTCAGCTTGGTTGATGTCATAAAACCCATTTTTCCACTCGTTTTCAGTAAGTAATGCGTAGCCTTGACGCGCTTCGTTTGCGGTTGTAGCTGCTTCTGCATATCGTCCCATTTCAAGGTAGGTTTCTGCCAAAAATGCTTGTGCAACTTGCTTATCAATAAGTTCACGAGTTGAACGTTCATAACCATCTAAATATCCTATTGCCTCTGTCAAATCGGCAACAATTTGATTATATACTTCTTGGTTTGTGTTTCGCACTTTCGATACCTCACCCGTATTAATAGGAATTGACAACGCAGTTTCATTTCCTACATAGGTAGGTGCATAAAAACGAGCTAACATCAAATGAAAATATCCTCTGAGAGCCAGTGCCTGCGCCCTTATTTGTATTGCCTCTTGTGTAGCTGTGTTTACATCAACTAAATTGATGATGATATTAGCATTTTTAATTTGAATATAGTACGTAAACCAAGGCATATGTGTTCTTGAACTGGTAGTTACCCGTCCTGTAAAATTATAGTAGTAACCATTCCAAGTGAAACTATTCATCACCACATCATTTCCCATCAATTCTGAGATGGAAAGCATTGATTTGTGCCCATAATCTTCGTGTCCGCCGTACCCTGATATACCATAAGAGCGTAAACCTGCCAGTATCCCTCTGAGCGTACCCATTCCCGCCGCTGTGGAAGTAGATGCCTGTTTGCCTGAAATATACGATTCGGGGTCGTTATCCATAAAATCCTTAGAGCAAGAAACCATTGATAACAAGGAAATGCTCATAAATGTATATATTATCTTTTTCATCTGTAATCTTTTTAGTTTATCATATTAAAATCTCGCATTTAGCCCGAAGGAAATGGTTCTGTAAAGACTATATGAATTTGAAGTATATCCGCTTCCCATAGCTGTCATTCTTGGGTCAAGTCCTTGTCTTTTCGACCATACCCATAAATTATTTCCCATTAAAGATAGAGTAATATCTTGGATACCTAATTTTTTAATACTTTCATTTTCCAATCGATAAGAAAGAGAAATTTCCTCCCAACTCAAATAATCCGCTTTTGTTAAAAATAAGTCAGATGAAGCATATTGCTGACTATCAGACGAAGTCATACGAGGAAGCGATGCAGTTGTATTATTGAAATTCCACGTGTTGTAAGCGTCTCTGTGCAAACCGTGTCCGCTGTTGCCCATTCCTACTCCTTCTGAGAACAAACCTTGATAAACGCTATCATATACATATCCTCCTATTTGATAGGCAAATCCGGTTGAAAATGACCAATTTTTGTAGTTAAAATTCAAACCAAAACCACCATAAACATCAGGGTGTGCTGTTTTATCTGACAGATATTGCGTAGCTTGTGAATTTACAGCCACTGTTGTTTTGTCACCGGTAGCTTCTTTTGTTATTGGGTCAGTACTCCCTTGATACCAAAGTCCTGTTCCTGTTGCTTGATCAACCCCCGCAAACTCTCTCAAATAGTAAGTGTAAATACTTTTTCCTTCCACAAAACGATAATATGAACTCACAAAAGGTTCTGGAAGTTTGGTGATTTTATTTCTGTAATGTGTAGCATTCCCCCAGAAGTTTAACCCCAGATTTTGATTTTTTATGATATCAACATCAAAAGTTACCTCAACCCCTTGATTTTTCATATCTCCAATATTTCTTGAAATTGAAGGATTTCCCGAAGCAGGTTGTAACGGGAAATTATATAACATATCCGAAACCGCTCTCACGAAATATTCAGCTTCCAAATTTAACCGATTGAAAAATCGTGCTTCAAATCCCGCATTAAAGTTTTTTGAAACTTCCCACTTAAGTTCTTCATTACCAAGATAGGCTTGACGAAGTGAAGGATTGCCGTTAGCATCAGAGGTAATATCATATTGAGTGAGATAGGGTTTATAATTTCTGCTGTAAGAAAAGTGTCCTCTATGGTCAAGCGACACATAACTCGGATATAAAATATTGTCATTCCCTTGCTCCCCATAACTCGCCTTTAACTTTAAGTTATTTACGAAATTATTTTTAGGAAAGAACGATTCATTAGTAACATTCCAAGCTATTCCCATTCCATAAAAATTACCCCAACGATGGTCTGGATGAAAAACACTTGAAGCATCACGCCTAAAACTTGCATTTAAAAAATACTTTTCAGCATAACCATAGTTAAGCCTTGACAAAAAGCCTTCGGTTTGATAATCATCATTATATCCTGCTAAATACCCATATTTTGTAGCATTTGAAAGGAAAACTTTTTCAGAAATTACCACATTGGTTTTATAACCTGCCATCATTTTTGACAGGAAATCAGAACTTTCGTGTCCTACCATCAAGTCAATACTATGCTTACCTAAGTTTTTCTTCCACGACAATAATTGTTGGTGTGTTATTGTCGTGTTGAAACGCATTCCGTTGGAGATAGAACCATTGTGAGCATAGTCATCTCCCCCTACTTCCCAACCGTAACGCAAATGGTTATCAGCTTGCAAATCATATCCTACGTTATAGGTGAAATTAAAATTTTTCAAGAAATCAATCGAAGCAAAAGCCCTTGCCCCAACCACGTGACTTTCATTGGTTTGGGTGTTTTTAAGCGTTGTAGCATAAGGGTTCATATTTACTATATAATTCCTCTTCGTGTTAGAACCATCAAAATTTTGTGTTTCTCCATTTCCGAAATCGTAAATTACATTTCCATTTACGTCATACTTGATGTTTCCATATCTATCGCGAGCATAGATAGGGAAAATTGGAGCTGCATTTCTTGTCCAAGAAAATAAATTAGAAAAAGTTGTCGATTCTTTTCCTTCTTGTGGAGAACGTTGTTTTGAATAAGCGTAATTCAAGTTTGTTCCTAACTTAATGCTTTCAGTCAAAGAAAATGTAGTATTTAATCTTGCTGTAACACGTTCAAAACCAGAATTCAGTACATAACCATCTTCTTTTAGGTAACCTAATGACAAGTATGAATCAACTTTTTCATTTCCGTAAATAGCATTAACGAAATGTTCCTGACGGAATCCTGTTCCAAACAAGGCTTTGTTCCAATCGTCATAATAAAGAATACTCGCATTGGGGTTCACCAATCCCGTAGCTGGGTCAATCACTTGATCATTTGCAACATTAAAAATGTTATATCCGAGATTTGAAATCAATGACCCCGCTGCACTTTGTGCTGCTTGTGCTTCGGTTAATGTGTTGTCAGCCACCCAAGCTCCCAACTTCATACGTTGGAATTCTAATTGATAATATTCCCTTGGATCTGTGATGATGTCATAATCAGGTACAGCACGTGTGTTCATACCCACTTTGGTTTCGTAAGAAAACTGCAATTTCCCTGCTTTTCCTTTTTTGGTAGTAATCACAATAACTCCATTAGCTCCACGACTTCCGTAAAGAGCATTTGCCGAAGCATCTTTCAAAAACGTAATTGATTCTATATCTTGTGGAGAAACTGCCGAAACACTTCCATTATAAGGAATTCCGTCAATCACATAAAGAGGATTGTTTGAAGACGATATAGAACCCACTCCACGAAAACGCACCTCTGAGCCTGCACCAGGCTGCCCGGAAGTATTCCTGATTTGAACCCCAGCGGCTTTTCCTGTTAAAGATTGCATTACGTTTGCCGTTTGTGATTTAGCTATTTCATCAGATTTGATTGTACGTACCGAACCCGCCACAGACGCTTTGTTTTGCACTCCATACGCCATAACCACCACTTCGGTAAGTTCTTCGGTTTGCTCTTCCATTACTACATCTATTTTTGTAGTTGAATCGGAAACTAATTTACTTACCAATTTGAGACCCATTCCCATAAAATGGAGAATATCATTTGGTTTTGCTTTGATTGAATAATTTCCGTCAAAATCCGTAGAAACCCCACGAGTAGAACCTTTTATAGTAACTACAATACCAGGCAGAGGCATTCCTGTTTCATCTTTTACCGTTCCAGTAATCGTTTTTTCTTGCGCATAAGAAAAATATAATGCCGAAAAAAACAACAATACTGTCCAAATAACCCTTTCTTTCATATCTTATCTTTTTAATGTTAACTATTGCAAAAATATAAAATTATTAATAATAATCAAGTTTTGTTGATGCTTGAAACGATATTAACATTGAATGATTGAATAATATTTAATATTATGAAGTATATTTATGTATTTCGTGAAAAATTAAAAATATAAAATGTTTTTTAACTAAATAAGTATTGAATCGATAAAATATTTTATAATTAATTTG
>JBGYFE010000108.1:0-17459 GCA_041819925.1 Capnocytophaga sp.
CAAGAAAAAGATTCTTTTGTAATAAATGTTTTTTATAATGATGCAACTGACCAATCTTTATATGAGATTACATATCAGCTCTATAAAAATGGAAAATATAGAATACTCAGCAAAAAACTTATTTACACATATACAGAAGATTATACCAATGGTAGTATATTGGATTAGAATATGTAAGTAATGGTAGAGATATACAATTTCTTTTTGGAAATGGCAATGGAAAGTAATGAGAGATGAAGTAAAAAATATTATAGTAAATGAGACCACAAATTTTATTCTTATTGATATTTATGTTTCTTTTGGATTGTAAAATCAAATCTCCTAAAATAGTTGAAGTAACTGATATTGATCCAAATGAAGAATTATATTATGAATATATAAAAGACAAACAATTCATTGAAGGAGAAATTGTTTTTGAACAAAAATCGTGGACATCAGCTGTTATAAAAATAATTATAGATGAAAATCATTGTATTGGTTGTTATGCCAACAATGGAAAATTTTCTTTTTATTTAAATGTTTCGCAAGTACAAGAAAGTAGTTCTATAATGTTTGTTTATCAAGAATATAGTATAAAAACAATGCTTCTAAAAGATTTTTTGAAGTCAAGTAAGAAAATCATTTTAGAAAAAAAAGATGATTTAATTTCAGAAGAAATCTATTGGAATTTTTTTCATCAAATACCTATTTGTAATAGGGAGATGTTAAAAGATTTTAAAAATCGGATAAAAAATGAAAGGTAGTATAATTTATTTATTTTTTCTAATATTTTCTTTAAGCGGATTTTCACAGGAATATAACTTTAAAGAAAAATTAACTCGATTGTATTTTGATGAACCTAAAACATTCAAAAATGGTCGCTTTTATTCAATTTCAAAAGATGGGAATCTGAATGTAATTACCATAGGCGAAAAGCGAAAAGGCGAAAAACAAGACGAGTGGCTTATTTTCTCTGAATTATGGGGAAATCCTTATTTGAAAAAAGTAGAAAACTATAAAAACGGAAAGTTGCACGGCTATTATTTTGAAACAGATTATCATACTTTTTCAAAAGAAGGCTATTATAAAAACGGAAGAATGCACGGGTTTTGGAAAATTAACCATTTCGCTATTTCTTATGATAAAGGCTATTACAAAAACGGAAAAAAGCACGGGTTTTGGGAGAAGGATTTTGAATCTTACACCGAAAAAGGCTATTACAAAAACGATTTGCGAGAAGGTTGGTGGATTTTTGAAGATACGGATATTGAGGTTATTGATGAAAACGGAAATAAAAAAACTCCACAAACAAAAATTTTCTATAAAAAAGGTGTTAAAATAAAATGAGTTTTCATAAAACCATAGAAAAATAGTATAGCTTATGAAATATATACTTATAGTAGTATCATTTGCTTTGTTTTCTTGCAGAACATTTCCACATTATCCACAAGTTTATAACTATGTTTATGACGAAGAAGCGTATTTTAGAGGAAAAGACTGTTCTTTCAAAGGAAAAGTTTTTTATAAAGAAAAAGGATTGCCTTCGGTAGCTGTCAAGATAAATATTAATGAAAATTATTGTGAAATGTCATATACTGATTTTGATGGAAATTTCTGTTTTTGTTTGGATACCTTAAAAATAAATCACAAAAGTTATATAGAGTTTGTTTCAAAAGGTTACCAAAGAAAACGAATATGGTTGGATAAGTTTTTAAAATCAGATAAAATCGTTGAACTCAAAAAAGGTTCTAAAAATGTTTCGGCAAAGGAATATTTGGAATTTCACGAAAGCATACGCGGGTGTTCAATTTTTAATGATATGGTGGAAATAGATTGATTTGGATGTATTTAAATAACAATGGGATAATATACACAAAAATAAAACAATTACTAAATAGGATACGAATTAAATAGAATAAGTTATGAGTATAATAATCACGAATGAAACGGTAAAAGAACTTTTCCATATAGCCCAACGCATTGCCCAAGAGCATTATAATTCTGAATATTCGGGGGCACATTTGTTACAGGGGTTGATGCACCGAGATATTGATTTGATTGGTTTTTTGGAGAGTTTGGGCAAAGATGTTGGATATATTTATGAATGGGCTGATGTTCGTATAGAGGAATGCCCTACTGTGGGTTCATTTTCAGAACAAGTCACCCCTAATGAGAGTATCGAGCGGGTATTGCAAGAGGCTGATGAGCTACGTGTCAGATTAGGACTTGATGAAATTACGCCCATTTGTATCTTGGCAGCAGTGGTAAAACCTCAGGTAGCATTTAGCTTGGAACAATTAAAATCACTTCCCTTGCGAGAACACGAAATCATCAATCATTTGTCGGGACAAAAATCACCAACATCGGTTTTGAATAGTTTTGAGCAAAACAACAATGCGATAGCTTTTTCTGTTCTAAATCAATATTGTATTGATAAGACGGCACAAGCTCGTAGTGAAAGTATTGATAAAATCATTGGGCGAGAGAAAGAAACTCGCAGTCTGATAGAAGTTCTTTGTCGTAGGAGCAAACCCAATGTGCTGATTGTAGGAGAACCCGGCGTAGGAAAAACAGCCTTGGTAGAAGGGTTTGCCAATGAAATCATAAAAGGGCGAGTTCCTACAATGCTTAAAAATGCCGTTTTATTGGAGTTAGATACAAGTTTGCTAATGGCAGGTACGTCATACAAAGGTGAAATTGAAGACCGAATGAAAAAGGTAATCAACGAATGTAAAAAACTTGATAAAGCGATTTTGTTTATTGATGAGATCCATAGTGTAGTTGATTCCAAAGGAAATATGAATGGAGTTGCAAACTTATTAAAACCCGAATTAGCTCGTGGGGAAATAACTCTCATCGGGGCAACTACTTTTGAGGAATATCGTAAAATTATTGAACCTGAACAAGCTTTTAATCGTAGATTTGAGGTATTGCCCATTTTGGAACCGGATACCAATACCGCCATTAAGATGGTGGAAGTGTTGTTAGAAAACTATCAGCTACATCATCAAATAGAGGTAGATAAAGAGGCTATCCCCGAATGTATTCGTTTGGCAAAACGCTATGCTAAAGGCAAAAAATTACCTGATGCCGCCATTGATTTATTAGATAGAACAATGGCTGCTATCAAAATGTTGGATGAACTTTCTCTCCAAGATTTAGACCTTTGGAAACAAGATTATGACATAATAAAACAACAAAAAGACCTCAATGAAGACGATAAAATATTCGAACTTCAATGGATGTACACTCAACTGCAAAATCGGATAAGCCCTATTTTGTGGGGTTCGCTTAAAGAACAGCCACAGATAGAGACATCCTACAACAGCATTCAGATAGAGGAATTGATTGATAAGGTATACGACGAATTAAAAGAATATGCAGCGATAAAACGTGAAAAGGTCGGAAAATTGGAGTTAGCAGCAGTGATGGCGGCTAAAACGGGAATTCCTATTGGCAAGATACAAGCACAAGAAAAAGAGAAGATGTTAAATATGGAATCTCACCTTCTAAAACGAGTAGTTGGTCAAGATCACGCCTTGAAGATTTTAGCAGACGCCATTGTAGAGAACAGAAGCGGTTTAGGAAAGGCAGGACAGCCCATCGGTTCTTTCTTCTTTTTAGGTCCTACGGGAACGGGAAAAACAGAGTTAGCAAAATCTATTGCCGAATTATTGTTTAATGATGAAAAAGCGATGATACGTTTCGATATGTCCGAATTTAAGGAAGAACATTCAGCTGCCTTGCTTTATGGAGCTCCTCCGGGTTATGTAGGCTATGAAGAAGGCGGAATGTTGGTTAATAAAATTCGGCAACAACCCTATGCAGTAGTATTGTTTGATGAGATAGAAAAAGCACATAGTTCTGTTTTTGATGTATTCTTACAAATAATGGACGAGGGTAAAATTTCGGATAAATTAGGCAAAGAGGGTGATTTTAGCAATGCTTTAATTTTATTTACCTCTAATATAGGAAGTGCTGATATTATCGAAAAATTCACCCAACATCACATTCCTACTTCTTCGGAACTAATGCAATTGATGTCAGGGCATTTTCGTCCTGAATTTTTGGCTCGTATTACCGAAATTATTCCTTTTGCACCTATTACCGAAGTGATGGCAGAAAAGATTTTTGGTATTCAATTACAACCTTTAATCGATGCTTTATCACGACAAGGGGTTACACTAACGGTTTGTGAACAAGCTAAGAAAAAATTAGCAATAACAGGATTTAGCAGTAAATACGGAGCCAGACAGATAGCAGGAGTTATTCGTACACGATTAACTCGCCCCATATCTAAAAAAATCGTTTCGGAGGAAATTAAATACGGAAATCACATTCACATCACTTGGAATGATGAGCAAGACGATATTTTTTGGGAGGTAAAATAATAATATTAATGTGCTATTTAAGAAAGTGTTATTTGAGATATTATAAAAATTTATTGAAATTCAATATATTATAAATTATATCTTCATATTAGTATCCATTATTGATTTCAAAAACAAAAAAAAAGCCCATAAAATTTGTTTTATTAAATCCTAATTGGTAAATTTGCCTACGGATTGGGTTAAGATTGTGCTTTTGTATCGTTTTTTCGAATTTAAAAACTATGGGTAATGTTATACACTTTAAAACCTTTGTTTTTTGTTTGCTTTGTTTTTTTAACTACAGGAGTGTTTTCTCAAAAATTGATTAAACCCGATGTGCCTTATCAAACGAAATTATTGTATAAAAGGCTTTTTGCAGCGCATCATAAGGAGGTTGCTTTTATAGAGTCTAAACTGGTTGAAAATGGGTTGCCTAAATTTTTGTGTAATTTAGCACTTATAGAATCTCATTTTAAGAAAGACGCAGTATCTCCTGCAGGAGCAGTAGGGATTTGGCAATTCACGCAGGAACACGCTCATCAATATGGTCTTTTACCGAGTCAGAGGATTGATGTATATAAAAGTACGCTTGTAGCGGTTGAAAGTTTAAAAAACTTGTATAAGAAGTATGGTAGTTGGCTTTCGGTTATAGCGGCATATAATTGTGGTGAAGGTTGTGTAGATATGGCGATGACTAAAAGTCGTAGTAATGACTATTATCAGTATGCTATTTTCTTACCACAAGAAACGGTATTTCACATAGATAAATTTTTAGTTGCTTGTTGTGTAACGAATGATTTTGAGCAAATAAAAGTAGAAGAATTACTCTTTGGGTACTCTTCGAAACAAAAAGAAATCATAGAAAAAATAGAAAACGAAGTTTTTGAATTATTTGTTACTACAGAAATAACATCTTCTTTTAAATTAGAAGTTTTATCGGAAGAAATAGGGATTGAGTTGGCAAAGGTAATGGAATGGAATCCTTTTTTGGTGCAAGAAATCGCTCAAAAAGGGGTAGGTTTGCTTCGGTTGCCTACGGATAAAATGCCTGATTTTTTACTTTTGAGAAATAGTATTTTAACAAAATCTTTACATCGTTAAAGCCAAGAGAAATTGGGTTAATTTTTTGTTGATTTTTTTAAATAGGTTTGATGTATAATAAAAATTATAAAATTCCTTTCAATCCAGAAGATTTGATTCGGGGCAATAGTGATACGCAGTTGTGTAGTACAGCCGAAAGTATCGCCCGTAATATAATGCTTTTGATAATGACCCGAAAACAAGAAAATCGGTTTGATGAGAATTATGGCAATTCAGTTTGGGATATTGAATTTGAAAGTGGGAAAACCACTGTGGAGTGGGAAACCATATTTACAAATAGCCTTAAAGAGCAATTATTATTGTATGAACCTCGTATAATGTCTGCCAAAGTACAAGTTCATATCTCTTATGTAGAACACACCTACCAAAGTAAAAATTTTAGCGAAATTAAACGCAAAGCCAAGATAGCAATCAATGCCAAATTAACTGAAACGGGGGAGCCTTTTCATTTTACGACTGAGATTTTTTTAAGTCCGATGTCAGTAGATTAGTTGTTTTTGTAATATTCATTGTGTTCTAACTAAAAAATCAATTTTATGGGGGTTTATTCTAAAGAAGCCATACGGGCAAGAATGCTAAAAAATGCGGTCAAAATATGGGGCTTAAAAAGTGTTTCTGCCATAGACCCTTTTGTGAAATTACTCATAGAAGCATTTAGTACCGAATTATTTAAAATTACTAATGATGTACAAACATCACAGAGTCGTGTTGTAGAAAAAATAGCTCGTTTATTAACCCCTTCCTTATATACTCACCCACAACCAGCCCACGCTATTGCTATTACTTTACCTATTGACAATCAGGAGGTATTACTAGACTATACCGAGTTTTTTACTCAAAAACAACTTGTTTCCAATAGTAAAGGAAGCCCTGATGATACGGTAAAATTTTCATTTACCCCTGTGGATACAATTCGTTTGTATCGTATGCAAATTTCGTGTCTATTAACAGGAACAATGTATAGTATTTTTGATGAACTTCATCAGAAAATCCCTATGGGAAGATTATCAAAACCAATGCCTTATAACACTATTGTTTTAGGAGTTGATGTTTCTGATTATCAAGGAAATATACCTAATAAAATTCATTTATATTGTACCAATCCTGCTTTTGAGGATTTGGATTTTGTATTGAAATTATTGCCTTTTGTTAAGATACAATGCCAAGGAAAGGAATTGTCTGTAAGCCAAGGAATATCGTATGAAAAATCAATATTTGAAACCACTTCCATAGGAAATTATGAGACTATTCTCAATGAATATACGATGCAAAATCGGCTTCAAGAGAATATAAAAAGAATTTATGAGGCACATTTTATAGAGATTTTAGGTTTATCAGATGATTTAATTACCGACTATTTGCCCGAAAATCTTACGGAGATTATGGATACTCAGTCGATAGAGGGTATTATAAAACCCAAAATGCTGTGGTTAGAAATTTCGTTTCCTGTTCAATATACCCCTGAAATCATAGAAGGTTTTTCTTTTGCTCTGAATGCTTTTCCCATTTACAATAGAAGTTGGAAAAGTAATACGAGTTCTTTGGATATAATGGGAAATACTGTACCTTTATTAACAAGTCAGTATGAACAATTTTTATATCCTGAAATCGTTGAGGATAGCTATGGGAATATTTATAATAATATTCCTTTTGTGCAAAATGATTTTTTAGGACAAGGGTTATATAGTATCCGTAAAGGTGGAATGGAGCGATTTGACCAACGCAATGCGGTAGATATGATGAGTAGTGTATTGGAATTGGTTCGTGATGAAGTATCGGCTTTTAGCGTGTATCAGCGAGATGACATCATCGAATCCATCAAAAAGATGATGTATCAAATCAAATCCATCGAGCAACAAACACAGCACATTGATAAAAATATAAAACCAGAAACTCACTATATTGTTATCAATCCCTTACAAAAAGCCGAGCATTTTAAAGTTTCATACTGGATTACACATTGCGAAATTGCCAACAATTTAAGAGCCAATACCACTTTAAAACCTTTGAAAAGAGTGTTATCGGGAAATACACGCGATTTAATTTTGCTTACCGATTCGGTGGGTGGTGGACACGAACAAAAAGGTACCAACGCTATTGAAGCCTACAAATATGCCTTAACTACTCGTGATAGAATTATCACCAAAGAGGATATTAAAAGTTTCTGCCGGTTGCTTCTTCAAAATGATTTAAAAGAAGTAGAAATAAAACGAGGAATGATTATCAGCGACTTACCAAAAGAAGGTTTCGTTAGAACCATTGAAGTAGAAATTACACCTATTTCGTATGCTGCTTACACAAAGGTCTATTGGGATAAAATGGCTTTATCTATCAAAGCTCAAATCGTTTCCAAATCCATAGATGGGGTTGAGTATGTGGTACGAATCGTAAATAAGGATTGAAAATATGAAAGATACAAGATTTGCTCAAAGTAGTTTCAATAGTTTACACACCGATTTTAAAGCTGAAGTAGTGGCTTTGAATCTATTGCGTTTCTATCAAGAAATTGACCATTTGTTTTTGAAAAGATTGGGGGGCAATCACAGGAGTTTTCATAAAGATATAAAAGCCATTTCGGTTGATTTATTTAATGCAGAAACCGATATAGTAACCATAGAAAGTTATAAAGAAAGTATTTATGATTATCTGCCTAATGGCGTATTTCATTCGCCTACATTGGGAGGTTTAAAAAAAAATACTGATTCCATTATAGAAGAAATTCGGCATCAACGCAAAATAGAAGAATCGGCTCGAAAACTTTTTGAACCCTTTGAGAATGAGATTTTTTATTTGCAATTATCTATCTTAATGCAAGAGAACCAGTATGATATTTCGGATAATACCACCCTATTAGTAGATGTTTTAGATACTCTATTTCCTTTATTAGAAAAGATTGATGCAAAGACAGCACGAATTTTTGTTTTTTTATTGCCCTTTTTTCACGCTACAAAAGGAAATAAAAAATGGTTTGAGAGATGTTTATCAGCTTTTTTGAAAATTCCTGTTCATATTGTTTTTTTGCCTAACAAAGTAGATGATATTCAAGAGGTGTCAGAGCATTTGGTACTTTCAGAGGTATATTTGGGGCAAAGTTTGGTACTTAGTGGTAGCCATTGGGATGGAGAGCGTAATTGGGGAATATACTATGGAGCAATACCTTATCAAGATTTGGAACATTATATGCCTTGTGCAACCCTTCGCAAATTATTGATTACTTTGTACGATTATTGTTTGCCCGTAGGAGTTAAAGTAGAAGAGTTTTTTGTAGTAGAACCCCAAGAAATTTCTTTTACCTTGCAAAATACTCAAATGAATACCAACCGATTAGGCTATTCAACTTTTATTTAATTTAACTTAATAATACACAATGCTATGGAATTTGTAGTGATTAAAAGTTTTTTTATACGATATTTGTTGTTACCGCTAATTGTTATTGTATTAGCGGTAACTTTGAGTTATTTGAAGAAAAAGGTCAAATCGGTAAAAAATAAAACACTGATAGTATATATTCTGATAAGTTCTTTATGTATCGCTTCGGTGGGTTTATTAGGTTTTTCGGGGAATATGTTTAATCCGTATTGGTATTTAGTAGCGTTGCTTATCTATTTATTTTTAGGGATTATCAATGTCAATATGCTGCATCAATATTTCAAAAAGGAGCAGCAGTCCTTGTTTTTTTCTATGCTTTTTCAAGGTATAGTAACCCTGATAAGTATGCTTTTAGGCGGTTATTTATTTTGTTATATTTTTGATTGGATGAGTAGTTTTGAAGGATATGCTCCAATGGCCTCTACTTCGGTTACTATTTTCATCGTTCCGTTATCTTTTTATTATACATATTTGCAATTTATCAATATTCCATTGTCAATTTATGATACTTGGACACCAACATTAGAACAAAAACCTATGAATTTTGACAATGTTAATTTTAATAAACTTCGTGTTTTAAATATTGAATTGTATAAAAATATAGATGATACTAGTAGATTTCGAATAAAAGCCAAAGCCTTGGATAGTGGCATTTCTTTTTCGGATTGGTTTTATCGGTTAGTTACCGAATATAATCATCGAAATCCCAACGAAATCATACAGTTAACCCATACTGATAACACCCCTTACTCTTGGATATTTTATATAAAAAAATCCCTATTTCATTCACGACAATATATAGATTTTGAAAAAGATATTACTGAAAATAGAATTTTAGAAAATAGTATTATTATCTGTAAACGAGTGGTTTCAAATCAAGAAAAGGATAAAAAAGAACTATAATAAAAATAAGCAAAATTAAGATATGATACAAACCATAAAACATTTGGCTGTAAATTGGGTTGATGGGATGAAAGTTTCGCAGAAGCACTTTCTTGAAAACGAAAATTTTTTAATTGATACCGTACGTGATGCTAATTCACTTAAAATCAACAAGTTTAATTACGGATTGTTACCCATCTCAAATAAGGAAGACAAAAATACATTATTTGATATTTACAATACCCCTACCAATGATGTACAGCTTGTTATTCGAAGCTGTTCGGCAGTAACCCAAGCGGGGTTTCGTATTGAATTAAGAGATTATAAAACAAACATAAAGTCGTTATTAAAAAATCAATCGACTACCAATACCCAAGAAGAGTATTACATTTTAATCTCTGTAAATCCATACGAAAAAATTCCTTACGGGGATATTGACCCTGATGAAAAACCGCCACGATACCCCTACACCACCGCAAAATATCATATTGATTTAATGTCATTATCTTCCTTTAACGAACATCAATCCAATGGTAATTTTTTAGTTATCGGAAAAGTTATTTTTAAAGCCGATATGGTTCAAGCCGACCCAAGTTTTATTCCGCCTTGTGTGTCTGTTGGTAGTTTTCCTAAATTATTGGATTATTACAGTGATTTTGCCAAATTAATGGGGGATATTCAAGCATATTCACTCAATATCATTCAAAAAACCAGTAAATCGGGGCAAAATTCAGCATTAGCAAATAACATTCGGTGGCTGTGTACAACTATTGTTAATCATATAGCTAATGTGTATTTTTCGTACAGAAATCAAATACCTGAGTTATCTCCTATCTATATGATTGAGATTTTCTCTCAAATGGCTTTGCATTTGTATAACACTACCCAATCTATGGTAGCCAGTGAATTAGAAGAGATGCTTAATTATACCTATGAATGGAGCGATATCGCCCCGCATCATTTATTAAATCAATTATCGTATGTAGCCGAAATTAACTACAACCATAATAATTGCGGGAATTATATGGCTAATATTGAGTTGTTATTACGCTATCTTGACGCCACTTTTAAGAAACTGAACGACTTGGATTATATCGGTCAGCGTAAAGAAAACATCATCGTAAATGAACAAGAAATCGCAGGAAACACCAAAATACAAAAAGGGTGGAGTGTGTTGGATTGATTTTTTATGAAGTTTTATAACACGGTCTATAAAAGTGAGTTTTGTTAATTATTTCTTAAAAACAAAGTAAAGATGTCGTAGAACTACGACAAATTTTCATTTTTAATACAAAATTTTTGGTCAAGAAATTTAGGCTTTTTACCTTTGTAGCACAGATAGATAATAATTGTATCATTTAATTTTTAGATTATGGCAGAAAACAATTCAAGAGCCGTTTTAAAATTTAACGGCGGAGACGCACAAAAAGTGTTAAAATTAAGTTACAGCGTAGGGCGTTCGGTAGATGTATCGGGGCGTGTAGCATCAGACCCATCGAATGCTCTAATTAGTGTAACCATTGAGGCTACTGACAAATCCGATATTTTAGAGAGCTTACTCAATGGAAAGTATAAGCCTACAGTGGGCGAGATTACCTTTAACAAATCTCACGAAGAAGGGACTTTAATTACTTTGGATTGGGAAAACGGATATGTAATCCAACACACTGTGGAATTTAATGCAATTGACTCTAACAGTATGTACATCAGTTTTGTGGTAAGTGCCGAAAAAATCAACTACGGCGGTTCTTCTTACGAAGGAATATGGCCAAGTGCGTAAAATGTGTCAAAAGCAGTGGCTACTTATAGCTACTGCTTTTTATTTTTTAAATTGATTATGAGATGAATAAAGTAACTATCACTATCAGTAATCAAAAAACACAAGACGTATATTATGCAAAATCTTATCCCCATAGAGATAAGGATGGAGATGGCTTTGCTGAAGTATACAAAGTCCCTGTCTATAAAGTATTCATAGAAGGGTTAGATATAAACGGAGAAAATATTGTAAGAGAATGGAAAGCTCTTCGTTTTATGCCTTATTGGAACGACCCTAATCAAAAAAGTAAGTATAAATCAAAAGGATTTCTATCGGCAGGGTTACATTCATTTGCAAAACAACAGATTAAAAATTATAATAGAGCTTACAGTGTTAGTAATACTTCCTCACCATATGATGGTGCTTTTCAAATTAAAGGAAGTTTTCTGATACACGCTGGTCCCAAAAATTTATCAGATATAGGTTGGGGAGCAGCTGGTTGCATCGAAATCATAGGTGATTTTAATTTATTCAAAAAAGATATTATTTTACTAGCAAATTATGATGATTTAGTTGCTAATGTAGATAATGCTTTAGAAGATATCATAAGAAAAGGTTATTTGTTTTTAGAAATTATCAATGAAATTCCTCCTATTTTTAAACCTGAGAAGGGTGTTTGGTTCAAACAATAGATATTTGCTATTATTTGTATTGTTTTTTGTGTTTGCAGTAGGGTATTCACAAGAATACACAAACATAAAAAAAGATTCATTGCTTTCTGAATATGAAGTAAAAGGTAATATAAAAAAAAGAGAATTGACCGATTTGTATTTTATCATAAATCAAAATCATCAATTCAAAACATACAAAAAATATATAAGAAAAATATGTGTGCGCTATTTGGAGATAGCATTCAATAAAGAAATTTATGAAAGTCATATTTATGAAATTGAACTATCTGAAAAGGTAACATCTAAGCATTTTCATAAAGATTTTTATCCCATAAAGATAATCCCTATATCCAAGGCTCCCATATCATATTATGCCTTTAATAAAAATGAAAAAAAAATAATTATAGCAGGTATTTATGGAAGTTTTTTACATTTTGAAGAAATTTCGAAAACTTCTCAAATGGATTTTCAAACTTTTTTGAAGGCTTTGCAGAATTATTTATAAAAAACATCAATAAATCTTAAAAAATATGCTTTCTCATACAAATTCTTCATCGGCAACGGGTCAAGAATCCTATATGCCTGAAAAAAATAGTATTTCCGAGACTATTCAAAGAAATGAAATCTTTGGACAAAACAATATACCTGAACTTAAAGTAGCTATTGATAAAAATCCGATACCCCATTTTAAGCATTTCACTTTGCTTCAATCGGCTATGGGACATCATAGTTTTTCGTTGGTTTTGGATTTCAATTCGTTACCCAATAAGCAAACACATAAGATGGAGGACATAAAGGAGATGCTTGGCAAACGACTAACAGCTACATTTAGTTATAAAGTTGCGTCAAATGATATTCCTAAGCGTAGTTTTATCGGGGTGATTACCAATGTGAGTTTCGCTCGTGAGCGAGACAATCAGGGTTGCGTTATTTTAACAGGTAAAAGCCCTACCATATTGCTTGATGGAGCTCCGCATACCCGAAGTTTTGGAGGAAAACAAGTTATTTCACTCAAATCGGTAGCCCAAGAGGTCATACAAGAAGCCTTTGAAACGAATTATGATTTTCGGATAGAGCCTACTTATGCCAATGTGAGTTATATATGCCAATATGAAGAGACTAGTTATAACTTTTTGGCTCGTGTGGCGGAAACTTACGGAGAGCAATTTTTTTATGATGGAATGCAATTGCATTTTGGGAAACTTCCCTTGCCTGAAAAACCCATACAATTGGTTTTTGGTAAGAATGTAGATGAAATCAACATAGAATTAAAGGCATTGCATTTGAATCGTTCTTTTTATGGATATAATAGCGGTGATAATCAAATACTTACATCAGGAAAAACCCCTATAACGCATCCCTCATCTTTGGCAAGAAAAGCCTATGAATCTTCTGAAACTATTTTCAAAACGCCTTCTTTGCAAGTGGCACCGATGAAAGCCAGCACAGGACACGACATAGAATCGTTGCAGAAGAGTACTATTGGTAGTCTTGCCGTAGATGTATTTGTTACTTCGGGTAAAACGTCGGTTCCGTTTTTGTATCCGGGGTGTGTGGTAGATATGGAAATGTACGATACCGAACGCAAAGAAACCAACTATTTAACCCGCTTGATGATAGTAGAGATACATCATTCGGTTGATTTTGCAGGGAATTATGTGGGGCATTTTGAGGCAATTGCTTCGGATACAGGTTTTTTGCCTCGTCCTGTATTCCATAATCCGATAGCCGAACCACAAACCGCCACGGTGGTGGATAACAAAGACGATAAAGGTCGTGTTCAAGTGCGTTTTGATTGGCAGGATACTTCCACTGAATGGATACGGGTAATGACTCCTGATGCGGGGGGTAGCGACAAAGTAAGTAAAAATCGTGGATTTGTGGCTATTCCTGAAATCGGTGACCAAGTGATGGTTGGGTTTATCCATAACCACCCTGACCGTCCGTATGTGATGGGAAGTTTATTCCACGGAAAAGTAGGCAGTGGCGGCGGAAGCGGAAATAACGTAAAGAGTATTTCTACCAAGAGTGGCAATGCTGTTGTTTTTAATGATGATAAAGGAAGCATTTTTATAAGAGATAAGGGTTCTGCCACCTTTTCTTTAAATGGAGCAGGTTCTGCGACCATAAACGCCAATGTTTCGCACAATGTAAATGCAGGAAGTAAGAGCGTTATTGGGGTTGGAGCAACCAAAGAGACCCCACCACAAACCTTATTTTCTATGGATAAAGACGGAAATATATTGCTGAACGCTCAAAAATCAATCACATTTCAAGTAGGAGAAAATAGTATAACCCTATCAGAGGAGGGAATGTCAGTTAGCATAGAAAAAGGAACGATAGAGGCAATTACTACCGATGGTGAAATAACCCTTGATAGTAAAACGGCAGGACTTAGTTTGTGGGGAAATACCGTTGTACAGCTTAAAGGAGCTGATACAGTGATAGATGGAGGTAGCTCTTTGCGGTTGAACTCTCCTGATACGGATATAATCTAATCTAAAAGCAGTAGTATGCCTAATGAATTAGAATACATAGTAGATAAGGCAGTAGTGGTTTGCGATAACGGAGCTAAACCCAATTTTTTTAATGCCACTAATAACCAAAAAGTAAAAATAGGAGGTTGCAAAGTTTCCATTGCCTCTGATAAAGCTCCTTTGGTCAACATCCCTGAATTTGGTATCTGTGCTTTGACTAACAAGCCTTGTGTTCCTGCTCCCACAGAATGGCAAGACACGTATAAAGTAAAGGTAAATGGCGAACAAACGCTATTGTACAAGAGTAAGTTACCTTGTAGTGCAGGGGGAATGATTACTTTTTCTACCAGTGGTCAAGTTCCTTTGAGCCAAGAGGATTTAGACGAAATGGTGGAACAACACGGCGAAGACCCCGAGGAAAGCAGTTGGGGTTGGTGGGACACTGCCGAGCTTATCCCTGTGGTGGGTAGCGTTATCGGAATGGTACGCGAGGCAAACAAAGGCAATTGGGGAATGGTAGCCCTCAATGCAGGTTTTTTAGTTTTAGATGTGTTGGGCTTTGTGTCGTTTGGAGCCACCACGGCAGTGGCTACCACTGCAAAGACAGGAGTTAAAGCAGGAATAAAAGCCACCGCCAAGAAAACCATACAAACGGCGATGAAAACCGCCAAAAATGCCACAACTAAAATATTAGGCAAACAAGGTATAAAAACCGCAGCCAAAGCCTTGGCTACCAAAGTTGACGATATTGCCAAAGCACACGGAAAAATATGTATTTTTGCGTGTTTCCCCGCAGGAACGCCCATACATACACAAAGTGGTATCAAAAACATTGAAGATATACAAATAGGCGACAGGGTTTGGGCATACAATGAGGAAACCGAGCAGGTACAGTTGCAACGCGTAACCGCCACCTTTGAGCGTGAGGTCGATGCCACCTTGCAGATTGTTTTGGAGGGCGAGGTCATAGAAACCACTGCCGAACACCCTTTTTATACGCAAGAGGGTTGGAAAGACGCAGGGGATTTGACCACCACCGACCACATAAAAACAAAAAACCACCAATGGCAACGCATAAAAGGACATAATTTTCTTTACCAAACCAAAAAAGTGTATAACTTTGAGGTAGAAAATTGGCATACCTATTTTGTGGGGCTGTGGGCGTTGTTGGTGCATAATGCCTGTGAGATTAAAAAAATCCTAAAAGAAATAGGAGAAGAGATACTATCAGCTGTATCCAAATTAGGAAAAGACCCTAATAAAGTTTCTCATATCCTTCAAGATAAGCATCTTTGGGAAAAATTAGTTCCTGATAAAAATTGGAATGATATTTCAAAATTGATAGATAAAACAATGAAAGAAGGAATAGAAGAAACCTATAAATCTGTAAACAAAAAAGTACTTAAAGTAGGTAACGAAACAATAGAAGTTACTTACAAAAAAATAGGAGACAAGGTTTTTATATCAGATGCTTGGATTAAAGCAAAATAACCAAATTTATGGAGACAATAAAACAACTTATTTCAGAAAATAATTTCTCAGAAGTATATGATTTAATATTAAAAAATAAGGGCTTATTAGATAAAATAGAGCTGTTAACTTATGAAGAGTCTAATAATCAACTTTTTGATTTTATATGTTTCTTGGGAGAAAATAGTAAGGAAGAAAGGATAATATCTTTTGCTTCAATGATATTAGCAACTTCGTTATGTCATTTTGAAGGAGCGTATAAAGAAGCATATTCATTTGCTCAAAAAGCAGTTTTAACAGAACCTAATAATTTACAAAATTTGGAATGGTTACTCTTTTTTTATGATTTGCCTGATAATATAATGAATGATAGTGAGTTAAAAGAGCTTGTTGAGACTATATTAAAAATTGATAATAACAATGAAAAAGCAATAAAATATCTCGAAATATTAAAATCAAAACCCTACAAAATCCACGAGGGCAAAGAATACACAAAGGAAGAATGGCAACAATACCAAGAAGAAAAACGCAAAAACGCCCGTCCCGGCACTACGTGGTCTTTGTTAGAGGATTAAAAACCTATGTTTCTATGTGGTTTATAACTTAAAAACCACCAATGGCAACGCATAAAAGGGCATAATTTTCTTTACCAAACCAAAAAAGTGTATAACTTTGAGGTGGAAAATTGGCATACCTATTTTGTGGGGCTGTGGGCGTTGTTGGTGCATAATGCCGAGAAGTGTGTATCAAAAATTATTAGTAATATTTATGGAGCTTTAGATAAATCTATTAAGCATATTTTTTCTAATAAACATATTACAAATGGATTGATGGATTTAGGAAAGAATAGAAAAGATATTTTTAAATCGATTACGTCAAAAATAAAAGATGCTAATAAATCTAACTTATTGAAAGAAGGAGGTAATCAGATAAAAACAACAATAAATGGTGTGGAGGCTGAGATACGAGTTTTTATTAAAGATGGAAAAGCATTGAGTATTGATTGTTTTAAAGGACACTCAAAACGTAATATGGGAAACACGATATTACTTAAATAAAACGCTATGAAAAGAGAAATTATCAATCAAATAAGGGAAGTTTTTTATAATTCGATAGAATTACCCAAAGAATCTATTATAGAACAATATGAAAATAAAATAGATACATACCACGAAAATAATGCTATTGAAGAGGAATTAATTATTTATGAAGCACTTATGTTGCTGATTCCTCCAATAGTCGACTATATAAAATCTATTGAATTGCTAAAAAAAATTGAAACAGAAAAAAGTATTATTCTAACAGCCATAATTCAGTTTCAAAATATGGGAATTATTGACGATGAAATTGTATTTAAATTACAAAAAATATATAATTCATC
>JBGYFE010000109.1:0-29397 GCA_041819925.1 Capnocytophaga sp.
CGTCAAAAATCACTTTTTCTTTTAGTAATTTCCCGATTTCTTCAAAATCAGGCGAACGAAACTCTTTCCATTCGGTGAGTAGTAACATCGCATCGGCACCTTTATGGCGAAGGGGAAATTAAGGAAGGGAAGTACGCAACGCTTATCGCCCTATTTATTGAAAAAATGCGGAAAGGAGAGCCTTTAACAGTAGTTAGTCCTGGCACGCAACAACGTAACTTTACGCACATTGACGACATTGTTGAAGGTTTGTTACTTGTAGGAGAAAAAGGACTTGGTGATGAGTTTGGCATCGGAAATTCAGAGACTTACACCGTTTTGGAAATTGCTCAAATGTTTGGAGGGAAGATAGAAATGCTTCCTATGCGCAAAGGTAACCGAATGACCTCTGATGTCGTTACTGAAAAAACAGAGGCTTTGGGTTGGAAAGCTAAAAAATGTGTAAAAGACTACATTAAGACAGCTATCAGAAATATATAAATTGGGTAAAATACACGATTTTTTTCTATCTTTGTGCCCTTAAAGATGTTGATGGACATCATTCGTTATTCCAAATAGAAATATTTTAGTTCAAAAATAATAATTACAAATGAAAATAGCTGTAATAGGAACAGGTTATGTAGGTTTAGTTTCTGGCACTTGTTTTGCCGAAATGGGGAATAGAGTCACTTGTGTAGATGTTGATAAAGAAAAAATTGAGAAATTAAAAAAAGGTATCATTCCCATCTATGAGCCTGGGCTTGAAACAATGGTTTTGAATAACATAGCGAATAAAAATTTGTTTTTCACAACCGATTTGGCGGAAGCTATCAAAGATGTTGAGGTGGCATTTATTGCTGTGGGGACACCAATGGGCGATGATGGCTCGGCAGATTTGCAGTACGTCCTATCCGTAGCGAAATCCATTGGAGAAACAATGCAAAAGAAACTCATTGTGGTGGATAAATCAACCGTTCCCGTAGGTACAGCCGATAAAGTTAAAGAAACTATTCAGAAAGAATTAGATAAAAGGGGCGAGAATATTGAATTTTATGTAGTTTCTAACCCCGAATTTTTAAAGGAAGGAAAAGCTATTCAAGATTTTATGAAGCCCGATCGCATCGTAATTGGGGCTGATAATCAATATGCGTTTGACAAAATGAAAACGCTTTATTCGTCGTTTTTTATGCAAAACGACCGTTTCATAACAATGGACATTCGTTCGGCTGAAATGACCAAGTATGCCGCTAATGCGATGCTCGCCACTAAAATTTCGTTTATGAATGAAATTGCCAATATTTGTGAGCGTGTAGGGGCTGATGCTAACAAAGTGCGTATCGGAATTGGTTCTGACAGCCGTATCGGATATAGCTTTATTTACCCGGGTTGTGGTTACGGAGGCTCTTGCTTTCCGAAAGATGTTTTGGCTCTCAATAGATTAGCAAAAGAAGTGGGATACAACGCTGAGTTGATTCAGTCAGTGGACAATGTCAACAACCGACAGAAGTACGTAATTGCTGAAAAAGTAATCAAAAAATACGGAAAAGACCTTTCAAATCGTACTTTTGCAGTTTGGGGGCTATCATTCAAACCCGAAACCGATGATATGAGAGAAGCTCCCGCTATTTACATCATCAAAGAGTTGATAAAACACGGTGCGAAAATTCAAGCGTATGACCCCAAAGCCATTCACGAGGCGAAGATATGCTATTTGAAGGGCGTAGAAGTGAATTATGTTGAAAGTAAATATGAAGCCTTAAAAGGTGCCGATGCGATGTTACTACTCACCGAATGGAAAGAGTTTCGTTCGCCTGATTTTGAAGAAATCGGGAAATTACTAAAAGAAAAAGTGATTTTTGACGGAAGAAACCAATATATCGCATACAACTTGGAAGAGCAAGGGTTTGAGTATGTTAGAATTGGAAAGTCATAGTAATCACTATCAAAACAAATTTTTATGTTAAACGTCGAAAAATTTATATCAAAATATGTAACTAAACGAGCCGAAAGTATGTTTTATGCAGATATTCTGAACAACAAAACAGAATTACATAAAAACATCTATAAAAAAACAGTTCTGGTTATTGGAGGAGCAGGTTCTATCGGGAGTTCTTTTATTAAAGCATTGTTACCTTTTGAGCCTAAAACGTTGGTGGTTGTTGACATCAACGAAAACGGACTTACCGAACTGACACGCGACTTACGAAGTTGCTCAAATCTTCCTGTTCCTGAGGATTATGTAACTTATCCGATGAGTTATGCTGACGAAGTTTTCTCAAAAATGTTTATCGCACGTGGAGGATTTGACATTGTAGCCAATTTTTCGGCACACAAACACGTTCGTAGCGAAAAAGACAAATTTTCTGTGGAAGCATTGCTGAGAAATAATGTGCTCAACGCTAAAATATTGTTGGATTTGTTAATCCAATATCCGCCGAAACACTTTTTTTGCGTATCAACAGATAAAGCTGCCAATCCAGTGAATATTATGGGAGCAAGCAAAAAAATAATGGAAGATATGATTATGGCGTATGCCGATAAGTTCCCTGTAACCACAGCGCGTTTTGCCAATGTGGCTTTCTCCAACGGTTCGTTACCTGCTGGATTTTTGGAACGCATTGCCAAACACCAACCTATTTCAGCCCCAAACGATGTTACACGGTATTTCGTTTCACCCGAAGAAAGCGGGCAAATATGCCTGATGGCTTGTATGTTAGGCAAAACGGGACAAATATATTTTCCAAAACTCAACAAAGAACAAGTACTCACTTTTTCAGAAATAGCAACATTATTGCTTAAAGAGTTAGGGTACGACATTGAAGAATGCAAAAATGAATTGGAAGCCATTAAAAAAGCTGAACAATTGACTAATCATTCTGAAAAATATCCTGTTTATTTTTCAAAAAGTGATACTACAGGCGAAAAATCATACGAAGAATTTTTCACAGAAGATGAAGATGTCAATTTAGAAAAATATCAATCATTGGGAGTGATTAACATACATAATTTCAAAAAAATATCTGATATTGAGTGTTTTATAGACAAACTATCGCTTTTGTTCAAAAATCCGAACACCCAAAAATCCGATATAACACACGTAATGAAAGAATTTTTAGTGAATTTTGACCATAAGGAAACTGGCAAATATCTTGATGCAAAGATGTAGGAAATGAAAAATATAAATATTTTATTTTTAGGAGGTGCTAAACGTGTTTCTATCGCCGAAGAATTTATTCGCGCCGGCAAATCGTTGGGTTTTAAAGTATCTATTTTTTCTTATGAACTAAATAATGATTGTCCCGTTGCTTTTGTTGGAACGGTCATCATAGGAAAAAAATGGAACGATACTTCTGTAATTCAACACATTAACGAAGTAATTGAACAAAACAAAATAGATATACTACTTCCGTTCGTTGACCCTGCTACAATCATCGCAGCGAAAATAAAAGACCTGCGGAAAGAAAATGTATTTATACCGGTTTCTGACCAGCAGATGTGTTCTATATTTTTTAACAAAAAATTAGCTAATCAATGGTGTGAAGCAAATGGCATTCAAGTGCCAAGTTTGGATAAAACAAAATTTCCTCTCATTGGCAAGCCTTTAGAAGGTTCAGCCTCAAAAGGGATTCTCATTTTTAACAATAAAGATGAACTTGCAAAAATTGAAAATCCCGATGATTATTTAATTCAACAATTTATTAAAGGAGAAGAATATACTATCGACATTTACAGAAGTACTCGTTCAAGAGAGATTCTTTGCCTTGTCCCTCGTAAACGATTGGAAACACAAGGAGGGGAATCTATAAAATCTATCACAGTTAGAGATGACAAAATAGAGCAATTTGCTAAAACTATCATAGAAAAAACAAATTTAATAGGAGGCGTTACTTTACAGATTTTGAAAGATATGGAAGGAAATTTGTTCTTTATGGAAATTAATCCTCGTTTTGGAGGAGGAGTGCTAAATTCAATAGCTGCTGGAGCAGACAGCCCTATGTGCCAATTGAAAGATTACCTAAAAATGGATAATCCACCCTATGAAAATTGGACAAATAATTTTATGATGATTCGACGTTTTAAAGAATATTACAAAATTAAAGAAAATGCAACTGATAATTGATATAGATGGTACGATTTGTACAGAAGAAAAAACATATAGTCGCTCTTTGGCCAAACCCTTGGAAGGAGCGGTAGCTTCTATCAATGCTTTATATGAACAAGGACATACTATTATTTTTTATACTGCAAGAACTTGGATGGAATTTGAAATGACCACCGACTGGCTAAAACGAAATGGTTTCAAATACCATCAGTTAGTAATGGGAAAACCTATCGGAGATATTTGGATTGATGATAGAGCGTTACAATTTACCAATTGGGACGAAATGGTAGATATTTTGAACAAAAAAAAGAAAAAGTAATGAAAAAAACAATAATTATAGCAGAGGCAGGTGTAAATCATAATGCTGACCTAAAAATGGCAAAACGCCTAATTGATGTTGCAAGTGAAAGTGGTGCAGATTATGTAAAATTCCAAACGGCAGTTCCTCATTTGGTAGTGACAAAAGAAGGTAAAATGGCCGATTATCAAGTTGAAAATATTGGCAAAAAGGAAACCCAATTGGAAATGACTAAAAAAATTCATCTGCCATTAAGCGACTTTGAGATTTTAGCCAATTACGCCAAAAAGAAACACATAAAATTCGCTTCAACTCCTTTTGATTTAGTCTCAGTAGATGCTTTATCAGCATTGAATATGGATTTTTTTAAAATTCCTTCAGGAGAAATTACAAATTACCCATATTTGGTTAAAATTGCGAAAATGGGACTTCCTATCATCGTAAGTACTGGAATGGCTTCTATTGAAGAGATAAAAGATTGTGTAAAAGTACTAACTGACAATGGTGCTTCCAAAGAAAATATAACCGTTTTGCATTGCAATACAGAATATCCAACTCCAATGGAAGATGTAAACCTCAAAGCAATGCTACATATCAAAGAGGAATTGGGTGTGAATGTGGGATATTCAGACCATACTTTGGGCATTGAAGTTCCAATAGCAGCGGTAGTATTAGGGGCTACTGTAATAGAAAAACATTTTACATTGGACAAAAATTTACCAGGACCTGACCATAAAGCATCACTTGAACCCAACGAGCTGAAAGCAATGGTTTCGGCAATTCGAAACATTGAAAAAGCCATAGAAGGTTCGGGAGTGAAAGAACCTTCTAAATCGGAATTAAAAAACAAAACCATTGCTCGAAGAAGCATCGTAGCGAATAAAAAAATCTTAAAAGGAGAGATTTTTACGGAAGAAAACCTTATCGTAAAACGCCCTGGGACGGGTATCTCACCGATGCGTTGGAAAGAAATTATTGGACAGAAAGCCATCCGTGACTTTGAGGAAGATGAACTAATTGTAACTAAATGAATATGAAGAAAATAGCCGTCATAACAGGAACAAGAGCTGATTTTGGTTTGTTAAGACCTTTAATTCGGCAAATTAATGAAGACGTTCATTTTCAACTGCAATTATTGGTCACTGCAATGCACCTCTCACCTGAATTTGGCTATACAATACAAGAAATTGAAAATCAAGGATTTCCTATTACAAAAAGAATAGAATGCTTATTATCTTCTGATTCTTCTGTGGGGGTTTCAAAATCTATTGGCTTGGCAATTTCAGGATTTGCCGATGCTTTTCAGGAACTTTTTCCTGATTTGGTAATTGTTCTTGGTGACAGAACTGAAATATTAGCCTCTGTGATAGCAAGTTCTATGGCAAATATTCCTGTAGCCCACATTTCAGGAGGGGAAACTACCGAAGGAGCTTATGATGAGAATATAAGACACGCCATCACTAAATTTAGTCAGTTACACTTTACTGCAACTGAGTCCTATCGTAAGCGGGTCATTCAACTTGGTGAACAACCCAATAGAGTTTTTAATGTAGGAGCTATTGGATTAGATTCCATAAAAGAATTAAACTTGCTTTCTGAGCAAGAATTTCAAAATTCAATTAATTTTAAACTTGCAAAAAGAAATATTTTAATAACCTATCACCCTGTAACTCTGGAAAAAGAAAGTCCACGTGAAACTTTTCAAAATGTATTGGATGCTTTGGACACTTTGACGGAAACGCATTTTATTTTTACACACGCTAATTCAGATAAGAACGGGCGTATTATTAATGATATGATAACGCAATACGTTCAAAAAAATAAAAATAAATCTATAGACTTTGTTTCGTTGGGTCAATTAAGATATTTATCTGCTTTACAATTTGTTGATTGTGTTGTAGGTAATTCGTCAAGTGGGATTACAGAAGTACCAATGTTTAACATTCCCACAGTGAATATTGGTGATAGACAAAAAGGGCGTATCTACCCCAAAAGTGTGATACAGTGCTCTAATGATTTTGTATCGATAAAAAATGCTATTGAGAAAGGACTTTGTTCGTCGTTTAAAAATTCTATTCAAAATCAAGAACAGATTTTTGGAACAGGAGATACTACCGAAAAAATAATGAATATTCTCAGAAATATAAAAAATATAAATCTGAAAAAAAACTTCTATGACATTGATTTTAGTTTATGACAATGAAAACAGACATATTAATTCATAAGGAAAAAACCATTATTGATGCCTTGCAGAAATTCGATACCCTACGGAATATCAGTAAGATAATTCTCTTTGTAATTGATGACAATCAACAAGTTATCGGATCAGTAACCGATGGTGATATCCGAAGGTCAATCATAAAAGAACAAAACCTACTGAAGCCTGTGGGCGATATTTGTAATAGAAATTTCAAATTTCTTTCTACGAGTAATCAATATCAGAGTTTGGATACTTTCCGAAAAATAGATATAAAAATACTACCTATTTTAGGCAAAGACAATCAAATGGTTGATGTCATTGATTTAGATAGAATACAAGCTCAACTTCCCATAGAAGCAGTAATTATGGCAGGAGGAAGAGGAAAAAGACTCAGCCCATTGACTGATACCGTTCCCAAACCGATGTTACCACTTAACGGAAAGCCCATCATTGAGCATAATATTGATAGGTTAATTAGCTTTGGTATTAAAAAAATCTATATTTCTGTAAAATATCTTGGTCAACAAATAGTTGATTATTTTGGCAATGGAAACAGTAAAGGCATTGATATTGAATATGTTTGGGAAGATGAACCTTTAGGAACGGCAGGGGCTTTGGCTTTAATTGAAGACCTTTCTACGGAACATATTTTACTTATGAATAGTGATATATTCAGCAATGTAAATTTTGAATCGCTTTATCTGAAACTTATTGAAGAACAAGCTGATATGGCAGTTGCTTCAACCGAGTATAAAATAGATGTTCCTTATGCAGTATTTGAAACGCAGTGTGGAAAAGTTGTGAATTTTAAAGAGAAACCGAGTTTCATTTATCATTCAAATGCAGGAATATACATTCTTAAAAAGGATTTAATTCAAAAAATCCGCAAAGGAGCATATTGTGATATTACTGATGTTATGGAACAATTGGTTGCTGAACAAGGAAAATTAGTGTATGACCCTATCATTGGGTATTGGATTGATATCGGCAAGCCTACTGATTATCAATATGCCCAAGAATTTATTAAACATTTAGATAAATGATAGCAATCATTCCTGCAAGAGGAGGTTCAAAAGGAGTAATAGGCAAAAACATCAAACTTTTAAATGGTAAACCATTGATTGCCTACACTATCGAAGCTGCCTTAAACTCAAAGAAAATAGATCGGGTAATAGTAAGCACTGATTATGAAGACATTAAAGAGATTTCTGTTCAATATGGCGCAGAAGTTCCCTTTTTACGTCCTGATTTTTTGGCAACGGATACTGCTTCTTCATTAGATGTTTTTCAATATACTTTAAACAGATTAGAACAGGAGGAACAAACTGAATTTGAAAATTTTGTAGTTTTGCAACCCACAAGTCCTTTACGAACTACTACCCACATAGATCAAGCTATTGCTTTATTTGAAGAGAAAAAAGCAAAAGCGGTGGTAAGTTATTGTAAGGAACAGCATTCCGTTTTTTGGCATAAATTCTTAGATAATGACGGAAAATTAGTTTCTGTATTTGATGGAAATTTTGTGAAAAATAGACAAGAAATGAAACCAAGTTTTTATCCCAATGGAGCTATCTACGTGTTTGACAAAAAGTATATTTTTAGCACAAAGGATTTTACAGAGAACTGTTATGCCTACATTATGGATAGAAAATATTCCGTAGATATAGACACCTTAGATGATTTCGCATACGCCGAATTTTTATTACAACAACAAAATGAAAGAAAAAGATAAGATTTGGGTGCAATTTCTCGAATTTGAGAAAGAAAATAACCTTTTTAATCTGCAAGACGTAGAAAAAACGTACTATTGGGACATTATTCGGTATGAAATATATCAAAAATTATTATGGAAAGATAGCATTTCACCTTCTTCGGATGTAAATAAAGTAAAAATAATAACTCGCATCACACAAGTATGGCAATTTGTATTATTATTTTTTGGCTTTTCAAAAAAGAAAGTATTGTTTTATTTAGCCTCTCGAAACAAAGATAAAAGAGGCGAACCCATAGACCAAAATGCCAAAGCGGTATGTGAGTTTTTTTCTAAAAAAAATACCTTGCTTATTGAATCTTTTTCTCATAATTTGAACAATGCGTTTTTTCTGCCTCAAATGGTTTATCGGAAAATATACAAAAAACGTTTTTTTGATTTTTCGCCACTTTTAAACCTTTTAAATAGAAAATTTGGAACAGTAAACATAGACAATGCATCTCTTAATAAAATACTGAATAATTATTACTCTGATTTGTCTTTTTTTAAAACAATTATGAAAAGACGTAAAATAGAGTTCATTTTCGTAACTCAAAATGGTATCCAAAAAGGACTTTTCAAGGCGGGAAAAGATTTGGGTGTGAAAGTGTTTGAGTTTCAGCACGGAGTGGTAAATGAAGGGCATTTAGCTTATAATTATCCAAAAATGCAGTATAAAAAAGAGCAAATAACTCTTCCTGATGTGATATTATCTCTATCTCCTTTTTGGTTTAGTGAATTGTTTCTACCTCAAGTAGAAATTTGTCCCATCGGAAATGATTATTTCTACAATCCTATCCAAAATTGCTCCTTAAAAAAAGGAATTACGATTATTTCAGCAAATGTTTACGGACAATCTCTTTTGGATTTTATTTTGGATGAAGAAGTTCAAAAAATAGTAGAAAATATCCCTATATTTTTTAAATTGCACCCTAATCAATTTCACGAAAAATCCTATTATGAGAGTAAACTCAAATCAGCAAAAAATATTAAAGTGATTACAAATGAACAATCGGTGGGAGAGCTTTTGACACAGTGTGATACGCTCTTTACGATTCTTTCCACTGCTGTTTATGAGGCTTTACAATCTCAACGGAAAGTGATTCTTTTAAAAGAGAATCCGTACGAGCATCAGCAACATATTTTTTATCACCCAAATATTCACCTTGTTGGAAACTCAAAAGAGTTTTCACAGGCACTTGACAAGAATATAGACTACACACAGCACGAACAGTTTTTCACTCCTTTTGACAAAAAAGCCTTTTTGAAATTAGTATGAGTAAACTCCTGAAACAATCTTTCTATTATGCTTTGGGCGAAATTGTACCTAAAATAGTGAGTTTTTTGTTGCTCCCTATTTACACACGGTTTCTGTCCACAACTGATTATGGTATTTTGAATTATACCAACTCATTTGTGATGTTTCTTTTTGTACTTTGCACTTTGTCGCTTAACACGTATTTGCTGAGATATTATTTTGATAAAGATGATGAAATATATCGAAAAAAAATTGTTGGAAATATTTTTTTGACCATTGCAGGAGTAAATATTTTCTTTTCAGCACTTTCCTATTTGCTTTTGCCCTTGTTTATCCAAAAATATAACATTCAAGTTCCGTGGAAACCTTATTTTCAGTTAGCTCTTTTAAATAATTTTTTAGAAATTTTTTCAGTTGTCCCACTGGTTTTTTACAGAGTTCAACAAAATGCCAAACGCTTTTTGTGGCTCAGTTTAAGCAAAACACTTTTGCAGATGTTACTCACCTTTCTGTTCATTATGGTGCTTGACTGGGGGATATTAGGACATTATTATGGGCGATTATTTAGTCTTATTCCATTTTTTATTATCTATTGGGTAATAATGATAAAAAATGTTCAGTTCAACATCAATATTTCTCAAATAAAACAAGCTCTACGATTTTCTATACCTCTTTTGCCGGGAGCCTTGGCATACATTGCATTAAGTATGTCCGACAGGCTGATTTTGGAACGATATGTTTCAGTGGGGCTGATAGGAATTTACAGTTTGGCATATACGCTTGCTTTTACACTCAATATGGTCATACAAGGATTCTATAAAGCTATTGAACCTGAAATATTTAGACAATACGGAACGAGCAGTTTTGATACTTTTATTCAAAAAGCTCAAAATGGTTTTTTCTTTATCACCTATCTTGGAGCGATGGTTCTGACGCTTTTCAGTCAAGAAGTGTTCAAATTAATGGCTTCTACCGAATTTTATGCGGGCTACTTACTTATTCCAATTTTGATGATTGGTGTGCTGATGACAGCTCAAAACGTAATTTTTGGAGGAATCATCATTGCTGAAAAACGAAGCAAAGTAATGGGAGGAGCTACCTTCGTAGCGGCTCTTATCAGTGTAGCGTTTAACATAGCATTCATTCCTTGGGGAGGAATTTATGTTGCTGCAACTTCATCAACAGTATCTTTTATGGTAATGAATATGATATTATATCATAAAATGACATATCCTGAAAAAAGTTTAAAAAAACCTTTTATCGCACTTGCTTTATTTGTGTTGATAAGTTTTGGATTGTTTTACGGCATCAACATATCTTTTTCTTGGAGTTCGTTGTTAATAAAAATTTTATTACTAATTTTGTACGCCGTTGGTTTATCTAAGATTTTTGCCCTTCGTATGACAGAAATCAAGCAACTCATCCGTAAAAAAAAATAGAGTTTTCTATTCAAACCGAGTAGATTTACTATGAAAAAATACAGTATTAAAAGAATATATAACTTTGCCAAACGCCAAATCTGGTTTCTATGGAATGTGCTTTTTTTCAAAAAATTAGGTACAAAAAGCTATATTGATACGCCCTTGAAAATATCAAAAAAACACATCAGTTGTGGCAAAGGGGTTTTTGTGTGGAAATACTGCCGATTGGAAGCTGTAACTCATTGGAATAATGATACATACACTCCCGAAATTATTTTGGAAGATGGCGCAAGCATTCAACAATTTTTGCACCTGACTTGTGCTAAAAGGATACATATTGGTAAAAATACAGCAATTGCGGCAGGTGTAACCATCACAGATATTAACCACAAGTATACCGATGTAATGCAGGCGGTAGAAAAACAAGACTTGGAAGTATCCGAAGTTTTTGTTGGAGAAGATAGCAAAATATATAATAATGCTGTGATTTTACCAGGCACGCGTTTAGGCAAACACACCGTTGTTGGAGCAAATAGCGTAGTTTCAGGCATTTTTCCTGATTACTGTGTCGTAGTAGGAGCTCCTGCCAAAATCATTAAGCGATATTGTTTTGATAGCAATCAGTGGAAAAAAACAGATGAAAAAGGAAATTTTACGGAATAAAAACCAAAACTACACTTTTTGATGTATAAAAAACGTCATTTTTACACATTATAAAGTACAAAATTAGTAAACAGTTAGAAAAATTTTTTTTATACCATATAAAATGAAAAAAATATTAATTACAGGAGGAGCTGGTTTTATAGGTTCAAATTTGGCTCTAAAACTCATTGAACGAGGACATCAAATTACAGTGCTTGATAACCTCTCACTTCAAATTCACGGTGAGAATCCCGAAGAAAATTCACCTTTATTTTTATCAATTAAGGACAAAGTTACTTTTATCAAAGGGACGGTTACTTCACGCGAAGATTTGAAAAAAGCCATCGGAGAAAACACTGTGATTGTTCATTTAGCCGCTGAAACAGGTACAGGACAGTCAATGTATCAGATAGAACGCTATACGGAAGTAAACATCAGCGCTACGGCATTACTTTTAGACATTCTTACCAACGAAAAACATTCCGTAAAAAAAGTAGTAGTAGCTTCATCAAGAGCTATTTATGGAGAAGGAAAATATTTTAATAAAACTAAAAACTCCTTTGTATATCCGCTTCAACGTACCGATGAATTTATGTCAAAAGGCGATTTTGAAGTGAAAGACACCAACCCCAATGACATACTTGAACTTGTGGCTACCACTGAAGATTCTGTGATTCACCCTACTTCGGTATACGGAATTACCAAACAAGTTCAGGAACAATTGGTGATGACCGTTTGCCCAACCATTGGCATTGCGGGAGTGGCTTTCCGTTATCAGAATGTATATGGACCGGGACAATCGCTAAAAAATCCTTATACGGGCATTTTGTCAATTTTTTCAACACAAATCAAGAACGGTAACGGAATCAATATTTTTGAAGACGGAAAAGAAAGTCGTGATTTTGTTTATATTGACGATGTGGTGCAAGCTACCATTCTCGGCATTGAAAAAGAAGAGGCTAACAATCAGGTGTTTAATGTAGGCACAGGTGTAGCAACCGATGTAATTACGGTGGCTACGGAACTTTCAAGCAATTATGGTGCTAACGTGCCCATTACTATCTCTGGAAACTATCGTTTGGGCGACATCCGTCATAATTATGCCGATATTTCAAAGGCAAAAACATTGCTTGGTTTTAAATCTCAAATATCGTTTACACAAGGATTGAAAAAATTCACAGAATGGGTAAACACCCAAGAAGTGCAAGAAGACAAATATCAGCAATCAATTAACGAAATGAAAGCCAAAGGGTTGTATAAATGAAAAGAGTTTTATTCATAGGCATTGGTTTTTATGATTATGATACGATTATAAAGCAGGCTATTGAAAAATTGGGATATGAGGTAGATTATTTTTGTGAAACACCTACGGGATTTTTTTATACACTCTGTGAACGGCTGAAAATCAATTCTTTTACACAAAAACATCACGAGAAACATTCGCTAAGTATTGCGGAAAAATGTGGAAATGATTATGATGTTATTTTTGTTATCAAAGCCAATGTCCTGACAGAAAAAGCCATCAAAATTATCAAATCAAAAAACAAGAAAGCAAAAACAGTTTTGTACCTTTGGGATTCGATTGAGCGAATTGATAATTATAAAAACGTCAGTCATTGTTTTGATGCTATTTTTTCATTTGACCGAGTAGATTCTCAAAAGAACTCAAACATAACGTTCAAGCCGTTGTTTTATCGGTCAGAATATCGAAAAACTGAGGAAACGAAGGCTGTGTATGACCTATTTTTTGTAGGCTGGAGTCATTCCGACAGAGCTATTTTGTTAAAAAACATTGCCTCCAACTTAGAAAAACAACAGTTGAAAATCAAATTTTTAATTTTAGTTGGAAAAGTAAGTTATCACACTTCTTCGGCGATTAGGGCAATTAGGAATTTGACTATCAAAACTCCCATTGGGGCGAAAGAAGCAGCTCAGTACTGCTTCAAATCCAATGCTGTTTTGGACTTGGCGCACCCCAATCAAACAGGGCTGACAATACGTACCATAGAAGTTCTGTTTGGGGCAAAACGCAAATTGGTAACAACCAATAAGGACATTGCAAACTACGATTTTTACGACGAAGATAATATTTTAATCATTGATAGAAACAATTTAGAAATCCCTAAAAGTTTCTTTGAAAAAGCATTTAACCCTTATTCAAAAACATTTACGGACAGTTTTTTCATAGAAAATTGGGTAAAAGATTTTTTCGATGGAACATCAGTATAGTATAGCGGTAAGCACAAAAAAAATATTAAAACTATTTTTAACAATAGTTCTTTTGGAAATTGTTATCGGAGGAGGAGGAAGATTTATAGAATTAGGACCTCTTTCCTTGAAGATGTTGTTTTTTATATTTTCAATGGGGATAACCATCATACTTGCTCGCTTTGTTAAGGCTAATATTTTGCTTCAACTTCAATATTTTTTGATAATCATACTTGCTTTTGGAACTGTTGTAGGAATTAGTAACGGAGCTTCAAGTTCTTTGATTGTTAATGACATCAAGCCTTTGCTGTTTTTCTTTATTATGAGTTTTTTCAGCTTAGTAATTAATAATTATGACGATATTGTTTATGTTTCAAAAATAATAAAAAAAGGGGCTTTGGCTTTGGCTTTTACTTATTTTACAATATTGATATTTCTATATTTAGGATTTATTGATTTTACGGAGTTTTACGTATGGGGGAATGAAGTAGGCGAGATTTTTTTCAGAGAAGGAAATTTTATGTTTTTTTACAAGGGCTTTTTGTATCTTTGTATTGGATTTTTTTTTCATTTGATTTTAGCAAAAACAAAACGAGAAAGATTTTTTGCCTTTCTGATGTTTTTAGCCGTTTGTTTGACACTTTCACGGGGGCTTATACTGATGACAACCATCGTTTTTGCCTTCTATATTTTTTTCATAAGTAAGAGTAAAGCCTTAAAGTTTTTCTCGGTGATTACGGGTGTTATATCGGTGATTTATTTACTTCCTATCTACTTTGAATCTCTTGGTGACAAAACAGCGGGCGACCAAATCAGGATAGATACTTTTAATGAAGTGGTGGAAAGAATCGATATTTTCAGTATTTTCATCGGACACGGATTAGGCTTTGGAGTTCCTACCCGATTGGAACATATGGAAATAACTTATTTGGAGGTATTTCACAAACAAGGAATCATTGGACTATCTTTTTTTGTAGTAATTCTGTTTCTCAATTTCTATTTTTATTCAAAAATAACAACACACCGCAAGATAGCCTTAGCCTTTTTGCTTGCTGTTTGTTTTGTTTATTTGCAATCGTTTACCAATCCGTTTGTTAACAATCCCATAGGTATTTCTATTGTTGCTTTGTCTTTAGTGGTAATGTACAAAATGTATGCAATAGAAAGGTTCATTAACAAAGAAACGGAAATAATTAAAAGAATTGAGAATGGATAAAGAAAATCAAATCAAAATAGTTTTCGGAATAGTTGTTTACAAGGAACTGTTTTGGGAAACCATTGCCTTTAAGACACTTATGCAATCCATTAAAGCGTATGGTTATGAGGCTAAAACTCTTATTTATGTGATTGACAATACAGATGATGCGGGTTGGGAAGTGTCGATACCTTCGGAATATAAAGGTAAAATAATGTATAAAAATTTGCTCAATCCTGGTATATCTGTGGCGTACAACTTAATTGCACACTACGCTTCGGAAGAAAAAATAGCGTGGTGCGTTTTTTTAGACCAAGACACCGAATTGCCTTCAAATGTGAGTGATGTGTATATGAAAGTTGCTGCAGATGGAGATACAAAAATAAAAGTTCCTATTGTGTGCATTGAACAAGGAATTTTATCCCCCGCACGATATGTGAATTATCGTTCAAAACTTTTTGATTCTCTACAAGCTGGATTGTTGGATTTGAAAAATGTTTCGTGCATCAACACCGGATTAATGATAGAAACATTGTTCTTTAAAGAAATAGGAGGCTATAATTCAAATTTGAAATTAGATTTTTGTGACCACGATTTTATGGAACGATGTAAAGAAAAAACAGATAAAATCAGAGTTATGGGTGTCAAATTTCATCAAGATTTTTCGTCCATCACACATACTAAACAGCAAGCCATTACACGATACAAACGATATGTTAATGATTTTCTTGTTTTTCGAGAGAAAAGAAATAAATTTGTGTTGTTTTTTTATGTAGATTTACCGCGTTTAATTAAGCAAACTTTAAAATATAAAACGCTCGCATTCATTTTAATTCGTTTAAATCCAAAAAAATAATGATTTCAGTTTGTCTTGCTTCTTATAATGGCGAAAAATATATAAAAGAACAATTGGATTCCATTCTCTCTCAGATAGGGACTAATGATGAGATTATTGTTTCTGATGATGGTTCTACTGATGGTACATTATTGATAGTTAACAAAATACAAGACCCAAGAATTAAAGTTATAAAAAACAAATTAGGCAAAGGATATACTTCCAATTTTGAAAATGCACTAAACCACGCCTGCGGAGAAATTATTTTTCTGTCAGACCAAGATGACGTTTGGTATGATAATAAAGTCAGTGTGATGTTAAAAGCATTGGAAAAGTCTGATTTTGTAGTCTCAAATGCAATGATTTCAGATGAAAATCTAACCCCAACATTAGGCTCTCATTTCAAAATGTATAATGTAAAGAAAGGTTTTTTGATTAACTGGCTCAAAACTCGCTATATTGGTGCTTGTATGGCTTTTAACAAAAAAATTCTGACAAAAGCGTTACCTTTTCCAAGCAATCATAAACTTTGTGCTCACGACTATTGGCTTACGATTATAGCTGAAATGTTCTACAAAGTCACTCTGATTGATACTCCTTTGATAAAGTACCGCAGACACGGTGCTAATGCTTCTACGGGAGGGCATAAAAGTACCAATTCATTATCCCACAAATTAAAGGTGAGAGTTTATACATTCTGGCAATTACTAAAAAGACTATGATGATGAATATGAAAAAATACAGTTTTTTTCAGATAATATATTTGTCTGTATGTAAAATACTTACGATTTTTACCTTCCGCAATGCCCGCATCATTCGTTTCCCGATAGACATCAGAGGGAAGAAATACATCCGCATAGGTAAGGGATTTACTACAGGTGTAGGGTGCAGAATAGAGGCTTATCCACAGAATGAGGAAACTACCTTATTTTTTGGAGAAAATTTCCAGATGAATGATTATGTGCATATCACCGCAATAGAAAAAGTACAAATAGGAGACAATGTGCTCTTGGCAAGTAAAATCTACATTTCCGATTGCTCACACGGTAGCTATGCAGGCGATGAAAACGATAGCCACCCCGACACCCACCCCAACACTCGCCCGCTGTTTTCCAACCCAGTGGTGATAGAAGATAATGTTTGGTTGGGAGAGTTCGTGTCGGTGTTGCCAGGCGTTACCATTGGTAAAGGAACAGTTGTAGGAGCAAATTCGGTGGTCTCTAAATCATTACCGCCTTATGTGATTGCGGTGGGAATTCCTGCGAAACCAATTAAAAAATTTAATTTTGAGACCAATAAATGGGAGAAAATAAATCTCTAACAAAAATACTCGTGAAACCAGAATTATTCTTACAAAACAAAAAAATACTTTTCCTTTGTCCAAAATTTTTTGGATACGAACAAGAAATAAAAAAGGAATTGAAAAGACAGGGTGCTAATGTAACTTATTTTGATGAGCGCCCTAAAAATGACTTCCTCACAAAAGCATTAATTCGTTTGAATTTGAACAAATTGATTTATAAGCGGATTAATGAGTATTATAAAAAAATCATTGATTCTTGTTTGAGAGAGAAATATGACTATCTGTTTTTAGTAACCCCCGAGACAATTTCTAAAAAACATATAGAACTTATAAAAAAATACAATCCAGAGATAACTATTATCACATATATGTGGGATTCTTTCCAAAACAAAAGAAATAGTCAGCATTTAATAGAATGCTCAAATCGCTGTTTTACCTTTGAAAAGAAAGACTTACCAATCAATCCAAAGTTAGAATTCTTACCCTTATTTTACATTTCTGATTATAAAAAAATAGGGAATCAAGAATCATCTTTTCAGTATGATTTGGCGTTTATTGGAACAGCTCATAGCGACAGATATAAACTGGTTATCAACATATTAAATCAACTAAAAGAAAAGAGAGGAAACGTTTTTTTCTATTTTTACAGTCCCAGCAAAATTCTTTTTTATTGGAAAAAAATTACAGACAAAAATTTTAGAAATATACCTATCAAAGATATTTCTTTTCAGTCGTTAACAAAATCGGAAATCATAGACATTGTTCAAAAATCAAAGGCTATGATTGACATTGAGCATTCTCAACAAACGGGGTTAACGATGCGTACAATAGAAATGTTAGGAGCAAAAAGAAAAATTTTAACTACGAACAAAGACATTGCTACATACGATTTTTATAACAAAAATAATTGCATCATAGTCAGTAGAGAAATTCAAAATATTAATTTCGATTTCATAAAAAATGACTGGCAGGAAATACCCAATGAAATATACAATAAATATTCTTTGGAGAATTGGATAAAACGTATTTTCTGCTAAATAATATGATTTAATAAATATTTCGTAGAAAACGAAAGGGCAATCAATGTAATTTGTATATTTGCCTCATAATGAATTTAAGATATTTTTTAGTTTTAAAATGATAAAACGATTTGGACAAGTCATCAAAGTAAAGCCCGAAAAATTGGCGTACTATCGGGAGCTTCACGCTCATCCGTGGCAATCAGTACTTGATAAAATTCACGAATGTAACATTCGCAACTATTCTATTTTTTTGCTGAATAACGAACTGTTATTCGCTTATTTCGAATATATTGGCGAAAATTTTGAAGAAGATATGCAAAAAATGGCTGCCGACCCTGAAACGCAACGTTGGTGGGCAGAAACCGACCCTTGCCAACAACCATTGGAACTCAAAGAAGGTGAATGGTGGCACACTATGGAACAAATTTTTTATACAAAATGATATTTTTGCACTCATATAGTGCAATTTTTCAAATATTTTGCACTGTATGAGTGCGAATTTTTATATCTTTGCCCCAAAAACAAATGAAAAGAATACGATGGACGATTTATTTCAGTATTCAAATGCGTTAATTTCGGGTGTAAAAACCGATTTTACTCGATACGCCTATCATCAAATAAATTGGGACAATCGGCTTGTGGGGCTTGTCGGGGCACGAGGTGTAGGAAAAACAACCTTGGTGCTACAATACATCAATAATAAACTAAACACACACGAAACCCTATATACAACAGCCGAAGATTTCTATTTTGCCAAAAACCGATTGGTTGATTTGGCAGAAACATTTGTAAAACAAGGCGGAAAAAATCTTTTTATTGACGAAATACACAAGTATCCCGATTGGTCAAAAGAGCTAAAACTCATCTATGACTACCACAAAAACCTGAAAGTGGTTTTTACAGGTTCTTCGGTGCTTGACATAAAAAAAGGAAGTTCCGATTTAAGTCGTAGGGCGGTTGTTTATACAATGCAAGGGCTTTCGTTCCGTGAATATTTGGCACTATTTCATCAAATTGAAATTCCCGAATATACGTTGGAAGAAATCCTATCACACAAAGTAAAAGTTTCTGATTTAGAATATATTACAAATTTATTTTCCGACTATTTAAAACAAGGATATTATCCATTTGCCATTGAAAATGATTTTGATATACGAATGCAACAGGTTATCAATCAAACATTGGAAACAGATATTCCTACCTACGCAGGAATGAACGTGGCAACAGGCAGAAAACTGAAACAATTATTGGCTATCGTGGCTCAAAGTGTGCCTTTTAAGCCCAATATGAGCAAAATTGCCGAAATGCTCAATATCAGTCGCAACAATATCGCCGATTATCTCCTCTATTTGGAAGAAGCGGGAATGATTATGCAATTGAAAACGGATAAACAAGGAATTAGAGCTTTAGGAAAGATAGAGAAAGTATATTTGGACAATCCAAATTTGATATATAGTTTAGCAAAAGAAAATCAAAATGTAGGAAACATTCGAGAAACGTTTTTTTTGAATCAATTAAAGGCAAACCACCACATAACGACTTCTTTATTAGCTGATTTTAAGATAGATGGAGTAGATTTTGAAATCGGAGGAAAAAACAAAAGAGCCACTCAAATTAAAGAAGCTAAAACTGGATTTGTCGTTAAAGACGATATTTCGCAAGGGTATCTTAACACAATTCCACTATGGCATTTCGGGCTAATGTATTAATGAAAGGAATGATTGGTTTTCAGCAACAAGTGATTGGTTTTTAGATTCTTATCACTAACAGCTAATCACTTTTTTCACAACAACATTGAACTTTAAACATATTTACAAATGAAAGGAATTATTCTTGCAGGAGGTTCAGGCACAAGACTTTACCCCATAACAAAAGGTGTTTCAAAACAACTTTTACCTATTTATGACAAACCAATGATTTACTACCCGCTTTCGGTGCTGATGCTGGCAGGCATTCGGGAAGTTTTGGTCATTTCCACACCACAGGATTTACCTGGTTTTCAACGACTTTTAGGTGATGGCAGTGATTACGGAATCGCGATTGACTACGCCGAACAGCCTTCACCTGACGGATTGGCGCAAGCCTTTATTATAGGCGAAAAATTTATCGGAAATGATGATGTTTGTCTTGTGTTGGGCGACAATATTTTCTACGGACAAAGTTTTACCAAAATGCTTATGCAATCGGTGGAAACAGCTGAAAAAGAGCGTAAAGCAACCGTTTTTGGCTATTGGGTAAAAGACCCTGAACGTTACGGTGTAGCTGAATTTGACAACAACGGTAACGTACTTTCTATTGAGGAAAAACCCGAAAATCCGAAATCACATTATGCTGTTGTGGGCTTATATTTTTATCCGAATAAAGTAGTTCAAGTGGCGAAAAACATCAAGCCGTCAGCTCGGGGAGAATTGGAAATAACTACCGTAAATCAGGAATTTCTGAAAGATAACGAGCTGAAAGTACAGTTGTTAGGTCGTGGATTTGCGTGGCTTGACACAGGTACGCACGATTCCCTGAGCGAGGCTTCTAATTTTGTGGAAACCATCGAAAAACGACAAGGGCTAAAAATTTCGTGTTTGGAAGAAATTGCCTATAAAAAAGGCTGGATTTCCGCTGAAAAAATTCAGAAATTAGCCCAACCGATGCTTAAAAATCAATACGGGCAATATTTATTAGAATTAATAAAATAATTTTTTATCACAACAAGTTATATCAAAGATAACGAACAGATTATGAACATAATTCAAACTGAAATAGAAGGAGTTGTCATCATTGAACCGAAAGTTTTTGGTGATGAGAGAGGTTATTTTTTTGAATCGTTTTCACAGCAAAAATTTGTAGAACAAGTGTGTAAAACAACCTTCGTACAAGACAATGAATCGAAATCACGATATGGTGTTTTACGCGGATTGCATTTTCAAAAGCCTCCTTTTGCACAATCAAAATTGGTGCGTGTGGTGCAGGGTAAAGTTCTTGATGTGGCGGTAGATATTCGTAAAGGGTCGCCTACTTTCGGCAAACACGTAGCAGTAGAACTTTCAGCAGAAAATAAACGTCAATTCTTTGTTCCTCGCGGATTTGCCCACGGGTTTGTTGTGCTAAGTGATGAAGCTATTTTCCAATACAAGTGCGATAATTATTACGCCCCTGAACACGAAGGAAGCGTGCTATGGTCAGACCCCACTCTTGGCATTGATTGGAAAATTCCGTTTACAGACGTTATTCTTTCAGGAAAAGACAAAGAAAGCCCACTACTGAAAGATGCTTTTTGTTTTGATTTCAGTGAAAATTTGTATGAAATATAATCATATCCTCAAAATATTATTACATATACTAAATCCTATTTCATTGATTATCATAATAAATGAAATGATTTTGGACACTTATCCGTACTGTAATCCGTATGTAATAGGAATTGCCTTGCTTTCAGCAGGAATTACGATTTTAACTTATTTCTATCATAAAAAATGGCTCGAAATAAGTTTTTATTCAGTGTACACTTTGTTGTTTGCACTTTGTTTTATAACCTTTCCTATGGGAATTGCTTTTGCGCTTACAAGTGGCTGGAAACTTACGATAATGATACTAACTTTGGTATATTTGCCTCTGTTGTTGCTCATCATTCTGAATATTAGGCAACTTATTTGGGTTAAGAAAAAAACTTAATCATATAATCAATTAAAAATAAGTATATTAACAACAAATAATTTATAAACGATTTGTGGTAGTGTACTGAATTTCGCTGATTACGTTTCAAAACGGACAATAAAACAAATTAATAATAAATATTTCAACCAAAATACATTTAATTATGAGACATTTTTTACTACTATTTGCATTTATTTTATTTTCAAACGCCACTAAGGCTCAATTTATCAAAGAAAAATCAATAAAAGCAGAAATCGGAATGGGATTAAGTTTTCCGGATCAGAGCGCAACCAATATCACTGCAACTGGATTTATTGCACAAGGAGAGTTCGTTCTTACGATTACTTCTTGGTTTCAGCTCAGACCGTATGCAGGATTTGTTTCTGCAAGTTCCAACGGAAAAGATAAAGAAGGCAACCCAACTGATGAAGAAGTAGTTACCAGAGCTTTCTTACTTGGAGGAAAAGCTCGGATTAAAGCTCCCATTCCTTGGGTAGCACCGTATTTTGAACTTGGGGCTGGAATTTCCGCAGGAAAATTTAAAACACTAACGGCTTTTCACGATGTTAGCAAAAACGGTGTAGTTTCACACATTCCCGTTTCTCTGGGATTAGAATTAGGGAAAAATAATAGAGTTGATTTGGCTTTTGCTTATTATTTTCAACCTATTGTGAAACAAACAACAGGAGGTTTCACCGTTGGATTAACATTTCCTTTGAAATAAATTTCATCTATTCCAACGAAAGACTTTGCTTTTCCTACATTGTTTTATAGACTGAATTTTGTGAAAGAAGCTCTTTGTGTGAACCTTGTTCAATGATTTGTCCGTCTTGCAATACCAAAATGACATCAGCATTGGCAATGGTGCTGAGTCGGTGAGCGATGATGAGCATCGTTTTTCCTTGCGCTTTAAATTCATTGAGTGTCAATTGAATGCTCTGTTCAGATTCGGTGTCAAGCGAAGAAGTAGCCTCATCTAAAATTAAAATTTCAGGATTTTTGTACAAAGCACGCGCTATGGCAATGCGTTGCTTTTGCCCGCCCGAAAGTTGCGAGCCGTTTTCACCTAAATAGGTTTGAAATCCGTTCGGAAGTTTTTCAATAAATTCTAAAATTCCGAGTTTTTTGGTGATGTCAATAATGCGTTGTACGTCAGGAAAATCTTCTCCCAAAGCAATATTTTCAACCACATTTCCTGAAAATAAATCAATTTGTTGAGGCACAACAGCCACCATTGACCGTAATGAATAGTTGGAAATGTAAGCAATGTCATAATCTCCGATGAGTATTTTTCCGTTTTTGAGTGGATATAAATTTTGCAAAAGCGACGCTAATGTAGTTTTTCCGCTACCACTACTCCCAACAACTGCTGTTGTTCTTCCTTTTTCAATAATGCAATTGAAATCATCAAACACATCAACACGTGTTCCGTAGCTGAACGATACATTTTTAAACTGAATATTGCCAATGTTTTCGGGCGTAAGTTCGACTTTTTCGGTGGTTTCTTCCCGTTCCAAATCCATAATTTCAAACAAACGGTCAGCGGCAATCATCGCATTTTGAACAGTTTTGTTCATTCCGATAAGTTCCGAAACGGGCGCTGTGAAATACCCAATAAGGGCGTAAAACGATAACAATTCGCCTGGCGTAATTTCTCGGTCAATCACATAACCAGAGCCTACCCAAAGCAAAACAATGGTGAAAATACGCGACAAGAATTCTGATGAAGTTCCTGAAAACAAAGCATTTAGCACCGATTTATAAATCGTTTTAAGCAAAATTGAAAAGCGATTATCGGTTTTGTTATTTGCAAAAGTTTCCACACCAAACTGTTTGATGGTACGCACCGAATTGAGCGATTCAACCAAATGCGATTCCAATTCGGCACTTTCTTCCATCAAACGGCGTTCAACCTTCTTATTCAATCGGTTTGTTATCCAATAAACTAAAAAATATAGCGGAATGACCAGTGCCACCACTAATGCCAATTTCCAATAGTATGTAAACATCAAAGCAAAAGAGAACAACACAATGAAAATATTGACAAAAATTTGAATGGAAACATCATTGATAAAAGCACGTATTTTAACCGCATCATTTACGCGTGAGATGATTTCCCCAACCCTCATTGTGTCAAAAAAACGCTGCGGAAGTTTCAGCAAATGCTTGTAATAGCCCAAAATCAGGTATTTATCAATTTTTTGTCCCGTTTGCAGAGTAAGCACCGATTTCATCGTACCTAAAAACAATTGCACTAACAAAATAACAATCATTGCCACCGAAAGCAAGTTCAAAAGGCGACGGTTACCGTCAACGAGCACGTAATCGGTGATTTTTTCGATGTAAATAGAAGTGGAAAGCCCTAAAACAGTGTAAATTACCGCTCCAATAAGTGCTTGTAGCAAAATGCTTTTGTGTGGTTGGAGTAAATTCCAAAATCTGCTGTAAAGATTGGTTTGTTCATTTTTTTGCTCAAAATATTCGTTAGGTTCAAGCAAAATCAGCACGCCTGTCCAAATTTTAGAAAAATCAGCAAAGGAATATGTTTCTAACTTCCCAAAAGCGGGGTCCATCACCGTAATTTTGTCTTTTTCAACCTTATAAATTACTATGTAGTGATGCCATTGTTCCTTAATAATTACGTGAGCGATGGCAGGCAGCGGAATTTCAGCCAAAGCCTCCATATTGCCCCGAACGCCTTTGGCATTAAAACCCAACTTCTCCAACCCTTGAACCAAGCCCAATGCGTTTGTTCCTCGTTTATCGGTATGGCAGATTTGACGCACTTTGGCAATGGGCATTTTCCGTCCGTAATGGGCTGCTACCGAAGTCAAACAAGCTGCTCCGCAATCACGCATATCGTGTTGCTTGATTAAAATATCTCGAGCCATCTTAGTTATGTTAGTGTGTTTATTTTAAAGTATTTATTCTGTCAGAAGTTTTAAATCTGTTTCCAATAAAGATTGAAAAACGTTTGATTGTTTAGGTTTTTCATAAGTCTGTTTTTCAAAATATTCAATATTAGTAGATTTTTCAATATTTCCATAATAACTCTCTAAACGAACGTTTTTCATATCAGACTTGCTTACTTTAACTTTCCGAATTGGATATACTTCAAAAATATTCACCAAATCAACTTTGCTATTTTTGTGTGTTGTTTCTATGTTTCGAAAGCATCTATAAAGAGTAAAATCTGCTAAGTTCATATCTTCTATACTTATGTCAGCAGGAAATTCTTGATAAACATCGTTTGCTCTTATAACATTGGTTCTTCCCATAAAACTTCCTTTAAAAACTTCTTGTGGAAATAGTCCATTCAAGTAACACCGATACACTCCCTGCGTTTTTTGAATATTTCCTGCTCCGATTTGTCCTTTGTGAGCTATGGAATAATCTCTTTCTGATTTTTTAACAATCTCATAATCTTTACTATATGGAAAAATAGTGGTTACGAGAAAGTTTATTATTCCATTATCCTTCATAAATACAGTTCCCCTTTCTATCTCTGCTACTTTTTTATCTTTTGTGTTTTTATACACTTTTGCAGACAGCAAATTGTATTTCAGGTTATTACCTTTTTTAGGAATATAAAAATCTACGAATCCCTCGGTGTAATAAATGGGTATGCTATCGGCATACTGATAGGTTCTAAAATACGATTTTAAAATAGTGTAATCATAATGCTTATTCTCTACAACAACTTCTGACAACTCATACTCTTTGGGTGAGAGATAAAGATTTTTTACGTTTTTCAAGGCATTTTTAGTTATTTTTTTAGGGTTGTAAGATATGTGAGATGTATAGTTTATATCTTCCAATTTATCAATAATTAGTTGCCCTTTATCATCTGAAATACCCAATATGACACCTTTGCCATTCTCTATTACTACCGAAGGTATAGGCGTTTTTGTTATGCTATCCAACAGTATTATATTTTGAGAATGAGCTATCCAACCTTTTAGGAGCAATACCAACAGTATGTATTTTTTCATTATTTTTTTATTATTTTTATTGTGCTTATGCTTAAAAGAGGCAGAAGTAGCTTAAAAATAGCTACTCCTACCTTTTTCTCTTTTTAGAAAATTCTCCATTTGAAGAAATAAAGATGGGTATTCCCTCGTATTCCATCTAAAATTCCCGTGAGTCTCAAAATGGAAGCTCCTCCCTGAATTTCTTTCATTTCGTCAAGTTTTAACTCTTGAATTCCTCTAATGCTGTCAAGTTTCTTCGTACCTTGTATTTCTACTTGTTTTTTAAATGTAGTCATATATTAAAAAAAATTATTTCAAATTCGGATTAAACCAATCATCGGCACGATCAAAAAGCAACTGCCAAAGCGTTCGGTCGGTGAAGTAAAAACGCGCTGTAAAAGTCATTCCTTTACTGATAATGCCTTGATAACCACTTTTGAGTTGCAAATAGTTTTGCAACATTGAACAACGAACTTTGAAGAAACCTTCGCCCGTTTGTTCATTAATTTGTATGTTTTGGTCAATGTCGGTTACTGCACCGCTGAGCAAACCCCACTGGTTGTAATTATAAGTATCTATTTGAAAACGAACATTTTGAGACGTATGTACAAAACCAATATCTTTGGGAGACACCAAGCATTCAGCAATGAGATTTTGTTCAGGCGAAATGGAGGCTACGTGCTGACCCGAAGTTACGAACCCTCCCTGGCGTATGCCGTTATACGCTGTTATTCTGCCTGAAATGGAAGCCGTAAGCACATAGTTTTTTTGCTCCTGCCCTAAACGCTTCTGCTCTGCTTCAAGGGTTTGTAACTTACGCTGTGTTTCAAGGCGTTGTGTTTGCCAATGTGCGGTTTGCTCTTCGTGAGCATTGCGCAACTGACGCGACAGCTCTTCGTGGCGATAGAAAATTTTTTCGTGGTCAGCGCGAGCGATAACCCCTTTTTCAAACAAAATGTTGGCTCTGTCCAACTCTTTCTGTGCCAACGACAATTGCGCTTGCAACTGTGCCAACCTCTCGCGAAAAGCAAATAGCTCTTGCTGCACTTGCCGTGTTTGCAACTGTGTTGTTTTGCCTGCGGTGATGTGTGAAAGGTCATTGAGTTGCGCTTGAAAGTCAGCAATTTGCACATCAAGCAATTGCCGTTGCGTGTCAAGCACTTCGGTGGTGATTACCATCAGCGTATCCCCTTTTTGCACGGTTTGGTTGTTGTGGGTAATGGCATTGTAAACCACCCTGCCTCCTGCCGATGCCGTAAGCTGTGCATTTTCAAAAGCGGAACGCACCACACCCCGTGCCGATACGGATATAGGCACTTTGACCAAAGGCAACGCCACAAAAATGGCAAGGATTAAAGTTACAATAGTAATGTAGATTGGGTATTTAGGCATAATGACTTACTTCAAAAGAAAGAAGCTGACTTTTTTGGCAGCTTCTTTTTGACTAAATTGAATGTTATTAAAACACTGTAGTTTTTATTTTGTAAAGCCCAATCCTCTATCACGAATCAAAACAGGACGTTTGCCTATTGGATACGCATTAGGCGGAAGCGGAATTAAATTTCCAATAATAATGTTACCTCCTTCGATGTTACGAAGTTCTTTGATGCTTAAATGTTCCATTTTTCTTTTTTTTTTTTACTGTTCACACTCTATTTTATACTCCAACGAAATAGGTATCGAAGAGACTACCTCAAAGAGAATAGTCCCTCCGATGTTTTAATTCTTGAAGTAAGGTAAACCTTTAAAAGTATAATCATAGAAAATGCTTTCGGACAGACTTATTCCACAGCACATCCAACTACAATTGAGGTACACCAGGGTTCTCTATCATATCTGCAATTCTTCTAATCAAATTACGAACTCTTGATATAAAATTTCCTCCCTCAATACTTCTTAATTCCTCTGCATTAAGATTTCTAATTTTTGTATCTTTATTTTCTTTCATATAAAACTGTTTGATTTTAGTTACAAAACACAAGCATAAACTTATGTAATACCATATAGAAGCTACAAAGAAAATATCAGTCAATAAAGCAATTTGCAACAAAACAAATTCATTGATTCATAATAGTTAGTTTCTGTAATTTTTCTCTTGAAAAACAGCAATATAAATCATAAACTATTCATAAATAATCTAATCTTTACCAAAGAAGGTCAAAAATATAGAGATTTTAGAGTTTAACTATGATTTTTTTTGCCATAAATCATTGATAATCAAATAAAAATTGTTTAAAGAAACCCACAGAATGCACGTATATAAATCAATTAATTCATATACTATGTCCGCTTGTTAATTGAAAGTATCGTTTTGCTTGCTTTCGTTTTTATTAATACCTCAAAATTTCGCTCGTTAAATCATATTTCTACTTCAAACACGTAATTCAGCAAAAAAGAAATCCCATTTATAATAGAATGTATTGACATAACTACGATGATTGAATAAAAAACACTAACTTTTCTTGCGAAAATATAAACCAAAGAGAATCCCAACCCTATGATAATAGCATAAATTATGTAAGCAGTACTATAAAAGTGGTTAATTCCAAATAAAAAAGAAGAAACTACTCCCGCTAACATTTTATAACCATTAGTTTTTGTTTTTTTGAGAGAATAAAAAACTTCTATTATCGACGACACAATTTAAAGCATCCTTGGATGTAGCTTAGCTGCATAACACAAACTAACCGTTATTACGACACTTCTTATAAATGAGCCTATAGCACGTCCTAACCCATAAGATCCTTCTATAGCCTCCCCTCCGTTAATACCCATCATTTCTTGAGTACATAACTCCTTATAAAAAATACTCTCTTTTCTCATTTCAATTATTTCTTAATTTAACTATAATTACTTCTACTTAGGATTATTCCATCCTTCTATAAAACCTCCTATCACCATACAAAGTATTTTGTATGACGCATAAAGCCCATACAACACAACCAACAAATATATCAAATACTTTAATATATCTTTCTTATTATACATCGTACTACGTTATCTTCCTAACAAACCATCAAGTAATCCTTTATGAAAACTTCCCAATGTATGATAAAATGTTTTTATAGCATCAACAACTATTCCTCCACCGTTAACTTGTCTCTGCTCTTCAAGACTTAATTCAAAAAGACTCTCCATAACCAATAAATTTTATCTTGGGTTATTCCAACCATGAACATATTCAGTAACTATAAAATCTGCAATCTCCACAGCTGTGTATACAGCAGCTACCGCTCCCAGCACGTGAAGCAACCATCCCCCCTCAGTTTCTCTGAGTTCTTGCTCATTAAGAGCTTTCAATTCCGTAAATTTTAGAGCCTTTTGCTCCAAGTTCAATGTCTGTTTCATTGTCTTTAAATTTTAAAAATATTAAACAAAAACTTTAAAATCTAAAAACCACATTGCGCGCTTTGTGTTTTTCTTGGAGCAAATGTATATATAAAATTTTTGAAAAAAAAAAAACAATTTTAACCAAAATTTAACAGTCATATATTGAAAATCAATAAATTACCAACTATTCATTTTTCGATTTTCTTTCAAAAATATTCAAAAATGTTTCTTTTAA
>JBGYFE010000110.1:0-24536 GCA_041819925.1 Capnocytophaga sp.
AAATAGTTTTTTATTTCTTATTTGCTTTGTAAAACGTTGATTTTTATTTATTTTTGTCTGTATTTTTGTCAAATATTTTTCAGAAAGGCTATTTTGAGAAATAAAGAGAAAGATTTGTAATATTTTGTACAAAGTTGTGGACATTTTTTGTTTTCGGACATTTTTTCAATATATTTGCATTCACACAAAACGAAAAAAAATGATTATAGCTGATTTAAACCAAAGCCAACGTTATGAAAATCTACACAAAGATTTTCCAAAGGTTTTTCAATACATCAAAACACACAATTTACTCGATTTTGAGCTTGGAAAAATAGAACTCGACGGAGAAAATGTTTTTGTAATCAATTCTGAACCAGAGTGCCTTACCAAAGAAAATCAAGTATTGGAATATCATCAGAAATATTTGGACATACACGTACTTCTTACGGGCGAAGAAACCATCGGATGGAAAAATTTGCGGGATTGTACCCAAGAAAAGAAAGCCTTTGATGCAGAAAATGATTACGGACTTTATGCTGATATGCCCAGCACTTACATAACTTTGTATCCGGGGCAATTTGTGATTGTTTATCCTGAAGATGCACACGCTCCCATCATTGGCAATGGAAAAATTCGGAAATTGGTAGTGAAAATCAAAGTGGATTATTAATAAAAATCTAAAATCCCAATTGAATGAAAGTAATTTCGCAAATAAAACAACCTATTCGGGAGGAAATGGAACTTTTTGAACAAAAGTTTCGCGATTCGATGTCATCACGAGTGGCGTTACTCAATCGGATTACGTATTACATAGTTAACCGAAAAGGGAAGCAAATGCGTCCGATGTTTGTGTTTTTAGTAGCGAAAATGGTTTCCAACGGAAGAGTTGAAGAGCGCACATATCGTGGAGCTTCGGTCATTGAATTGATTCATACGGCTACTTTGGTGCACGATGACGTGGTGGACGATAGCAACAAACGACGAGGTTTTTTTTCAATTAATGCTCTGTGGAAGAATAAGATAGCTGTTTTAGTAGGTGATTATTTACTCTCAAAAGGATTATTGCTTTCTATTGATAATTCAGATTTTGATTTATTACGAATCATCTCGGTGGCGGTTCGTGAAATGAGCGAGGGAGAACTTTTGCAAATCGAAAAAGCTCGCCGATTAGACATTGTTGAGTCGGTTTATTACGAAATTATTCGTCAGAAAACAGCAACATTGATTGCGGCTTGTTGTGCAATGGGCGCTTGCTCCGTAATCCCTGACAATAAAGAAGTTATTGAAAAAATGCGTTTGTTTGGAGAATATATCGGAATGGCGTTTCAAATTAAAGATGATTTGTTTGATTACACCGATGAGGCTATCGGAAAACCTACCGGCATTGACATCAAAGAACAAAAAATGACCCTTCCGCTTATTTACACGCTAAACAATTGCTCAGAAACAGAGAAGAAATGGATTATCAATTCAGTTAAAAATCACAATAAAGACAAGAAACGGGTGCGAGAAGTTATCAGTTTTGTTAAGCAGAAAAATGGGCTTGCTTATGCCGAAGCGAAAATGCGCGAATTTCAACAAAAAGCATTAACAATTCTTGCTGAATTTCCTGAATCAGACTATAAAACAGCACTAACTTTGATGGTTAACTATGTTATTGATAGAAAAATATAAGTAAGTAATTCTTCATACAACGAAAAAAGGCTTCAATTTTGAAGCCTTTTTATTATACTATAAACGATGATTATTCACCAAGAATTCTGAATTCAGTTCTGCGGTTTTTGTGGTGTTCTTCTTCTGAACATTGAACTCCGTTAGCACATCTGTTGATTAAGCGTGTTTCGCCGTATCCTTTTGCAATCATTCTTGAACGTTGAATTCCTTTGTTAGCCAAGTAGTTAACAACAGCATTAGCTCTTTGTTGAGATAATGACATATTGTATTCATCATTTCCTCTTGAATCAGTGTGTGACATAATTTCAACGCTTGTATTCTTGCCTTGAAGTAAAGGCAACAAAACTTCATCAATGATTTTTTCAGAAGCCTTTGTCAATTTGGCACTATTGTATTCATATAAAATAGGCAATAATGTAGGCTCTAACAATTTACAATCAACTTCTTCCCAAACAGTAACACCTCCTTGTTTAACTAAAACTTGTTTAGTGATGGTTTTGTACTCAGCAGGAACATCTACTTTTCGAGTGGTTGCAGGCGTGTCAATCACTTCACGTTTGATGGTTGCATATTCAGCAGGAATTTCAATTTCGTCAACACGAGCAGGTGTTTTCACCACTTGACGTTTGAAGTTTGCTTCAACTGCTGGAATTGGAGCTTCATTTGTATGAGCATCTTTTGTCAAAGTTACGATGTTAACGCTTTCAAAACGAGCAGGTCTTTCAACAAAACACGCTGTAACGCAAGCATCTTTGTTGATTGACGGACAGTTGTCTAAATGTTTGTACTCCCAACCTGAGGTTTTAGGAAAAACTTCGATAGTTTTCACATCATTTCCGAAAGCAGCAGGAACCACAGTTAACACAGTTCCTTGTTCTTTTTTCTCGTAAGGAATATCAACTGTTTCATAAACTGCTGGTACATACACCAATTTTTTGCTCGCTTCTTTTACTAAAACGCGCTCTTCAACGGTTTTGTATTTCGCAGGAACTACTTCTAACTTGCTGTAAGCAGGCGAAATTTGAATAGTTTCCGTTTCATCACGAAACTCGTCTTTCGTGATACATTTCACATAACATTTACCGGGAGCAGGATTTGCAGGCAAATCTTGAGCAGAAACATAACTGCCAGCCGACATAAGTGCGATTAAGCTTAAAGTTGTCTTTTTCATATGAAAAAATAATTATTGGTTTAAAACGAGAGCAAAAGTACAAATTAATATCATCTGGCAAAAAAATTAACAATACTTTGGCTTTTTGAAAAGAAAAAAGTAAGTTTATGTTAATAATTTATTCTAAAAGCACATTATTAGTGTTTCATTTTTAATTATTTTTTACCTTTGCCCTATGCAAACAAAAAGAGATATACGAGCATTAAGCAAGGACGATTTACGTCATTTTTTTCAAGCCAATGGTGACCAAGCCTTTCGAGGGAATCAGGTGTATGAATGGTTGTGGAACAAGGGATTACATTCGTTTGAGGCAATGACGAATCTGCCTAAAAAAACACGTGAAATGCTTGAAAATAATTTTACTATCAACCATATAGCGGTTGATGTGATGCAACGGAGTTCTGACGGAACAATCAAAAATGCAGTACGTTTGCACGACGGATTGTTAGTGGAATCGGTGTTAATCCCTACTGATACTCGTACAACAGCTTGTGTATCAAGCCAAGTGGGCTGTAGTTTGAACTGTACGTTTTGTGCTACTGCCCGCCTGAAACGAATGCGAAATTTACTTCCTGATGAAATTTTTGACCAAGTAAAAGTGATTGATAATCAAAGTCGTATGTTTTTTGGGCGACCACTCTCTAACATCGTTTTTATGGGAATGGGTGAGCCATTGATGAATTACAACAATGTGTTAAAGGCGATTGAGAAAATTACTTCAGAGGAAGGGTTAGGAATGTCACCAAAACGCATAACTGTTTCAACATCAGGCATTCCTAAACTTATCAAAAAAATGGCAGATGATGAAGTAAAATTCAAATTGGCTGTGTCGTTACATTCTGCTATTGACGCAGTGCGGACGTCAATTATGCCATTTAATGAGCAATTTCCGCTGTCAGAATTACGTGAAGCATTGGAACATTGGTACAAAAAAACTAAAAATAAAATCACTTATGAGTATGTGGTTTGGAAAAATATCAACGATAAGAAAAAAGATGTAGAGGCGCTTATCAAATTTTGTCGGTTTGCTCCCTCAAAAGTGAACTTAATTGAATACAATCCGATTGATGGCGGTGATTTTGAACAGGCAGATGCCTCTGTGATTGATATGTACCAAAAAATGTTAGAAGAAGCGGGCATCACTGTGACTGTCAGACGTTCACGCGGAAAAGACATTGATGCAGCTTGTGGGCAATTGGCGAACAAAACCGTAAAAATTGAGGAATAAACACATCACTTTAAATAATTTGGTTCAAAATAGGCAATATCTTCAAAAAGATGTTGCTTATATTTTTTAAAAGCGTGCGGAATCATATCTTTTGCTTGTGGAAAAGCATTTTTTATGAAGAAAGCATTCGAGTTATGGCAAATATTTGCAAATTTTTCAACTCCATCGCCTAAAAAAATAACTTCTCCCTGTGATAACCAATCAGAATAGCTATTTTTATCTAAAATTTTGGCTTGTGTGGGTTCGATTTCGTTAAAATTTGCATCAAAAACGGCACTGTACACTTCCATTCGGCGGGCATCTAACATCGGAATGATGATTTTTTTGTCATTTTTGACTTGTGAAGCCAAAATTTGAAGTGTAGAAACAGAAACCATTGGTTTCTCTAATGCGAAACAAAGTCCTTTGGCAGTAGAAACACCAATACGAAGCCCTGTATACGAACCTGGACCACCACTAACTGCAATGCAGTCCATATCCTTTGGAGAAAGAGTAACAGAAGCAAGCGCATCTTCTATAAAAATATGCAAACTCTCAGCGTGAGTGAATTTGCCTTTGTTTTCAGTTTTTTCTGCTAAAAGTACATTATTTTCAGAAATAGCGACAGAACAATTGAGTCCCGATGTTTCTATACAAAGGATTTTGGTCATATAAAATTATGAATCAATAAATTACATACTATCTTTCTCTTTGAAAGATTTTCCTTCCACCACCATCACAATTTCTCCTTTCGGATTTTTCTTCTGATAATATTCTAACAATTCAGAGAGAGTTCCTCTTTGGGTTTCTTCGTGTAATTTTGTGATTTCCCGAGAGATAGAAGCCCTTCGTGTTTCACCAAAGACAGAAATAAACTCAGTAATGGTTTTCAATAGCTTATGTGGCGAAACGTAAAAAATCATTGTTTTTTTCTCTTCAACAATGGCTTGTAAACGGGTCTGCCTTCCTTTTTTATCGGGCAAAAATCCTTCAAAAACAAAACGGTCATTAGGCAAAGCACTACTTACCAACGCTGGAACAAACGCAGTCGCTCCTGGTAGGCATTCTACTTCAATATTTTGCTCAACACACGCCCTTACAAGCAAAAAGCCAGGGTCAGAAATGGCAGGCGTTCCCGCATCAGTGATAAGCCCAACACTTTCTCCATTTTTGATACGTTGCACCCAATGATTAACAACTTGGTGCTCGTTGTGCATATGATAACTCTGCATTGGCGTACTTATGTCGTAGTGTTTCAGTAACTTACCACTTGTGCGAGTGTCTTCTGCCAAGATAATATCAACTTCTTTCAAAAGGCGTAACGCCCTCAAAGTGATGTCTTCTAAATTTCCAATAGGTGTGGGAATCAGATAGAGTTTACTCATTAAACTTCAAAACGTTTCAACATTAAACTTAAGAATCTTTCTTCGTAATCCTCTTTACCACGCCAATAGTTGTAAATTGGTTTTATTTCTTGTTCAATGTAAATAGCAATGTCTTGTACACTCTGCAAGTTGTTGATGTGTTGAACTACATTATTGTATTCGCTTTCACTTCCAAAGAAGAGTTGACGAATAAAAGCAAGACGGTCATTGAGCCCAATCTGTGTTGTTTTTCCGAGTCGGTCATTGAGGGAAGGGCTGGTTTTAACTTCCGTAACCTCTTCTTTTTTCTCAAAAACAGGGTATTGTGTTTGTGAAATAAAATCTTCCAAAGGCTGATTTTTTTGAATAATCTCAGATTCGGGGTCAACAATTGTTTTTATTTCGCTGACAGTTCTTTTTTCCTCAGTGAGAGGAGCTTGTTCTTGTTGTTGTCGCTGAATAATGTCCTGATAGGCTTTGTATGCCGAGTTTTGCTGCCCCGTTGTTGTGTAATTTGGTTTTGCTTGACTTTGTTGTGTGTTTTTTGTTTCTTTTATTTCTTGTTGTTGTATGGATTGTGTTGCTTGGTTTTCGATTGCCGATTTTTTTTCATTTTGTGCAATAACAATCTGTTGAACCTGAGTAGTTTTTACGGGAAGATTGAAAATATCATTTTCATTTTGATCATCTTCTATAAAATCGGCTACTTTTTTCATTGTATATTGTAAACGGTCTTCCGACGAACCAATAGAATTGTAATATTTTTCCACGAAACTTAAAATAGTAACTCTTTCAAGTAACTTTTCAGTTTCTTTTTTCAAGAGAGGCAAATCTAAATTACTTTTAGTAGCAACGATGCTTTCGGCTAACTCTCGTAATTCTTTTTCTAACTGTTTTTTCATAATTGTGTGAATTAAGTACATAATAGGTCTCAAAGGTATGAATTTTTTTTTAATAACGAAAAAAAAGGTTGAAAAAATCACAAAAAACACGTATGGATTGCCACAAGAGGCTATTTTTTTGAATTTTGGGTTGGGATAATTTTTTTTGAGAGATTTGATTTTATTTGAAAGAGAAATCTATTTGATATGGAAATGAATCATTGAGAGTTATGGTTTAAAATTATTCCTTTATCTTTGCACCCAAAATCCTGTGGGAAGAGAAAAAAAATGAAATAAAAGAATTAAAAATCTATTCTTTATTAAGAGCGAATTTCAGAAAACTATGTTTACACAAAAATATGATGTAATTGTTGTCGGTGGAGGACACGCCGGCGCAGAAGCCGCAGCAGCGGCAGCCAATATGGGAGCAAAAACGTTGCTCATCACGATGCAGTTGCAAAATATTGCACAGATGTCGTGCAATCCTGCGGTGGGCGGTATTGCCAAGGGACAAATCGTGCGTGAAATCGATGCTCTCGGCGGATATACAGGCATTATTACCGACAAAACCGCCATTCAGTTCAAAATGTTGAACAAATCCAAAGGGCCTGCAATGTGGAGTCCGCGCGCCCAGAGCGACCGTATGCGTTTTGCCGAAGAATGGCGTTTGCAACTTGAAAAACTACCATATTTGGATTTTTATCAGGATATGGTAACGGATTTAATCATTGAAAGCGGACAAGTGAAAGGCGTGAGAACATCGCTGGGCGTTCCTATTTATGCCAAAAGTGTTGTGCTGACAAATGGAACTTTTTTGAATGGCGTTATCCACATCGGAATGAAGCAACTCGGCGGTGGTAGAGCAGGAGAAAAGGCTTCCAAAGGAATTACTGAATGTCTTGTAAACCAAGGATTTGAATCCGGAAGAATGAAAACAGGAACGCCACCACGTGTGGATAGTCGTTCGCTGGATTATTCCAAAATGATTCCGCAACCAGGGGACGAAAATCCTGAAAAATTCTCCTTCTCAAACGAAACAAAGCCACTTTCCGTTCAGAAAGATTGCTATATGACCTATACCAGCGAAGAGGTTCACGACCTTTTGCGTACAGGATTTGACCGTTCGCCAATGTTTCAAGGAAGAATACAAGGCGTGGGGCCTCGTTATTGCCCGTCTATTGAGGATAAAATAAATCGTTTTGCTGACAAGGAACGCCATCAGATTTTTGTTGAACCCGAAGGCTGGCATACGGTGGAAGTTTACGTAAACGGATTTTCCACTTCTCTGCCCGAAGAAGTTCAGTTTGAGGCACTTCGCAAAGTGGAAGGTTTCGAGAATGTGAAATTTTTCCGACCGGGTTATGCCATTGAATACGATTATTTTCCACCTACGCAACTCAAACATACGTTGGAAACCAAATTGGTGGAAAATCTTTATTTTGCTGGACAAATCAACGGAACAACAGGCTACGAAGAAGCTGCGGCTCAGGGACTTATGGCGGGAATCAACGCCGTGCAGAAAATCCGTGAGCAAGAACCATTTATTTTAAAAAGAAGCGAGGCATATATCGGGGTTTTGATTGATGATTTGATTACCAAAGGGACGGAAGAGCCTTACCGAATGTTCACCTCACGTGCCGAATATCGTACGCTTTTAAGGCAAGACAATGCCGATGCCCGATTGACGCCTTTGGGGTATCAACTTGGTTTAGCAAGCGAAGAACGAATGCAGGTTTTGGCGAAAAAAAGTGCACAAACACGTGCATTTGTTGATTTCTTTAAGGAAACGAGCATCAAACCCGAAGAAGCCAATCCGATTTTGGAAAAATACGACTCTTCGCCGATGAAGCAAGGCGACAAAATGTTTAAAGTGCTTTCGCGTCCTAATATCACCATTTCCGATTTTATGGAAATTCAGGAAGTAAAGCAATTTATTGAGAAAGAACAAATTACAAAAGAGGTCATCGAACAAACGGAAATAGAGGTAAAATATGCGGGCTACATCGAAAAGGAAAAAAACAACGCTGACAAACTCAATCGTTTGGAGGATATTCGCATTCCTGAAAATTTCAATTATGACAAACTGATTTCATTGTCGTTTGAGAGTCGTGAAAAATTGAAGAAAATTCGTCCGACGACGCTTTCCCAAGCCTCACGCATCAGTGGCGTTTCCCCAGCGGATATTTCTATATTGTTGGTGTATATGGGGAGGTAGGTTGTGAGCCACGACAGGCAAAAAACAAATACTAATTAGCCCTTGCTGATGTGAGTATCTTGCTCGTACCTTAATTTGTAAATTCAGTATGGACACGAGCTACAAGATTGCACCAGCGGGGGAATATGGGGAGATAGATTAGAAAAAAATCTTCATAAAAAAATTTTGTATTATAAAAAATTGTATATTTGCACTCGTAAAAAAGGTAAAAATTTTTTAGAAAAAATATAAAAATATTGCGTTTGCTAACGAACCTGTAAGTGAAAAGTCCAAACATTCAACGAGAACAGGGAAGTTTAAGCATAACGCTCGCGCTTTGCGTGGGCTTTTGCTTTACTTTGTTCTCAGGGCTTGGACTCCCTCACTTACAAGTAAAGACAGGAGTCCACTTTTTTTTGTGGTATCCTAACGTGATAATAACCAAATCAGTTAATTTTAAATACTACAAATATGCAAACTACATTTCAAAAATGGTTAGAAAGTCAAGAAAAGAAGACTTCTAACACTTCGTATCAGTACGCCAATTCTATTAACAGAATCAGTAAACATTACCAAGAAAGTGAAGGTAAAAATATAAATCTTTACAAAATCACTTCTCCAAAAGAACTCGATTTTTTTGTTGAATTGTACAGTAAAAATGGTAAATATGCTGATTTTGGCAACAAAGGTAACGGCACAAACAGAGCAGCCATTGTTGCATACCAAAAATTTATTTCCGATACCAAAAATTTTCAAGAGCAGGTAGGTACTCACCTCAAAACAGAAAATAGTTTTGACAGTGAACAAAATCTGCAATCGGCTCTTGTTTATCAAATAGATACACTATTTCCTGAATATACTTTTGAAGCAGAGAAATATAGAATCGGAGGTAAGGAAATTGATGTTTTGTTACGAAAAGGAGATGAACTATTGGCTGTCGAATTGAAAAAAGGAGAAGCTAAATTTGAAGCCTTTGGGCAAATTTCAATGTATGTAGGATTGCTGAAAGAGAAGTTTCCCAACAATGACATAAAAGGCTGTATCATTGCCAATTCAATAGATGAATCGTTGGCTTATGCGTGTAGTACTAATAGTGATATTTCTCTGAAAACTTACTTATTGAAGTTGGAATTAGTTGATTTTTAAGTGTCATTTATTCAAAAACAATGAAAAATGTTTGATAAGTTTAAAAAAGCTATTAATTCTGCCTCTGAGGTTTTTTCTGATTCTCAAAAAGAGGAAGGCTCAACGAAGAAAACATCTGAGAATTGGCTATCTTTTGGAAAAGATTTAATATTTGGCGAAGCTACTGAAATCACAGAATCTTCTCAAAAGTCAGAAAAAAATGCAGTTGAGAACACTTCTGAAAGTTGGTTGAATTTTGGAAAGAATTTTATAACAAACGGAATTACTAATGCAAATTCCTCAGCCAATAAGTCGCTTGAAAAACCAGAAGAGGCAACCGAAAATGTTTTTGATGGAATATATGATTATGGTAAAAATTTGGTACTCGGTGGAATTGTAGAAATGGATGCCAAAGCTACTGCCGAATTAATAAGTATGGCTACATCGTTATTGCCTTTTGTGAGAGTTTTGGAAGTAACCGATAGGCTCAAATTGACAGATAGGTCTGCTTTTACTGAAAGAATGATTTTGAACCTGCAAGAAATGGCACAAAGAGAATTGGAAAGAATAAAAATAGAAAATTCTCCTCAAAAATTACCTCAATCAGATAAATTACTAATCAAAAATTCATCAGAAATTAAGTTGTATAGTCAAGAATTAGAGCTACTTATCGAATTGGCATTGATTGACGGTGTTCTTACTGAACAAGAAAAACAAATGTTATTCAAAAAAGCAGAATCAGAAGGAATTAATCTTGAAGAGTTTCAAGCTGTTCTGCAAGGAAGGCTAAACAAATAACCAAATAAATATGAAATTATTCAATCAAATTGTAGATACTTTCACTTCAACAGAATTTGAGGTAGAAAGTTCAATGAAAGTAACCGAATTAACCAAACAATTTAAAGACAAATTTGGGCTTTCTCTGCGTGTGTACAAAGGGAAAAAACTTGCCAACGACGGCAGAATGACCCTAAAAACATTGGACGAACGAACCACACAAACATCTGTGAATTTTGATGCTAATAAACTCAAAATTAGAGCTACACAGAAAGTAGGCGAAGTTGAAAAATTATTTTTAGACAATTTCGGAATTGTGGTTCAAATAGCCGACATCGAAAATAAAAATCTGGTAGAAGACAGTCTTACATTAGGAGATGCAAGAAGAAAAAAATAATCATAAACAATTAAATTTCAATAAAATGGCAGATTTAACAATTTCAGGAAAAATGAAAGTAAAAACGCTTAAAGCAAATTTCAAAAGCGAGTTTGGCTCAACGTTGAGAGTTTACAACGGACAAAAATTTGCAGATGATGATGCAACATTGGCTTCTATCAGAAAAAACGATGCCAAAGGAGGCGATGTGAAAATCAACGGAAAAATGCTCGTAGGCAATTTTGAAAAAAAGATTTTTGATGAATTCGGAATTAAAGTGCAAGTGGCTACTCCCGATGACTCTAAACTTTCAGACGATTCTATCACATTAACAGCTTCTGGAAAGTAAAACATTGAATGCGAGTAATTTTCTGAGGTTACTCGCATTCTTTTTAAAAACAAAACTTTGAAAAATGGGATTTTTTAGTTCATTAAAAACACAATTAGGAAGAGATACGGGGCGGTTTATTTCCAATAAAATTTTTGGAGATAGGCACGCAACCAAATACCAACGCGTTAGTAGCACAGGAAAAAGTCTTTTGGGTAGCACAAATAATGCTTCAAGTGGCAATTCCAACAACTCAAATAGTCCTAAACAAGGTTTATTATCTTCATTTTTTAGAACAAGTGGTAATTTTTTGTTGGAACAAACAAAAGCAAGTTTGGAGTCCAAACGCAGAGAAGAAGAATATATGAAACAAATTCAACAAGAGGATTCCATAAAGTTGAAAAAATCTATTGAAAAACTAATTTCAACGAAAATACCCAATCAAAAGCAATCTTTAATAGATATGATGTTCAAACTTTCTTCTATCATTTCGCATAATTCTTATAAAAATGTTTTAGAAGAAGAGAATGTATTGGCAAACAAATATACAGATGTAGCTCTAAAAAAATACGAGCACTGTTTGTATGTGCTGAAAACAAAATTTCCGAAAGCTGATGAAATTCATTTCTTTGAAGAGAAATATCGCAAAAAGAAAAGAAAGGCATTTTTCCAGCGGTATTGGTCTTTTCTTCTAATGGTAATTTTCTTTTTAATAGCAGCAATAATGGCTTATTTTGAAGAAGAAAAACCCCAACCGATACGGCAAGAAACCACTATTGAAAGAATAATCGATAAATTTAAAAACAATGAGTAAAGCATACTACAAAGATAAGATTGTTAAGAAAAAACAAGAAATCGTTTCACTACGAGCAAAAATAGATAAATTAAAAGAAGAGAAAAAGAAAAGAATAGAAACTCTTAACCGAAACATAAAATCAACTACTTCTGCTTCAAGCAAAGAGAATTACAGAAAAACAAAAATTAAAGAATCAGACAAATATGGTAGGGAAATAGAGAATATCAAGAGAAAAGTAGATGATATCAAAAAAGAGATTGAATATTGTAAAAAAATGATAGCTTCTTTAAAAACATAAAACAGAGCATTCTGTTGGTGTATATGGGGAGATAATACCATTCAAAAATTCGTCCGTATGTTTTCTGAAAAAGCTCAGCATCTTTTTGGGAAAAGTTCAGCATCTTTTTGGGAAAAGTTCAGCATCTTTTTGGGAAAAGTTCAGCATCTTTTTGGGGAAAAGTTCAGCATCTTTTTTGGGAAAAGTTCAGCATCTTTTTGGGGAAAAGTTCAGCATCTTTTTGGGGAAAAGTTCAGCATCTTTTTGGAGAGAGCTCAGTATGTTTTCTGAAAAGGAACAAGTCTGTGGTCAAAATTTAGAGATAAATCTCAGCAAAAAAGCCACCTTTTGGTGGCTTTTTTGCTGAGATTTGATTTATTCTTCGTCGTTGTAATCATCTTCATCTTCGTCATATTGGTCTTGGTCGTTATCATCAGCATCATCATTGAGTTTTGAAATGGTTTTCTTTCCTTTTTTAGGTTTTTCAGAAAGGTCATTATTTTTCAAAAATTCTCTGATTTTAGCCTCTAATTCCTCTGCCAATTCAGGATTATCTTTCAACAAAGTTTTTATAGTGTCGCGTCCCTGTCCTAATTTTGTTCCGTCATAGCTGAACCACGAACCGCTTTTTACGAGAATGTTTGCATCAACACCAATATCAATAATTTCACCAATTTTTGAGATGCCTTCACCAAACATAATGTCAAATTCAGCCGATTTAAAAGGAGGAGCTACCTTGTTTTTCACGACTTTCACTTTGGTGCGGTTTCCGATAATCTCTCCGCTGGAATCTTTGATAGACCCGCCTCCGGCTTTGCGAATATCTAAACGCACTGAGGCGTAGAATTTCAAGGCATTTCCACCGGTTGTAGTTTCAGGATTTCCGAAGCTAACACCAATTTTATCACGTAATTGGTTGATGAAAATTACGATACAATTGGCTTTACTGATGCTTCCTGTAATTTTCCGAAGTGCTTGCGACATCAATCGAGCGTGAACTCCCATTTTTGATTCGCCCATATCACCCTCAATTTCGCTCTTAGGAGTGAGTGCTGCCACTGAGTCGATAACTATTAAATCTACTGCGTTTGAACGAATTAAAGCGTCAGCGATTTCGAGAGCTTGCTCACCGTGGTCGGGTTGTGATACGAGCAACTTATTGATGTTTACCCCTAATTTTTGGGCATATATGCGGTCAAAAGCGTGTTCCGCATCAATGAAAGCTGCTGTTCCGCCTGCCTTTTGCACTTCGGCGATGGCGTGTAGTGTTAGGGTCGTTTTCCCTGATGATTCGGGTCCGAAAATCTCTACAACTCGCCCTTTCGGGTAACCACCGACTCCCAAAGCAACATCTAATGCTATCGAGCCGGTTGAGTATGTTTCAATCTCTTCTATTGTAGCGTCTCCCAATTGCATTACGGTCCCTTTTCCGTAAGTTTTATCCAATTTTTCTAAGGTTAGCTTCAAAGCATTCAATTTTGCTTCTTCAGGGCTTGTTTCTTTGCTGTCTTTTTTAGCCATTTTTTTGATTTCTTTGTTATAAATGTTCAATCCGCTAAATTAGGATATATTTTTTTGATTACAAAATTTTTAACCGAAAACGAAAAAGGAGGAAAATCACGTGACTTTCACTCCCCTAATTTTGTTTGTGTTGTTCATCAAGAGATTAAAACCAAGGTTTTTTTCCTACTTGATAGGTTTTGTAAAAATCCTCATCAGATTTAGTTAAGTAAATAATTCCTTCAATAAACGGAATTATTCCTCCAAATCCGCAAGTTACAACAGAAATTATGATTTGAATAATTCCCTCTTTTTGGTAACCCAAAATAAATTTATGAATTCCCAAATAACCCACAAAAAGAGCCAAAAGCCCAGCCAAAATCTTTTTGTTTTCTTTGCTTTGAATTAGGTTGTTGGCTCCGTCTTTGAAATCTTTTAAATCATTTTCTTGACTCATAACGCAATTAAGATTAAAATTTTTACAAAAGTAGAAAATTTAATTTTACTTACAAGGATTTTGTTGTTTTTTTTGGATTTTATTTGTTTGCTATTTTTATTTCTGTTTTTACCGCCATTTAATATCTCAAAAATTCAAGAAAATATTTTTTGGCAAGGGATTTTTACGTCAATTAAAATTATATCCCCCTTTCACATACTCCGCTTTGCGGACTTCCCTTAAAAGGGGGAATTGTTGCGACAGATCATTTTGGATTAGCTATAAAATCTACGAATTAAGCCTACTTTTAATACCCGTATTTACATCTGAAATTATTTTCTCGACTGATTTTGCAAACTCCTCATATAAAGAAGCATTGCCCATTACCAAAGCCGAAACGTACGGCACAAGCTGTTTGTTGATAGAATCGAGCAAAGGTTTTCTTAATGACGTAGCACTTTCGCCTTTTTTGAGTTGGTCTTGCTGATATTTCTGCATAAGTGCCTCAAACTCCTTTTCGGTGGCGGAAATGCTTTCAATAGCATCATTAACCCCTGCCAAAGCATCTAAACTGCTTTTAAGCTCTGGGGCTTGCAAATCCATTAAAAGGGCATTCATTAAGGAACTTTGATTCACATAACTCTCGGTGGTGATTTTAACGCCGTATTTTTCAAAAATATTGTAGATTTTTTGTCCGTGATTTTTTATTTCTTGACTGGGAAAAACCACATAAGCCGAAAGCAATTTGCTTAAAACACGCACCGCCTCATCGCGTTTTGCGTCGGCATCTTCTAAAAAAGAACGTGCCTCATCTTGGTTAATTGCCTGCGTAAGAGCCTTTGTTTGAGTATCAATTTGGGCAAAGAGGTTTTTTAAAAATGCTTCTTGAATGTTAGCTTTTTCAAAAAGTGCTGTTAGCTGATTGCCCACCGCCGCCACTTCGGTAGTGCGGGCATTTGTCATTAGTTTTTTCATACGATATAAATTTTTAATTTAAAGATATAATTTGATTTTTCTTTCATTATGTAATGATAACTTGAAACTGATTTTTTTTGCCATTAAATAATGATATGCTTCTTTTTCTTCTGGGAACGAATTATTATTTAATGATACGCTTCTTTTTCCTTTGGGAAGAAATTATTAAATAATGATACACTTCTTTTTCTTTTGGGAGCGAATTATTATTTAATGATAACCTCCTTTTTCACCAGCGAGCATTCCAAGATTTCTTGGCGACTTGCTTTTTCGCCAGCGAACGAATTATGATTTAATGATGACTTCCTTTTTTCCTGTTTTAAGGTTTCAATATAAAGAATTTTCTGTATTCTTCTTCTCAATCCACTTGCGGGCATTGACAAAAGCCTCCAACCAAGGCGACACCTCATCGTGGTGGTCGGAAAATTCAATATGCAAAAATATTTAATATTAAATAACTCAACAAATTTTTCTTTTTAATCCCAAAAAAATATTAGCTGACACAGACTTCGGAGTTCATACTTTTTTGAACAAATAAAAAATCATTGTGTTCTTATCACATTGAGTTTTTCTTCGATTTCTTTTATCTTTTCCAACCAAAATTTTTTGGCATCTTCATTCTTTACGCCTCCTTTTTTGTCTTTAATATTGTTGGGTAATCCAGTTAAAAGATACCAGTTTTTGCTTCTGTCTCTATCAGCTTCTTTTTTGTTTTCGGGTTCAATTCTTTCTCTAAAAGCGTTCAAGTTTTGGTGATATTTTTCCAAAATATCTTCAAAGTATTTTTTGAGTTGCTCTTTATCTCTGGGGATATACCCAGGTCCCGAACAACCGCAAGAATGAAATGTGATGCCCACTTGATACAAATTTTTAAGATGTTCCCATTTTTTTACGTCATCTTTTTTGGGAGCTTCAAAATCCAATCCCATATCTGCCATCAAAGCCCCACACTGTGGGCATTTAGCCTCAAAAGTTTGTTCTCCTTTTCGGATATCGGAAAATAGTTTCCGCTTAAATGTTTTTCTACACTCAAAACACGCATAGTGCGGTTTGTAAGCGGTCATCGCATATCTACACATTTCATTTTGAATTTACTACACTGAAAAAAAATCACCCAACAAACATTGCGACAAATTTAATAAAGGGCGAATAATTATTCGCCCCTACGTTTATTTTTCGTTATTCTTCTTCTCAATCCACTTGCGGGCATTGACAAAAGCCTCCAACCAAGGCGACACCTCATCGTAGCGGTTTTCAGGATAATTTGCCCAATTCCATTGGAAAATCGACCGCTCAATGTGTGGCATCATCACCAAATGGCGTCCTGTTTTATCGCAAAGCATTGCCGTGTTGTAGTCCGAACCATTCGGATTGGCAGGATAACCTTCGTAAGCATATTTAGCTACAATATTATACTGATTTTCAGCGAGCGGCAAATGGAATTTTCCCTCGCCGTGTGAAATCCAAACGCCCAAAGTCGCTCCCTCTAACGAAGAAAGCATCACCGAGTTATTTTTTTGAACCGTTACGGAAGTAAATCCACTTTCGTGCTTGCCACTGTCGTTGTGGTGCATTTTTCCGTGCGTTTCGTGTTCGGGATTGATAACTTCCAATTCCATAAAGAGCTGACAACCATTGCAAATTCCCACCGAAAGCGTATCTTCACGCTTGAAGAAGTTTTCCAAAGCTGTTTTTGCTTTTTCGTTGTACAAGAAAGCTCCCGCCCAGCCTTTGGCACTTCCGAGTACGTCCGAATTTGAAAATCCGCCCACTGCCCCGATGAACTGAACGTCTTTCAACGTTTCACGCCCTGAAATGAGGTCGGTCATATGCACATCTTTCACATCAAAACCAGCCAAATACATCGCATTTGCCATTTCACGCTCTGAATTGCTTCCTTTTTCACGAATTACAGCCGCTTTTGGGCGTTTTCCGCTCGGAATTTCAGGTTTTTTACCCGTAAAATGCGATGGGAACACAAAATTTAACGATTGCTCGGAATAATTACGGTATCTTTCATCTGCTTTATCGTTTTTCGTTTGTTTTTTATCTAATAAATACGATGTTAAATACCAAATATCGCGTAATTCTGAAATGCTAAAAGACAAATTCGTGTCGAAATTTGAAATATTCAGCGTATCCTCGTTAGTTACCTTTCCAATTTTAAAAAATTCAACTTTATGTTGTTTTAAAATATCTTCTACTTCGCTTTCAGCTTGGAAAACGACGCCAATATTTTCGGCAAACAGCAATTTTATGGTGTCTTCTTCGCCCAAAGCCGAAAAATCAAAATCCGCTCCCAAATCGTTTTCTGCAAAACACATTTCCAAAAGTGTGGTAATAAGTCCGCCACTTCCGATGTCGTGTCCCGCTTGAATTTTTCCTTGTTTTACAAGTAGTTGCAATGCTTCAAAAGCTCGTTTGAAAGCCTCTGTATCTTTCACCGTCGGGGCTTCTTTCCCGATTTTATTTACGATTTGAGCAAATGACGAACCTCCTAATTTGAAATCGTCTTGCGACAGGTTGATGTAGTAAATATTTCCGCCATTGCGTTTCAGAACAGGCTCTACCACTTTGGTAATATCCGTGCAATTTGCCACAGACGAGATGATGACCGTTCCGGGAGCAATCACCTCTCCATCAGGATATTTTTGTTTCATTGAGAGCGAATCTTTTCCGGTAGGAATGTTGATTCCTAATTCAATGGCAAAATCTGAACAGCCTTTCACCGCTTCATACAAACGAGCATCTTCACCTTTGTTTTTGCAAGCCCACATCCAGTTGGCAGACAGAGAAACGCCTTTCAATCCGTTTTTCAACGGTGCCCACACAATGTTTGACAAGGCTTCGGCAACAGCGTTTCGGCTTCCTGCCACAGGGTCAATAAGTGCCGTTAAAGGCGAATGCCCAATCGTGGTTGCCACACCTTCTTTTCCTTGAAAATCAAGTGCCATTACACCTACATTGTTCAGAGGCAATTGCAAAGCCCCGACGCATTGTTGTTTTGCTACGCGTCCGCCTACGCAACGGTCAACTTTGTTTGTGAGCCAATCTTTGCAGGCAACAGCTTCAAGTTGTAACACTTGCTCAATGTAAGAACGTATGTTACTTTGGTAATATGTCAAATCCTCATAAGCAACTGACAACGAAGTATCTTCCATAATGGTTTTTGGGCTACTTCCAAACATATCTGAAAGTTCAAAATCCATTGGTTTGGAATTTTTCTTTTTCGATTCAAACGAAAAACGTTTATCGGACGTAACTTCGCCCACTTCGTACATTGGCGAACGCTCTCGCTCGGCAATATTTTTTAGTTTTTGAATATTTTTATCGGCAATGACAAGTCCCATACGTTCTTGCGATTCATTTCCGATGATTTCCTTGTCGGAAAGGGTTGGGTCGCCCACAGGAAGTTTGTCTAAATCAATTTTTCCGCCGGTTTCTTCAATCAATTCGGATAGACAGTTCAAATGTCCGCCAGCTCCGTGGTCGTGAATAGAAACAATCAGATTTTCATCAGATTCCACCATTGCTCGAATGGCATTGGCTGCTCGTTTTTGCATTTCAGGGTTTGACCGCTGAATGGCATTCAGTTCGATACCAGAACCGAAAGCCCCCGTATCAGCTGATGAAACCGCTGCTCCTCCCATTCCGATACGGTAATTTTCTCCGCCCAAAATCACAATTTTATCGCCTTCTTTGGGTTTTTGTTTGATGGCTTGGTCTTTTTTTCCGTAACCAATTCCGCCTGCAAGCATAATTACTTTGTCGAAGCCGAGTTTTCTCGCATCTTCCTCGTGTTCAAAGGTTAAGAGCGACCCTGCAATGAGTGGCTGTCCAAATTTATTTCCGAAATCGGAAGCTCCATTTGAGGCTTTGATAAGAATATCCATTGGTGTTTGGTAAAGCCATTGGCGTTCGTCCATCGCCTTTTCCCACGGGCGATTTTCTTCCAATCGGGAATACGAAGTCATATAAACGGCTGTTCCTGCCAAAGGTAACGACCCTTGTCCGCCTGCCAAACGGTCGCGAATTTCACCGCCTGACCCCGTAGCCGCTCCGTTGAAAGGTTCAACCGTAGTTGGGAAATTATGCGTTTCGGCTTTTAAAGAAATAACCGATTCAAAATTTTTCGTTTCAAAAAAATCGGGCTTATCTGCTGTTTTTGGAGCAAATTGCTCAATCACAGGCCCTTGAATAAATGCTACATTATCTTTATACGCCGAAACAATTTCATTAGGATGAGTTTCTGACGTCTTTTTAATCAGTTTGAAAAGAGACGTAGGCTTTTCCTCGCCATCAATCACAAAAGTTCCGTTGAAAATTTTATGTCGGCAATGTTCGGAGTTGATTTGTGAGAACCCAAACACTTCGGAATCTGTGAGTTTTCGACCTAATTTTTGAGATAAATTCTGCAAATAGTTCACTTCTTCTGAACTTAAAGCCAATCCTTCTTGTTGGTTATAGGCTTCTATGTCGTCGATTTCTAAAACAGGTTCGGGTTTGATGTTTACGGTAAAAATATTTTGATGCAATCCGTTGTATTTTTGGAAAAGCATTGGGTCAAAATCCGTGAAATCTTCGGTTACTTGGCGAAACTCTTCAATACGGATAATTCCTTGAATATCCATATTTTGCGTAATTTCCACCGCGTTGGTACTCCACGGAGTAATCATCACCGCACGAGGCCCTACGAAAAAACCTTCGATGGCAGATTCGCTTATTTTTGTAGCTCCACCAAAAAGCCAATTGAGTTTAGAAATAACGGTTTCGGAAAGTGGTGCATCGGTTTGCACTGCATACAAAATTTGGTTCGGATTTTTAAAGAAGTGTATCATTTACGGAAAATTTTTTAAGGGACAAAGTTAGATAAAAAATAGAAAACGGAAAACGGAACATAGGAAAAAGTTTTTCAAAATATGTGAAGAAAAGGACAAAAAAATCAGTCATTATTGTTGCGTAGTATCTTTCAGAATGGTTTAAATACAAGGATTAGGGTTTTCGGAATGATTTATTAAACATTTTTCTTTTGACATTTTCCAAAGAAATGTTACCTTTGCAAGGTGTTTTTTTGAAAGCGGATTCTCCAAAAGTTGTATTCATAACAAAATAGTAGTATTTTGATTATTTTCAGGTGAATTTTCTTTTTGAAAAGAACTTTTTCTTATTTTTGTACCTCATCAATCAAAATTCAAATGTGAAATAACAAAAAAGATAGAAAGGTTTTGGTTTTGTTATTTTCTTGATTAAAATTTACGTTTAAACAAAGCATTATGCAGATATTCAAATTTGGCGGGGCATCAGTGAAAGATGCCGCAGGTGTGAAAAATGTAGCGAAAATCCTTGAAACGGTCGGATATTCCGATACGCTGATTGTTATTTCAGCAATGGGAAAAACTACAAATGCTTTGGAAACCGTAATACATAATTATTTCAAAGAAAAAGAAAAATTACAGGAAAGCATCGATGTTATTAAGAAATTCCACTATGATATTATTCGCGAATTGTTTTCTAACGAAAATCATCCGGTTTATTGGAAAGTAGATGGTTTGTTTGCCGAATTAATTTCTTTTTTAGAACGAAATAAATCTCCGAAACACAGTTTTGTATATGACCAAGTGGTTAGTTTTGGTGAATTAATCTCCACAACGATTATTAGCCAATATTTGAACGATTGCGGCATCAAAAACACGTGGCTTGATGTGCGAAACCTCATAAAAACCGACAATAATTACCGTGATGCGGGAATTAATTGGGAAGATACGCAAGAAAACATCACCAATAACGTAAATAAATCACTTTTGAACATCACGCAAGGTTTTATGGGCAGCGATGCCAATTTTTTCACAACAACTTTGGGCAGAGAAGGTTCAGATTATACGGCTGCCGTTTTTGCATATTGTTTAGACGCCAAAAGTGTAACTATTTGGAAAGATGTTCCTGGTGTGCTCAATGCAGACCCTCGTTATTTTGAAAAAACCGAATTATTGCATAAAATTCCGTATAAAGAAGCCATTGAACTTGCTTTTTATGGCGCATCAGTGATTCACCCGAAAACCTTGCAACCTTTGCAAAGAAAAGAGATTCCGCTGTTTGTAAAGTCATTTTTAAATTCCACAGCCGAAGGAAGTTCCGTTTGCAACGTTACTGAACTTGAACCCAAAGTGCCTTGTTTTATTTTGAAGAAAGAACAGGTGGTAATTTCACTTTCGTCGCTTGATTTTTCGTTTATTGTGGAAGAAAACATCAGTTATATTTTCAAATTGCTTTGCGATGCAAAAATGAAGGTAAGTATGATTCAAAATTCAGCTATAAGTTTTTCAGTTTGTGTGGATAATAAATTTGATACGCTTTCGGATTTGGTTGAGAAATTGAAAGAAAAATTTAAGGTTTCGGTCTATGAAAACGTAAATTTATATACAATTCGTCACGCTACTGAACAATCTATCGATGAAATTGAAAAAAATAAAGAAGTTTTGTTGAAACAAGTACTTCAAAATACGATTCAAATCGTTGTTTTATAAAAAAGAATAAAAATAAGCTGATAATATTCTCACGTAAGTTTTTAGATTTTAGCAGGAAGCCTTTTACGTATCATAATTAATTTATTTCTGCTTTTATTTATAAAATTTGCGTGAGTTTTTGTTTTTATACATTTCTAAAAAAATTTGACAATACTAAAATCATTTAAAATGAAAAATAGATTTAAAGAACATATTGATAGAAATTTCAATCTGAAAAATAAACGAATTTTAATGACTATCAGCGGCGGAATTGACAGTGTTGTGCTTTCATATCTGTTTTTTTTGTTGGAATATGATATTATTTTGGCACATTGTAATTTTCAACTTCGAGCAGATGAAAGCAATGAAGATGAACGTTTTGTGAAAGATTTCGGACAAAAATTAGGCATTAAAACACTCATAAAACGCTTCGATACGTCAAAATTTTCTGCCGAAAGCAAAATGAATACGCAACTTGCTGCCCGAAAACTTCGATATGATTGGTTTGAAGAAATTGCTGCTGAAAATCAATGTGATTACATCGCTACGGCACATCACGCAGATGATAATATTGAAACTTTCATTATTAATCTTTCAAGAGGAACGGGATTAAGCGGATTGTTAGGAATTCCGGAAAAAAACGGAAAAATTATTCGTCCGTTGCTTATTTTTTCGCGCGATGAGATTACAGAATTTGCAAAACAACATAATTTACAATGGCGTGAAGACAGTTCCAATGAAACTGAAAAATATGTCCGAAATAAAATCCGTCATCATATTCTTCCCGTTTTAAAAGAAATTCACCCTTCCTTTTTAGAAAATTTTCAACAAACACAGCATTATTTAGCTCAATCCGACCAATTTATCGATGAAAATATTGAAAAAATAAAAAAAGAATGCTTTAAGGAAAGTGAATATCAAACCACGATTGAAATTAAACCTATAAAAGAGGCATCGGACGTTAATTTTTTGCTGCATAAACTTTTTTATCCGTATAATTTCAGAAATATTCGTGATTTAAGAAAAATGTTAGATGCTCAAAGCGGAAAAGAACTATTTTCTCCTACACACAATCTTATTAAAGGAAGAGATGAGTTATTATTGAAAAAAAGACCTCCAAGAATGCCAGAATATGAAACACCTCTTGAATTTACATTTCAAGAACATCTTTTTGTAGAAGAAAAAACAATAAGTTATAGTGTTTCTGATATGAAAAGCTCTATAACAATTGGATTTTTACCAAAAAAACGAGATATAGCACATTTTTTTGATTTAAAACTTGATGAAAATATTGAAAATGACGATTATTTTCCCGAAGAAATTGCTTTTATTGATTATGATAAACTAACTTTTCCGATTTCATTGCGACACAAAAAAGAAGGTGATTTTTTCTATCCACTTGGAATGAATCAAAAAAAGAAATTAAGTAAATTTTATATAGACGAAAAATATTCACTTTTTGATAAAGAACAACAATGGTTACTTTGTTCAGGTGAAAATATCGTTTGGGTTATCGGAAAACGTTTAGATAATCGTTTTAAGATTACTGAAAAAACAAAAAAAATATTAATAGTAAGAAAATTTTGATTTTTCAACTTATTTTTATTGCATTTTTGTCAAAGTTCAAAACTTTGACAATTTTTTTAAATAACTAAAATAAACAAAATGAAAACACCACCACATATTACTAAAAAACTTTTTGAAAGACAAGAAAAAAATGCTTTCAGAACTTTAAAAAATCATAAATTTGAAATAGATTTTTATTCAAATGATTATTTAGGATTTTCTTCTTCTTTGGAAATAAAAAAAGAAACAGAACATATTTTATCATCTGAAAAATGGCAACAAGGAGCTACGGGTTCGCGATTAATATCAGGAAATTTTCCACTTTTTGAAATAGCTGAAAATTATATTAAAGATTTTCATAATTCAGAGAGTGCATTGCTTTTTAATTCGGGTTATGACGCAAATATAGGTTTTTTTTCGTGCGTTCCAACTCGTGGGGATATTATTTTATATGATACTTTTATCCACGCATCTATTCGCGACGGAATTTCATTAAGTTTGGCACAATCTTTTAAGTTTAAACACAATGATTTAGAAGATTTGGAAAATTTATTGAAGAAATTTTCTAAAAAATCAAATTCTATTTTTATTGTAACTGAATCTGTGTTTTCAATGGACGGAGATACGCCTAATTTATCTAAAATGTGTGATTTAGCAGATGAATATAATGCTTTTTTAGTAGTTGATGAGGCGCACGCATTAGGAGTTTTTGGTTTTCAAGGTTGCGGATTGGTTCAAGAATTAGGATTGGAAGAAAAAACATTTGCTCGAATAGTTACTTATGGTAAAACGTTAGGTTGTCACGGTGCTTCTGTTCTCGGAAGTGAAGTTTTGAGAAATTATTTGATAAATTTTGCTCGCTCATTCATTTATACGACCGCAATGTCTCCGCACAGTGTAGCAACTATTTTAGCAAGTTACAAACACTTGAAAATTACGGATAATATTAAAAAATTACATCAAAATATTTCATTTTTTAAATCAATTTTAGAATGTAATAAAAAAGAAAATAATTTTTATTCTGAAAAAGAAAATAAACTTAAAAATTATGTGTTTATAAATTCAAATTCACCGATACAATCCGTAATCTTATCGGGAAATGATTTTGTAAAACAAAAGGCAAATAAAATTCAAAATAATGGTTTTGGAGTTGTTCCAATTCTTTCACCAACCATTCCAAAAGGACAAGAACGTTTGAGAATTTGCATTCATAGCTTCAATAATGAACAAGAAATCGAAAAATTATTAAATTTCATCTTATAATTTTAAAAATATAGATTGAAAAAATAATTTTATACATTATTATTTATGTTTATAATATTAAAAAATTAATTTTATATGTTATAAAAATAAATTTATAGATTAAAATTTTAAATAACTACATTGTAATTTTAAATTATGATG
>JBGYFE010000111.1:0-25268 GCA_041819925.1 Capnocytophaga sp.
GGTTTTTGATGCGGATTTCAGGTTTTACACCACATCGTACACTCAGGCTATCGTTAAGTCGGTCGGTGGTGGTAACTGCCTGTTCGGTGCTGTATAAGTAGGTCTGTTCGTTAAAAACACTTTGCGTCTGTTGCCCCAATCCGCAAGCGATGCCCACTTTGTAAATGTAATTTCTTCCGCGTTTTAAGCCTGTGAGTGTTGCCTGTGGGTGGTTGGAAGTTTGTGATTTCCAGCTTTTTCCCTTTTCTCTGTATAAAATTTTGTAAAGGCTACCGTTGGAATAAATGTTTGCCCGTGGCGGCTCGCCACCGCCACCACCACCTTGCCAACGGATATCGGCAGTGTTAGCTTGGGCAGTAGCCATTAGGAATTTAGGGGCTTCGCAATTAGACACATAGTCAAAGAAAAACGTTTCCGATTCACCATTATTTCTAAAATACGAAACCGTTTGGTTCGGATTATTCGGATTGCTCGTAAAAGCACGTACACGCCACGCATAGCGTTTGTTTTCCAACAAAAAAGGTTTGTCGTTTCCGTATAAAATCGTATTGGAAGGCACTTTTCCTTGATAAACCAATCGCCCTGAAATAAAGGCTTCGTCAGCGTTTAGGCTGTTGTCCCACACTTCTTTGAGCGTAAACTCGTATTGCACAAAAGGTGCGGGGTCTCTTGCAAGCCATTGAAAAACAATATGTTGAAAATTACTGCGTTTTGGAATGATTTCGCCCCGTGCGGGTAAGGTCAGCAAGGGTGGTGTATAACGGCGTATTTGCACCATTGCCCGCGATTTATTAGAAAGCGGACTTTGGGTAGTCATATCATAAGCCGTAAAACAGAAAAAGTACGTGCCTTCGGGCAGTAAATCGTTGTAAAAATGTTCCGAAATACCGCTCAAATTCTCCAACGCAAACAGCGATTTAAAATCCAAATTGGAAAGCGTTTTGCGCACACCTGGGGTCAGTTGTGTTTGAAAAGGAAGTGCGTACGGAGCGGTTTGTGCAACGACCTGTCCTTGTAGGTTTTCCAATGAAAAACGAAGGACTACATTACGCACAGGGCTACTCAAATCTTTGAGCAACAAATGCGTTTGTATTTTGGTTTCAAAAGTATCCCAATACCCACGCAAATGCTGTGGATACGGCGGAGTTACAAAGGTTTGCACATCCACAGGGTACTGCTGGGCGTGTGTGAAACAGCTCAGTAAAAAACTCCAAACAAATACTATGTATTTAATATAACGCATTGGCAATTAACAATTAGCAATTAACAATTAGCAATTAACAATTAGCAATTAACAATTAACAATTAGCAATTAGTGATTAGTTTTAGAAACTGACTACTAACCACTAACTACTAACCACTGACTACTGACCACTGACTACTGACCACTGACTACTGACCTCCTGACTACTAACCTCTGACTACTACTCTTCATACTTATGATAAAAATCCGCTAAGAGCACCGAAATATAATCCATTTTTTCTTTTGTGGCAATCTTTTCCGATAATTTTTGGTAAATATTTTCTTTGTTGCGCTGAGAGAAAACTTTTAAAATTCCTTTATCGTTGATAACATCTTCTAATGTCAATCCTTCGAGTTGCGCTATCATCCACAAGTGAGTGGTGTAACCTTCTTCTGCTTTTCGGAATTTTTCTTCGGTTTCTGCTGTTTTTTCTTTGTCCCACAGTTGTTTTTTGGCAAACAAATCGTCTTTTAACCACCCATCAGCCTGTCGTGCTTGATTATAAAGATTTTGCAAGCAACGGAATACAAAAAATCGGTAATCTTTCTGTAATTTTTCGGCTTGTCCGAGAGCCTTCACATAGGCTTCACGGTCTTTTCGTTGTTCGGTAGCAGAACGCTGCTTATCTTTCATACGAGTTTCCAATTCAGTAATTTCTACTTGCAAATCTGTCATAAAGGGCAAATCAGAAAGCGTATTTTTAATATCTTCTTCTGAAAGACTATTTTTTTCAACTTTTTGCACTGTTTTTTGTTGTTTTTCGGTAATTCTGACTTGTTTTTCAGCTTTCTTAGGCGTTTTGGCTACTTTTTCTTTCCTATTTCGGGTTTTTTCAGATACTTTTACCTCCTTATTTTCTTCTTTTGGAAGTTCAATAGCGGTTGTTACTTCGTTGTTTTCATTATTTTGAACCTCTTTTTGAGGTGTTGTATCTTCTTTTATTGAGTTTTTATTTGGTTTTTCTTTGTTTTCTTTCTCTTTTTTCTTACGATTGAATTTAGGCAAAGGTATTTCCGTTTTGGTAAAGTTGTACACATATCCGATGCTGATATTGCTTTGTTGTGCCGATTGCCGAGAATTTTGAGAATGATTATCACGAAACGACTGCACAGCACTGAACGTAAATTGATGTTGCTTCCAAGGTGAATAATTTGCTCCCAATTGCACATTGGCGGTGTTGGCTTGCGCATTTGTGCTTATGGAACGACTATAATTTCCTCCTAATGAAAGATTTAGCTTATCTTCCAATAGCATTTTGCTTACAGCAACCGAAGGTCCTAATATTTGAGATTTTTCACGAGCTACCCAATTATGTGTATAGTTAAAGGACGGAGTTACAGAAAGTTTGCGTTCTGGAAAAAATAGGGAATAGTTAATTCCCACATTGTGAAATCGAGAAATGCCTCCTCGACGAACAATATCATTTTCACGATTAACTACGTCATTGAGTGTATAAGTGAGCGACAATTGTTGATGTTCAGAAAGTGCATAAGAAGCGTTGATTGCCGTATTTTGAGATACTTGTCGATAATTGATAGAGTCTTGTGGTTGTTCGTACAAAAGCGGATTGTTTATTCGTTCAAAAGGATTCATTTGTTTGTTGGTAAACATTGTGAAGTTGCTGTAACTTCCTGTAAGCGAAAAGGCTTCGGTTACTTTTGCTGATAGATTTACCGACCCCACCCATTGGTTGGATTGCTTTATTTTTTGTCCATTTAAATTATCACGCTGTTTTCCTATACTTGATGAAAGCGTAACTCTGCCTTGCCATAAGTTTATGGAACTATTCAAGGTAATATTTTCCATATCATTTACAAAGTAATACGCCCCAAGAGTTCTGTATTCGGGAGCAACCGATTCATAGCGAACACCTATACTTCCTTTGCTCAAAATAAAGTTAATCCCTGCATTGTAAGCCGAATAGTTTTGCGGATTTTCGTCCGCATATCCCAAAGCACTCAGAGCATATTCACCAAAAACTTCCACAAAATGCAATGGTTTGTACTTCCCAAAGAAGGAATACACCTGATTTTCCAACGGATAGATATTTTTCTCATCAGGAATGGGCTGTAAAAGAGAATTTGGTTTGTCTTTTGCCATAAACAAAATTCCGCTAAACTCTATATTTTCTTTTTTGTATTCTATCTTTGTGCCATATCCCCAGCGTTCATAAGTAGGAACAGTTTGTGGGTGTTCTGAATCGTATTCGATAGCTTTTTGCAAGCGTCCACCCATAAGCGAAGCCCGAAAAGGAATTTTTTCAGGGGTAAGTTCCAATCCGCCTCCTGTAAATTGGAGTCCATTAAAAGTATAAGGCGAAAAAGTCATACTTACATCACCAATGTGTGCTTGTATCCATTTATATTTTGGATGAAGGCTTAACCGATTGAATTTGAACGGAATTTGATAATCAAAATTCTTTCCTTGATTGGTAAATCGGTAACTCAGTGGAATAGACCAATCGTAAATGCCAATATTTACATTTCCTTGAAAAAAATACAAAAAAGGCTCTTGATGCTCATTATCAGAAGCATAGGAATATACTCCATTGGCTGATAAACTTCCCGAAACGGAAAACGGATTTTTCTTAATGGTTTCTTTTATTTTGGTATCAAGATTTTCTAAATCCACCTGTTGGGAAAAAGTGCGGACAGAAAATAAACATAAAAAACCAAAAATCAAACCTCTGTAAATCATATTATTATGGTATTTTTTGGATTTTTATATCTACCAAAATATAGGATTGAGTTCCTGCGTTTACATATTCTTTGATTTTGATAGCTCCTTTTCTGCCATCAGCAGTTTGGAAAAGCACAATTCTTGGAGTTAATTGATTACTAAAAGGTGCTTGATTTTGATTATTCTTGATGTTAATCGTAGCAAAATCATTGCCCGAAAGTAAATTATCAAAGGCATCGGCATCTAAAAAAGTTTGCCCCGTATTTTCCTGTTTATTAATAAAAATGGTATTCGTAGCATTGGGAATTTGGTCAAAAACAGCCGTTTCTGCTTTGTTTGGTGACAGAAATAAATTATAAGTGAAAGAAGCATTTTGCCCGAAATATACCCAATCTATTTGTTTGCCCATTTCCGAAGTAATTTGGTCAAAAGTCAGTGTTTTTCCCAGATAGGAAGAGAAAAAACAACCAATAGTATGCTGTGCGGTGTTAATTCCTAATTTGATATTGGTAAAAGTAAGCAGATTTTGTCCTTGTTCTACGATGATTTTCTTTTCCAGAGAAAGTGTTTGTTTATCATTCTTGGCAGTTAGAATTACCTGATATTCACCCAATTGGGAAAGTAAAAAGTTAGGATGTTCATCGGTGCTTTCTTGCGAAAATGTTCCGTTGGTAACCCGCCAATGATAGCCCAAAGTAGCATTTTCGGTTTTATTTGTTAGAAAAATACGCACCGGTGCTTGCCAATTATGAGCATATTCATTTTGCAGGTCAAACGCCACTTTGAGCGGTGGATTTACACTAATGACCTGTTCCGATTTTTGTCGCTGTGAATGGTTGATAGCTTCCAATGTAATTTTAAAATTACCTCCGTTTTGAAAAACCACTTGCGGACTCTCCTCTGAGCTATATTCAGGCGTACCTCCTTCAAAATGCCATTGATAGGTTCGTGCTCCTTGACTTCGGTTTTTCATTTTGAGTGTTAAAGGAGCGTAGGAGCTTCCTACTTGTTCCCATTCAAAAAGAGAGGTTAGTTCAGCAAATAAAGTAAAGTTTTTTTCAAAAGTTTTCTTTTCACCGTCCATATTGGAAGCGTGAAGTGTTATGGTATGCGTACCAACTTGATTGTAAATCACTTCTTCGGGGTGGGGTAAGTCAGAGGAAGTATAGTTGCCTTGCGGAAATTCCCACAAAAACGTATCTGCGCCTTTCACTTGGTTAGTTATCCGTATACGAGCAGGAACATTGTGATTATCATTGACCATTGAAACAGAAAAATCGCCCTCAATGGGAATATTCTGTTCCACAGCACAACCCCAAAATACCACCAAACAGACCCAAAAATAAACAATTCTATTTAAAATCATTGTAGTAATAGCTTCGTATGACTCACAAAATTAAAAAAAGAACTTGTTTGTCAAAAAAAATTAACATTTTTCCACAAAAAGAAAAGGAACGAAACTACTCCGCTCCTTCTCTTTTTATAAAATTTTCTCGTATTTAGTACCCTAAAATTTTAAGCATTTCTTCTGCTTTTTGTTGTTCCATAAACAATCGTGTTTGAAAATTGCCCTGTTCGTCTTTGTCAATCAACACTATTTTTGGCTGCGGAATCAAACAGTGTTGTAGTCCGCCAACACCTCCAATGGTATCCTGATAAGCTCCGGTGTTGAAAAAGCCAATGTAAAGAGGTTTATTTTTGTTGTATTTAGGCAGATAAATGGCGTTCATATTCTGCTCACTGTTATAGTAGTCATCTCCATCACAAGTCAGCCCACCAAGTAACACACGTTCATACTCATCATACCAACGATTAATAGGGAGCAATACAAAACGCTTATTAATCGCCCACGAATCAGGTAAGGTGGTGATAAATGACGAGTTTATCATATTCCACAGCTCACGATCGTTTTGTTGTTTTTGGTACATAATTTCATAAATAGCCCCCCCTGCTTCGCCTACTGTAAAGCTACCAAACTCTGTAAAAATGTGAGGTACAGGCACTTTCTCTTGCTCACACGCAATTTTTATCTGACGAAGAATCTCATCAACCATATAGGCATAATCATATTCAAATGCTAATGAACTCTTAATCGGGAAGCCTCCTCCAATGTTCAAACTATCTAACTCAGGTGCTACTTTTTTCAAATGAATGTATACTTTCAAACACTTCAAAAGCTCATTCCAATAGTAAGCATTGTCTTTAATTCCTGTGTTGATAAAAAAATGTAACATTTTGAGAGTTACCTTTTTGTTATCCTTAATTTCCTTATTATAGAAAGGAACGATGTTTTTATAACCAATCCCCAAACGGCTGGTATAAAACTCTGAACGGGGGTCTTCCTCTGAGGCGATACGTATGCCAATATTGTACTTCCCTTCTACTTTTTGGTCAAAGAGATTAATTTCTTCGTAATTATCAATAATAGGCATACATTTATCAAATCCACGATTAATTAAATCAGCAATGCCATCAATGTAGCCATCACGTTTAAATCCATTGCAAATAATATAATTATCTTTGCTAATTTTTCCTTCCTTAATCAGGTTGTTAATGATGTTAATATCAAAAGCCGAAGAAGTTTCTAAATGAATATCATTTTTCAAAGCCTCTACCATAACGTGCTTGAAATGAGAACTTTTCGTACAATAACAATAATGATATTCTCCTTTGTATTTGTGTTTTTTGATAGCCTTTTCAAACCAACGTTTGGCTCGTTGGATATTTTGCGAAATTCGCGGAAGATACATAAACTTCAATGGTGCACCATATTGACGCACAAGTTCCATTAAATCAATATCGTGGAAACGAAGCTCGTCTCCTTCAAGTCTGAATTCCTCTTGCGGAAAGTAGTAAGTTTGGTCTATTAAATCAACATATTTGTTTCTCATTGTTACTGAATGCGAATTAAGTGAATAATTGTTTTTTTAGATTTCTTTATAGATTTAGTATCTGGCTTTCAAGATACTGCAAAAAAACGTTTGAAGTAATGGTAGTACACACCACCTTACTTTTTGAAATCCGAATTGTTCAAATACGTAACGGAGACAAACTTTTTATCCGAGTTCGACTTTGTTTTTTCTCGATCAAATCCGAATGAAAATAATTTAGTGAGCTTTCTGCTTTAAAAACAGTGTAAGATATATTAGTTTTTTCAACAAATATAATGTTCATTATTTAACTACTTATTTGAATATCAATAAATTATTTAAACATTTCGATATTGTGGAACACACGAGGCAAAGTTATGTATTTTCTTTAAAAAACAAAATTAAAACTATAATTTTTTATTTTTCAAAGAGTTATTTAAAAACCAATTTTAAAAGAGTTTTAATTCGTTTTAAAAGCAACATACTTTTTGTTTACCTTTTGTTCTGATTTTAAATAAACTACAAATTGAAAATCAAAGCTATTGACGAAAAATTTTGTTTTCTTACTCCTTTTTTCATACTTTTGTGTAAATCTTTTAAGAGATGAAAAAACTGTTTGCAATATTCTTTTTTTGCGTTTTTAGTTCTGCTTTTGCACAAGAAAATTCTGAGAAGAAAGACCTGAAAGTAGGGCTTGTTCTTAGCGGTGGTGGAGCAAAAGGTTTGGCGCATATTGGAGTGTTGAAAGTGTTGGAAGAAGCGGGCGTACGCATTGATTACATCGGTGGAACAAGTATGGGAGCTATTGTCGGGGCGATGTACTCGGCTGGTTATTCAGCACAAGAACTTGATTCGATTTTTCAACAATTAGACTTTCAGAAAATACTGCAAGACCAAATTTCGCGTCGTTCCCGTTCCCTGCACGAGCGATATTTGTATGACCGTTACGCAGTGGCTCTTCCGTTTAATAACTTTAAGTTGGGATTTCCGCGTGCTGTGTCGAAGGGACAAAATTTGTACAATGAATTTGTCAAATTGCTATATCCTGTGAGCGATACGTATGATTTTTCACAGCTTTCTATTCCGTTTTTATGCGTGGCTACCAACATTGAAACGGGCAAGGAAGTCGTTTTAGAAAGCGGATTTTTGCCCAAAGCCATTATGGCGAGTGGCTCGTTTCCGTCATTATTTGATTTGGTGGAAATTGATGGTGAATTACTAACTGATGGTGGCATTGTAAATAATTATCCTATCGATGAGGTGAAAGCCAAAGGAATGGATATTATCATCGGAGTTGATGTGCAAAGTCCTCTTTACACTAAGGAAAAGTTAGAAACGGTTTTCGGAATACTTTCGCAAATAAGTTCTTTTCCGATGGTGAACGATATGACTGAAAAAAGTCAAAAAACAGATATTTACATAAAACCCGACATTCAAGGATTTAACGTAGTTTCATTTGACAAAGGCGATATTATTATCAAAAATGGAGAAACCGAAGGAAGAAAATTCATTGAGCAATTCAAAAAAATAGCTTCACAACAGAAAAAAGACGTACGACTTTCTGAAAAAATTACAAAAGTAGATTCTTTTTACTTAAAAGACGTTCATTTTCACGGTAATGAGCATTACTCACGAAGTTATTTGCGTGGAAAATTACATTTGAAAGAACTTGACAAAAAAATTACGTTTAAAGATTTGGAAGAAGGCATTTCTAACCTAATGGCTACCCGAAATTTTCATTCAGTTCATCATCAAATTCGCCATACCGAAGAAGGGGAACATATTGATTTTCTGATACGAGAAAACCCCGAACGAACGTTTTTGAAATTCGGCTTACATTATGACAATTTGTTCAAAACAGGTTTTTTGTTAAATTACACCAAACATTACGCTCTTCAAACCGATGATTTTCTTTCGTTAGACATCGTTTTGGGTGATAACTTTCGCTACCAATTTGATTATTTCGTTGACAAAGGATTTTATATCAGTTACGGATTTCGGTCTAAATTCAATCGTTTTTATCGTAAACTCAATCCTGACCTGATGGCTGGTTATGATATTGAAATTTCTAACATCAATAGGTTAAATGTTGATATTTCTGATTTGACAAACCAGCTTTATTTCCAAACACTTTTAGGAAACGGATTTGTTTTCGGGCTGGGGCTGGAACATCGAAAAGTGAGAATAGATACAGAGACCGTGTTTTATTCAACAAGTAATTACAACAACACTTACACTGAAAATTCACACTTCGGAAGCACGTATGCGTATTTGAAATACGACTCGTTTAATAATGCTTTTTTTCCAACTCGGGGTGTTTATTTTAATTCAAATTTTAATCTATACTTATTTGGAACAGCCTATGAGGATTTTAACCAATTTTCAATCGGAAAAGCTGAATTAGGCTTTGCAATTCCTTTATTTCCAAAACTTTCTGCACGACTTATGTTTGAAGGAGGATTCACTTTGGGAGCATCAAATGTTTATTCTCTTGATTTCTTTTTTGGTGGACATTATAGGAACGCTTTCAGTAATTATATTCCCTTTTACGGATATGATTTTTTGAGTTTTGGTGAAAAAAACTATTTGAAAACTGACATTACCATTGACATCAATCATTACAAAAAACACCATATTTTGCTACACGCCAACGTGGCAAAGGTCGATAATAATCTTTTTGAAAGTTTAAATTGGAAATCTTACCCTGATTTTTCGGGCTATGGAATTGGGTATAGCATTGATAGTTTTTTAGGTCCTATTGAGCTGAAATGCACCTATTCACCTGAAATCAAAAAACCGATTTGGTTTTTTAATGTTGGATATTGGTTTTGATAGTTTCAAACGTTGTATTTTTAACTTTTTCACATTATATTTGCGCCTTATTAAATTTCAATTTATGGAACGCATTAGTGTTTTTGATATGCTAAAAATTGGTGTAGGACCTTCAAGTTCACACACCTTAGGACCTTGGCGAGCTGCCGAAGCCTTTCTTAAAGAGCTGAAATCTCAGAATTTACTCCATAGAACTCAAAAAGTACGAGTTGATTTATACGGGTCGCTTTCTTTAACTGGAAAGGGACACGCCACCGATTTGGCCGTAATGCTTGGGCTCAGTGGTGCAGACCCCGAATATGTCCCTATTGAAAGTTTAGATGTAATCATCGCTGCCATAAATAAAAACCAAGAAATTTATTTAGGAAATGAGCTTATCATTAAGTTCAATCCTGCGGAGGACATTGTTTTTAATCGAAATTTTCTGCCTTTTCACGCCAATGGAGTAGCTTTTACGGCTATCGGAGATGATTTTGAGTATCATTCTACATTTTATTCCATCGGAGGAGGATTTATTGTTAAGGAAGAAGAAAAAAATAATGTAAAAAAGGAAGAAAATCCAAAAAACTTCCCTTTTCCTATCGAAAAAGCTACGGAACTATTAGCATATTGCCAGAAAGAAAACAAAAAAATATCCGAAATTGTTTACGAAAACGAAAAATCATTACGTTCGGAAGAGGAAATACATCAAGAATTGCTCCGCATTTGGAATACGATGCTTGAATGTACTTACATCGGTTGCCATACCGAAGGCGTGCTCCCTGGCGGATTAAATGTGCGACGACGTGCTTATGATATTCACAAAAATTTGATAGGTGTGGTAACGTATGACAGCCCGACGAGCTGGCTTACTTCCATCAAAAAAACCGAAATAAAATTCCGTGAAATTCTCAAATGGGTAAACTGTTTTTCGTTAGCTGTCAATGAAGTAAATGCTTCTTTGGGGCGTGTTGTTACAGCACCAACCAACGGAAGTGCGGGCGTAATCCCTGCGGTGCTTCTTTATTATTTGGTTATCGAAAATCACAATGCCACCAATGAAAATATCATTCGGTTTTTATTGGTTGCAGGTGAAATAGGAAGTCTATTCAAAAAAGGAGCTACCATTTCAGCTGCAATGGGTGGTTGTCAAGCCGAAATTGGAGTGTCATCAGCAATGGCAGCCGCTGGTTTGTGCGAATTAATGGGAGGCTCGCCAGAACAAGTGATGATTGCTGCCGAAATTGCAATGGAACACCATTTGGGACTAACTTGTGACCCCATTGGAGGTTTGGTGCAAGTGCCTTGTATTGAACGAAACGCAATGGGAGCTATCAAAGCCATCAACGCTGCCGAACTTGCCATCGAAACCGACCCTAAAAATGCCAAAGTACCTCTTGACAAGGTCATTAACACGATGTGGGAAACCGCCAAAGATATGAATTCAAAATACAAAGAAACTTCGGAAGGCGGATTAGCAGTTGCCGTAAGTTTTGCCGATTGTTAATTCTGTTTGTATCTAAAAATCAATCCAGAAAAGATGTTTATAAACTGTAAAGGAGAACTTATTTCGCTGAAAACTCCAAAAGTAATGGGGATTTTAAACATCACGCCCGATTCTTTTTTTCAAGGCAGTCGCGTTACGCATACAGATGTTCTGAAACGTACGGAAACAATGCTTGCACAAGGAGCTGATTTTATTGACCTTGGCGGATATAGTTCCCGACCTAATGCAGACGATGTTTCTGAAAAAGAAGAATTACAGCGAGTGCTTCCCGTAGTAAGGTTGCTTGTTCGGCGTTTTCCTGAAATTAAACTTTCGATAGACACTTTTCGCAGCGAAGTTGCCCGACAAACCTTGCTTGAAGGAGCTTGCATCATTAACGATATTTCCGCAGGAAAACTCGACGAACAAATGTGGCAGGTAATAGCAGATTTTCAAGTGCCTTACATTGCGATGCATTTGGTCGGGACACCGCAAACGATGCAACAACATACGCATTACGAAGATATGATTCGAGATATGATTGCTTATTTTGCCGAACGCAGAGCAAAAGCAAGGCTTTTCGGAATAAACGATTTTATTATCGACCCCGGATTTGGATTCTCAAAAACTCTTGAACAAAATTATGAAGTATTGCAAAATTTAGAACTATTTCAAATGTTAGAAGCGCCTATTTTAGTAGGATTTTCTCGTAAATCAATGCTTTACAAACTCTTGGAAATCAGTTCTGATGAGGCATTAAACGCCACTTCGATAGTCAATACGATTGCTTTGACAAAAGGAGCGCACATTTTGAGAGTACACGACGTGAAAGAGGCCAAAGAATGTGTAAAAATATTTGACAAACTCATTAATGTTTAAAAAAAATCATTCTATGATAAAAAAGATAACCTTTTTGTGGGTCGTTTTGTGTTTGTTTGCTTGTAACAAACGTGCGGTGATGCTGCCCCAAGTTTCAGGAAGCAATTTACAGAAAGAAATCACCGACTATTCAACGATTTACATCTTTTTTGATGAACATACAGGGCTTGCTGAATTGAACAAAAACAACTTAATAACTTCCACTCATTGGGTTTTTAATATTGATAAGCGCTTATCACTTTTTGAAGTAGGCAAAGAAATCGTAGCCTTGCAGGAAAAGAAAAATAGTCCGAGCCTTCATAAAAATCCTGATTCGCGAAATTTCTTTTCAGTAGCGGATATGACCGAAAAGAAATTAAAATTATTAGAATTCACGAAAACTCAGTTTTCATTACATTCAAAAGAAAATCAAAAACCTGAAAATGCGTTAAATACGGAAGCATTAAAAAATCTTTCTGAGAACATAGAAAACAAACAAAACAATCCTATTGAGACGATTTCTGTGCAAGGAAGTGTTTCATTTCAAGATTTTATTGTATTTTTACAATCGATTCAAGAAAAAGGAATTTTCCTGAAAGAAATAAACATAAACTAAAATCAAATTCTACGTGAAATTGTTTGAAATTTTAGACTTTTCAGTCATTGATATTATTGATATAGTGCTGGTTGCTTTGTTGCTTTACTATCTTTATAAGTTAGTGCGGGGCACTGTTGCTATCAATATTTTTATGGGAATCGTGATTATTTATCTGATTTGGAAAATCACGGAAGCCTTACAGATGCAAATGCTCAGTAGTATTTTAGGGCAATTTATTGGTGTGGGAGTCTTTGCTTTGATTGTTGTTTTTCAGGAAGAAATCCGGAAGTTTCTGCTGACAATAGGTTCTACTAACATAGCCGCCCGAAACAAATTTTTCAAAAAATTTCAATCTTTACAAAACCGAAGAGGAACAAATTTAGATGTAAGAGCATTGGTTTCAGTGTGCAAAAAGTTAGGGAATACAAACACGGGTGCATTAATCGTTTTGGAGCGCAATGTTCCGCTTGATTTTGTCAGGGAAACGGGTGATAGGGTCAATATTGAATTTTCTGAACCGATTATTGAAAGTATTTTCTTTAAAAACAGTCCGTTGCACGATGGAGCTGTTATCATTCAAGGAAACGTAATTACCGCAACTCGCGTTATTTTACCGGTAGCGGGCGAGAATAAACTTCCGAAGTGTTACGGATTGCGCCACCGAGCCGCCACTTCTATTTCTGAGAAAACAGACGCTTCTGCGCTGGTAGTTTCAGAAGAAACGGGCAAAGTTTCATACATTAAAGGCGGGAACTTTATAACTTACAAAAACGATGAAGAACTTATCGGCATCATCGAAAAAGATTTGAATATTTAAAACTTCTTCCTTGTCAGTAAAGGTCGTTTCTGCAATGACATCGATGATTACAAACCCTTAATAATAAATATGAAAGAAGACTTTTTGCATTATTTGTGGAAAACGAAAAAAATACCTCAAAACAGCCTACTAACTTCGGGAGAAAGCCTTCTAATTCAATCCTTCGGAGAACATAATCAGCTCTCAGGTCCTGATTTTTTAAGCGCACGTTTGCAAATCGGCGAGCAACAATGGGCAGGAAATGTAGAAATTCACCTGAAATCATCGTATTGGTATGCGCATCGGCACGAACAAGACAAGGCATACAGCAACGTTATTTTGCACGTAGTTTGGGAACACGACGTGGAAGTTTTTGATAGCAATCAGCAAATAATTCCCACGTTAGAACTTAAAAATCAAATTGATACAGAAACAATAGAAACCTACAAAAAACTTCTATTCTCTAAACATAATTTTATTAACTGCGAAAAACATTATTCAGAAATTGAGAAAATAGTTTCACTTTCGTGGCATAAATTGTTGTATGACGAACGTTTAAATCAAAAAGCGAAATTTGTAGAAAGTTTATTGAAACAAACAAATTCCGATTGGGAAAAAGTATTGTTTTTAATGCTTCTGAAAAACTTCGGAGGCACAGTGAACGGAGATTCTTTTTTAGAAATGGGAAAAACGCTTGATTTTTCAATTGTTCGTAAAGAAAAAAACAATCCGTTGCAGTTAGAAGCCTTATTTTTTGGAAAAATGAATTTATTGACCGATAGTTTTGATGATATTTACTATCAAAAATTAGTTCACGAGTACAATTATATGAAAAACAAGTATGGTTTTAACACTTCTGAGGCAAAAGTTCATTTCTCTAAGCTCAGACCGCAGGCTTTTCCGACCCTTCGACTTTCGCAATTGGCTCAAATCTATGAAAAAAACGACGGATTATTTTCCAAAATTATTGAAACAAAAACGCTTGTTGATTTTAGAAAATTGTTTTCTGCAAATGCTTCTGAATTTTGGGAAACGCACTATACTTTCAAAAAAACTTCTACCAAAACGAAAAAGAAAATTACTTCTGCATTGATTGATTTAATTTGGATTAACACCGTAATACCTATTAAATACGCATATTTTAAATCCCTAAACAAAAATATTTCAGAAGAATTAATAAAACAATTAAAAAATACTTCTGGTGAGAAAAACAACATCATTGACAAATTTAAAGACTTAGGAGCAGAGATTAATTCGGCGTTCAACACACAAATTTTGTTACAACAATATAAAAATTACTGCATTTCAAAGCGCTGTTTGGATTGTGAAATTGGAATATTTTTATTAAAACATAAAATTGCAAATTGATTTTTTCTTTTCTTCAAAAGAAACCTTCCCTTCCCTTACCTAACAAACTATCCACCTTTTTTTAAAAAAAATAATTACTCATAAACATTTTTAGTATTTTTTTTAATTTTTCTGAGCAATCGGGAAAGTTAAAAAAATCATTTTAAACTTTTCTGGATAGTCGGGAAGATTAAAAAAATCATTTTAAACGTTCCTGAGTAGTCGGGAACGTTAAAAAAATCATTTTAAACGTTCCTGAGTAATCGGGAAGGTTAAAAAAATTATTTTAAACTTTTCTGAGTAATCGGGAACGTTAAAAAAATCATTTTAAACTTTTCTGGATAGTCGGGAAGATTGAAAAAACTATTTTAAACATTTCTGAGTAGTCGGGAACGTTAAAAAAATCATTTTAAACATTTCTTGATAATCGGGAAGGTTAAAAAAATCATTTTAAACGTTCCTGAGCAATCGGGAACATAAAAAAAATCATTTTAAACTTTTCTGTATAATCGGGAACATTAAAAAAATCATTTTAAACATTCCTGAGTAATCAGGAAAATTGAAAAAAATGTCTAAAACTTTCCTTAATAATAACTAAAAAAACTTTAAAAAAATATCTAAAAAAATTCTTTCTTTCAAAAAAAAGAATTATATTTGCGGTATAGAACTTTTAAACTTTTTTTATGATACGCATTAGTTTTACATCACTGACAACCAAAGCTCTGGCAGACCTTGCCAAACAAACTCTCGTCATTGCCCAAGATAGTAAATATACAATGACAGAAGGACGTGAATTATTACAAAATGTTGTAAATCAGTATGAGGCTTACAATTTGACCTACAACAAATTAGCTTTTAGCGGAAAAGGAAAGTCCGTTGCGGAACTTGACAAACAACGCGATGTGATTTATAGCAAAATTAAGGCATATCTTAAAGGATATATCCAAGTAGAAACGTTGCCTAATCACGCCCAAGCAGTTAGCATTTATGATTATTTCAAACTTTATGGGCTTCAATTAACTTCGCTCACCTATGCCGAAGAATCTGCGCAACTTACGCAACTTATCGCCGATTTAAACACAAGCGAGAACCTGCAAAAGTTAGAAGATTTAGGCATAAAAAACCTATTTGAGCAGCTTAAAACAGCTCAAACAGAGTTTGAAAAAACTTTTACTGAGCAAATACAGTCTAATGCTGAACTTCGTAAATTGCCTTCTGCCTCTGAAAGTAGAGCTTTGCTTCAAGATGCTCTTCGCAGTTACTACACTTTTGTTTCAGTAATGAAACCCATCGGAAATTGGCAAATGCTTTACCGAGAGCTAAATGAATTGGTTAAATCTGCCAAGCCAATTTCAAATAAAGTAGAGAAAAAAGAAGAGAAGTCAGAAAAATAGAAAAAGGGGCGAAACATTTCGCCCCTTATGTATGTATTATGCTTTTAAGTGTGCAGCTATTAACTCTAATTCTTCGTACCATTCTTGACCAAATTTCCGAACAAGAGCTTCCTTAACGAACTTATAAATAGGCACTTGAAGTTCTTTCCCTAAAAGGCAAGCATCATTGCAAATATGCCAACGATTGTAGTTTACCGCCGTGAAAGAAGTGTATCGCTGCAAACGAATAGGATAAAGATGACACGAAATAGGTTTTTTCCAATTTATTTTTCCGTCGTTATAGGCTTGTTCAATGGCACATAAAATCCAACCTTTTTCATTCCGAACAACATAAGCACACTCTCCTCCGTCAATGAGCGGCGTTTCCCAATCGCCATCTTCGCCTTTTACATAAACTCCTTGCTTCTCAATGGATTGCTTTCCCTTTTCACTCAAATAAGGTTTTACCTCATTATAGATGTTTTCTAATATTTTTAATTCATCTGGCTCTATCGGAGCGCCTGCATCTCCTTCAATACAACAAGCTCCCTTACAAGCATTTAGATTACAAACAAAATCATTTTCGATGATGTCTTCTGAAATTATAGTTTCATTGATTTGTATCATTGATATAAAAATGGAGTAAATAATTTACGGCAGCAAAAGTAAAAAAAAGAAAGGTAATTATAAAAAAAATTATCAAAACACATCAGATTAAGTAATTACTTATTGAACTCATCTTGACTTTTCAGCTTTTCTCCTAAAAACAAACTGTTCACGGATAGAAACTCCCATTAAATACCTGTTTTTTTAGTTTATAAAAAAATACAATTAACTATCTTACAAACATTTATCCATCATTTCTTTTGAAAACGGATAAGGCGAATTTTTGCTTTCCCACAGCTTAGGAATTAAAATACGGATAACTATCACGTACCATACAATCATCAAAATCATTCCGATAACATAATCCCAAATAGTTGCTAAATTTTGATTTTCAATATGTTGTATGTATAAAATCAACAAAGGCAAATGCCCCAAAACGCTTGTTGCCAAACCCGAATTATACCACGTTTTTAATATTTTGTTGTTTACAATTCCGTGAACAATAACCTGAGCTACGCCTCCGAAAAGCATCGGAGCAAGTCCAAGCCAAATTGCATTAGGAAACAAAATGGGCGGTAAATAAAGAAACAAGGCAGTTCCCCAATTTATCCATAGTGCAGACATTGCATTAAGCGGATAGCGGTCGGCAAGGTCAGGCGTGCTATCTTTGGGATTAAACAAGGTGTTAGCAAACTTCGGAAAGCCACCAGGAAAACCAAATTCTTCATAAAAATGCAAGAAAATCACCCCTAAATTTAGTAGCGACAGAACTTGCAAGTATGTCAAACTGTCCCAAAAATCGAGTGTTCCTGCAATGATGTAAATTCCTGCGAACAAACTGATTGTATGCCAATGTTTTAAAATAAATTTCATTTTTTTGATGTGTAAAACTTTTCTTTCTTTTTTAACTCTTTCCAATTAATAAATCACAATTCTAAAAACATAAAACCAATGCCGATATTGGTTTGTTTGTGGTTATATTCAATAAGAGAATCTCCATAACCGTGCGTTACTTGCAAAATTCCTTTCATATATCCCGAAATGGGAAATACGTAATTGCCCGTGATATAATTTCTATTTCGATTGAAATTCATATTGTTACGAGTTGAAACCATAAACGTATGTCCTCCCCCTGCATTATAACCCAATGCAAATTCCCATCGACCAATATATTTCTCAATATTTGGATTTTCATCGACATCATTTTTTTCTCTGAAACGGTGAAAATTCTTAATCGTAAAGATAAAATCACGCCATTCAAAAGCTGTTACGAAAATCAGCCGATTCCAACTGCGTGAAAGCACTTGTTCTTTTCCGTTCGATTGGTGATTAATGGAAACTGAAAACAAACGCCATTTCAAATCACCTGCCGACATATTTAGAGGCATCACAAACATTATTTCGGGTTCGTAATTCATCTCACGAAACGGACGAGAAAGCTCGCCGTTATACACTTGCCAATACGCTTTTTGGGTGTATCCGAACCAGAAATCGCCTTTGCCCCAAAACGCTCCTTGAATAAACTTACTTTTCAAACTGATTTGAAACATCGCTTCCACATTTTGGTAGTTTTTGTATTCAGGTTGCCCCATATTAGGGTTTTCGTTAAAAGGCTGTCGATTGAAATTATCTGTCCAACGCAAAGGCATCACATAATTAGGCTGATACGGAATCAATTTGAACGTTCCCCGCTTCATACCACTATCCAATTCCCATTCGCGCGACAAGTAACCCGCTAATTTTGGTTCTTCATTATGGGAAGGAAGTCCCTGCGCTTCTTGGGGCAATGTTAATGAATCTTGTGCAATGTTTTGTGCGTATAATGAAACAGTAAGAAAAAAGCAAAATATATTTAACAACCTCATTTTATTTATTTTAACTCGTTTTTACTTGATTTTAATCCGTTTTTCCGATGCAAATATACGGAAGGAAACTAAAAAACAAAAAAAGTTTTCAAGTTTTTTTATATTATTTTTTGCTATCAAAAAAGTAGTCGAAACCTACAACAGAAGATTTACACTCGAAATTTATTTGTATATTCTTTGGAAGGAAAGAGAGGAAGATTGGGTTTTGAAAAATTACTGAATTATAGAAACAAAAAAGGCTCTACATTTCTGTAAAGCCTTTATTCTTTGCTCCCCCTACTGGACTTGAACCAGTGACCCTCTGATTAACAGTCAGATGCTCTAACCAACTGAGCTAAGGAGGAGTGTTATCTCCTTTGTTTTGCGATTGCAAATGTACAACATTTTTTTATTCTGACAATAGTTTGTGCATATTTTTTTGAATTAAAATTTGTTAAAATTTATTTCTTGTTAATTATCAAGTAATTACAATAAGTAATTTTTAAAGTTCTTTACAATCTTTGGAATGAAAACCGGTTACAAAATCCAAAAATTTTTGAGTTGCTCCTTGATTTTGCTTTACAAACGTAGCGTTTATCTCTCCTATCTCTGCCCGTTTTTGTGAATTTAAAACTAATAAATCAACCATATTTTCAAATTGTTGTGCATCAGAAACCGAAATCGCTCCCCCTTTTTTGACCATACTCACGGCTTCAGCAAATTTGGCGTAATTCTTCCCGATAATCACAGGAATCCCAAAAACGGCGGGCTCTAACACATTGTGCAAACCACTATTGCCCATTCCTCCACCAACGTAGGCAATGTCAGCGTAGCTATACACTTTGGTCAAAATTCCAATCGTGTCAACAATAAAAACATCAAAATCAGACAGATTTTTGCCTTCTCTTTCTGAAAAGAATACCGTTCTTTTACTTATTTTCTGTCGGAAAAACTGTATTTTTTGTGGGTCAATGTTGTGGGGAGCAATGATAAATTTCAGCTTTTTGTCCGTTTGATTGATGTAATGCAAATAAATTTCTTCATCTTCTTGCCACGAACTTCCAAAAACCAAACAAAGTGAATTGTCTTTGAATTTGGCAATAAAATCCAACGTATTATCCCTTTCAAGAATTTCACTAACGCGGTCAAAACGTGTGTCGCCGCTTACTGTAATATTTTCAAATCCAATGGATTGTAGTAGTTTTTTTGAATTTTCATTCTGCACAAAAAAATGATTGAAACAATGCAAACAAGTGCGCATCATTCCGCCATAGCTTTTAAAAAAAATCTGATTTTCACGAAATATACCCGAAAGTAAATAGGTTGGAACGCCTTTTTTCTTCAATTCGGAAAGATAATGAATCCAAAATTCATATTTTACAAAAACAGCCATTTTGGGTTGCACAATTTCGATGAATTTCCGAGCATTGGAAGACGTATCCAACGGCAGATAAGCCACAATATCAGCATCTTTCGTATTTTTCCGAATTTCATATCCCGAAGGTGAAAAAAAAGTAACGATGATTTTATGCTTTTTTCTTAATTCCTTAATCACAGGCAAACCTTGTTCAAATTCACCCAATGAAGCCGTGTGTACCCAAACGTAGTCGCTTTCCTTTTCGATGTTTTTTTCAAGATATGAGAAAACGCCCTTCCGCCCGTTTACAAAAAGTTTCATTTTTCGGCTAAATAATGCCACGATACGAAGCAAAAATCCGACCAAATAAATAGACAAAGTGTATATGTTTTTCATCTAAAAACTATTTTTTGGCTAAAATATTACATTTATTCAAATTTCTTCCTTATTTTTGTGAAATATTTTTTTTAACGGAATTTTTGGCATAATTTTATCGATTCGTATCGATATAAATGTTTTTGATTTCCAAATATTTACAAAGATAATAATTTTTATAAAACCTTTTTTATCACAGATTAAAAGTTTCTTTTATATGAAAAAAATACAAATGGTTGACCTCAATGGGCAATACCAAGAAATCAAAGAGCAAGTTTTAGCGTCATTTGATGAAATTTTAGAAAGCACCGCCTTTATCAACGGACCACAAGTGCATAGTTTTCAAAAGGAGTTAGAGACCTATCTCAACGTAAAACACGTCATTCCTTGCGCCAACGGAACAGATGCTTTGCAAATTGCGATGATGGGCTTGGGCTTAAAACCTGGTGATGAGGTAATTACTGCCGATTTTACGTTTGCTGCCACTGTGGAAGTCATCGCATTGTTAAACCTAACGCCTGTATTAGTTGATGTTTATGATGACACCTTTAATATTAATATCGAAGCCATAAAAAAAGCAATTACTCCGAGAACAAAAGCGATTGTTCCTGTGCATCTGTTCGGGCAACCTGCTAATATGGAGGCTATTATGCAAATTGCAAAGGAACATAATTTATTTGTGATTGAAGACAATGCACAAGCCATCGGAGCAGATTTCACGTGGTCAGACGGTCGCAAACAAAAAGTTGGAACTATCGGACACGTAGGAGCGACTTCTTTCTTTCCGTCTAAAAATTTAGGTTGTTATGGCGATGGTGGTGCTATTTTTACCAACGATGACGAGTTGGCTTACACACTCCGAGGCATTGTAAACCACGGAATGTACGTGCGTTATCATCACGATGTAGTGGGGGTAAATTCCCGATTGGATTCGTTGCAAGCTGCTGTTTTAAGAGCCAAATTGCCACACTTGAACACCTATAATAAGAAACGACAAGAAGCTGCTCGGAAATATACTGAAGCCTTGAAAAACAATCCGAATGTGATAACTCCTTATGTAGCAAAAGGATACAACCACGTATATCACCAATATACGTTGCAAATCAAAAACGGAAAACGTGATGAACTTGCCCAAGTTCTGACCGAAAACAATGTTCCGTTTGGGATTTACTATCCAATTCCGTTGCACGCACAAAAGGCGTATGCCGACAAAAGATATGACGAAAATAACTTCACCGTAACCAACCGCTTGGTTGATGAAGTTATTTCACTGCCAATGCATACGGAATTGGACGATGAACAAATCACTTTCATAACCAATTTGATTAATAAAACTTTAAAATAGTAATTTCAAAAAGACATTATGACAAATTTTAAAATGCCTTGGCAAGAACGCCCCGAAGGGTGCAATGAAGTGATGTGGCGTTACAGTGAGAATCCGATTATCGGGCGATATGCTATCCCTACATCAAATAGTATTTTCAACAGTGCTGTGGTTCCGTTTGGCGACGGATTTGCAGGCGTGTTCCGTTGCGATAACAAAGCGGTTCAGATGAATATTTTTGCTGGATTTAGCAAAGATGGGATTCATTGGGAAATCAACCACGAGCCGATTGTGATGAAAGCCGGAAACACACAAATGATTGATTCTGACTATAAGTACGACCCTCGCGTTACTTGGATTGAAGACCGCTATTGGATTACGTGGTGCAATGGATATCACGGGCCAACTATCGGTATTGCTTATACGTTTGATTTCAAAGAATTTTTCCAATGCGAAAACGCTTTCTTGCCTTTTAACAGAAACGGTGTGCTTTTCCCTGAAAAAATAGATGGAAAATACGCAATGCTTTCTCGTCCAAGCGATAATGGACATACGCCTTTCGGTGATATTTACATCAGTTACAGTCCTGATATGAAATATTGGGGCGAACACCGCTGTGTGATGAAAGTAACTCCATTTGAGGACAGCGCGTGGCAATGTTTAAAAATCGGAGCAGGAACGGTGCCTATTAAAACTTCGGAAGGTTGGCTAATGTTCTATCACGGAGTGATTCGCACTGCCAACGGATATCGCTATTCAATGGGTTCAGCGTTGTTGGATTTGCAAAATCCGAGTGTGGTGAAATATCGTACACAACCTTATTTGCTCGCACCTGCTGAAATTTACGAACTCACAGGCGATGTGCCTAATGTCGTGTTCCCGTGTGCAGCGTTGCATTCCATTGAAGAAGATAAAGTAGCTGTGTATTACGGAGCTGCCGATACGGTTGTAGGCGTAGCTTTCGGTCATATTTCCGAAATAATCAAATTTACGAAAGAAAATAGTTTATAATCTAATCTCGCCAACGATATTCTGAAATATTCTTAAACAAAAAAGAACCTCTTTTTCAGAGGTTCTTTTTTATATTCTTATGTATTTAACTTGAATGTTATCGGATAAGAGAACATTACAGAAGTTGGTTTTCCACGTTGTTTTCCAGGAATAAACTTGGGCAATTTCTCAATGATTCTACGAGCCTCTGCTTCCAATGCCTTATCCGGACCACGAACTGCAACAATAGTTACTGAACCATCTTTGTTGATACGGAAACTCACATTTACCCTTCCTTGAATTCCCATATCTAATGCAGATTGCGGATAATTGAAGTTCTTTTTCACGTGGTTATCCAAGTTTTGTTTGAAGCACTTTTCTTGCTCTGCTTTTGACAAGTTTTTGCAGGCTTCAAACATAGGTTTGTCTTCAATGATGGTAAACGGAACATCTACTTCCTCTGGTTCTTCCTCAACCTCTTGAATTTGAGTAACTTCAATAACCTCATCTTTTCTTGTTTCTGTTGATTCAATTACGGTTTCTTGAATATCTTCATCATTTTCAACAACCTCTACCTCAACAACTACGGCTGGTGGTGGCGGTGGTGGCGGTGGAGTAGCAAGGTCTTCTATCACTATCTCCTCCACATCTTCATCAAGTTTTTTGTCGACATCTGATTTTCGATCGTCAACAACTTGCTTATCATATGATTTTGCCTCAAAAGTCGCGTAAGATAACGCTGAAACTAAAGCAAAACCGATGGCAAAAAATAAACCACTACTTCTGGCTAAATCTGCCTTTGGATTTTTTTTGGGTTGCATAACTTAAATCTTTTTTAAAGGTTACTAAACACTTATTTTTTAACATTAATTAAAAACTTTTTTATTAATGACTGCTGTAAAGCAAAGAGCAACAACCGTGCCAAACATATTGAACAAAACATCAAGAAACTCTCCACTTCTTGTTGTTGTTACTATTTTCTGCAACAATTCCATTAAAATTCCTAATAAAAAAGCAATAATAAATGAAAAAATATAAATATAAATCAGTTTTTTAACACACTTAATTTCATATTTTAATGTTAAAAAAAATAAAACTGTAAACACAAAATAGAAAGTAAAGTGTACTAACTTATCCATAAATGGAATGCGAGGCAAATCAACTGTATCATCTCCTGGCATTAGACTTAAAGCTACCACGATAGTAACCCATACTACCAGTAAGATTGTAAATTTTCGCTTCCTAAGCACCTATCAATTCTCTGTATTGCTCAGCAGAAAGCAACGCTTCTATTTCAGAAGCATCACTGAACTTCACTTTGACCATCCAGCCTTCTCCGTAAGGATCTGAATTTACCTTCTCAGGAGCTTGTTCTAAAACTTCATTAAATTTAACAATTTCACCGCTCAAAGGCAAAAATAAGTCTGATACGGTTTTCACAGCCTCCACAGTTCCGAAAACTTCTTCTTTACCAAGAGTTTCTCCCTCTGTTTCAACTTCAACATAAACGATGTCGCCTAATTCTTTCTGTGCGAAATCAGTAATCCCCACTACGGCAAGCTCTCCCTCGATGCGTACCCACTCGTGGTCTTTCGTGTACTTTAATTCTGATGGAATATTCATAACTTTTTAATACTTTTAAATAGAATCCAAAGGTATAATTTTTTTTGAAATAAAAAAAATTATCTGCCTTTATTTTTAAAAAAAATCGTTACTATTTCATAATAAAAACCAAAACCCGAAATACATAAAGTATTTCGGGTTTCTTTTTCTTTTGTAACATTATGATTATCTGAATAATGTAAAGTTACCCATAAATTCGCGACTATCGTCTCTATCTTCATTAAGTTTTACAAGATACCAATAATCTCCCGTCGGTAAATCACGTCCGTTGTATTTTCCGTCCCATTCTTCGCCTTGTCTCAATTTAGTTATCAATCGACCGTATCTATCATAGATAATAGTTTCTATGTTCGGATAACTTCTTGTATTTCGTGGCGACCAGCCGTCATTATTTCCATCACCATTTGGTGTAAAATAATTTGGAATGTGAATGTCAACAAATTCTTTTTCAACCGTAATAGTTCGTGTACAACCTAAATCATCAACTACCATTACTTCAATTTGTTTGATTACGCGTCCGTTAGCATCTGTGTATCCTGGGTCGCTTGCTGAAACGTAATATGTATCTCCGTCATCGCTCAATTTTCCATTGAAGTAATAAGTATATGGAGCTTTTCCGCCTTCGGCTTGAACTTTAACCTGGTTCAATTGTCGAGGGTCTGAAATATTCTGCAAAGTTAGCGCTCTATAATCCTCCACATCAAAGTACTCACTCATCGGAATTGTATAACTGCACGAGTTATGGAAAATGGTGATAAATTGGTCACTACCCGTTGGCAAGTTCCTAATAATTCCTATATTTCCATTGAACTCGGTAAATCGACGAGCATCAATAATGTTTGTACTATTGAGCGCATAGAACACATTGCTGTGATTCATCAGCATATTATCAAACACCACTTCAAGGTAATTTGACGGAATGCTTGTGTTACATTCGTATTTCACCTCTAACGTATTAACTGGTTTCAGATTTGGAGCAGCTCCTACTACAAGCGTGTGTGTTTGCGTACAAACTCCTCCTGCATCAACATACGTTAACAGATATTCACCTGGTGTTAATCCGTTGTGAGTTATCACTTGTGCGGCA
>JBGYFE010000112.1:0-6662 GCA_041819925.1 Capnocytophaga sp.
GGAAAAATGACCTCGTAGTTCAACGGATAGAATAGAAGTTTCCTAAACTTTTGATCCAAGTTCGATTCTTGGCGGGGTCACAAAATTAAATTTTTCTTAAAACAATAGAAGTTAATCAACTCACTATCTGCATATTAAAGTATTTCTATAAAAAATAAAGTTTGCCAGAATAAAAAAAATACATATCTTTGGCTTCTCGTTAATTATGTTTGAATTTAATAACTTAAAAAGTGGATATTATGAAAGACCTTAATGAATATGTTGAAGAATTACTTTATAAGCACCAATGCGTGATAATTCCGAAGTTCGGTGCTTTCATTTCTAACAGAAAATCAGCCCGTCTGTTTGAGGATAAAACTTTTGCTCCGCCCAAGCGCGAACTCACATTTAATGCAAGTTTACATTCAAACGATGGTTTATTAATTAAGTACATTTCCGAGACATCAGGAGTGGACTATAATCTGGTAGAAGATTATGTAAATTTAACTGTTGAAGGCTGGAAAAAAATACTGCAACAAGGTGAAACACTGACTCTTAACAATATCGGAGTATTGCGTCAAACTCCTGAGGGAAGGTTGTCTTTTGAAGTTTTTGAAGATGTAAATTATTTGACCGATTCTTTTGGAATGTCGGCTTTTGTTCCTCACGAAATTGCGGAAACACCTGAAACTAAGGCAGAAGCACAAATAACACCTACTTTGGATTTGCAAGCAGAGAAAGAAACCAAAACGGAAAAACCTTTCGTCGCTCGTCCAAAAGTAGAAGAACCTAAAAAGAATAAGAAGCGCCCGTTTGTGGCATATACAGCCATTGCTGTTGTTGGCTTAGCCCTTCTTACATTCGGAGCTTTCAAGTTTTTCGGAGAATCGATAAACAACGCTGGCAAAGTTGATGATATTGTGATTACAGACAGCCAAATTGAAGAACAATTACAACAAAAATTGAGCGAAGCTACGTTTGTAATTCCGATGAATTTTTCTACAATTTCACTGGAAGCTCAAAAGGTGAAAGAACTGTCAAAGGTAAAAGCGGAAGCTCGGGCTAATGTTCAAAATCAAAAGGCGGTAGAAACTCCCGCAACTGTTGCAAAAAAAGAAGAACCCAAGAAGGAAGTAACGACTCCAAAAGAAACCATAACAAAAGAAGTTAAAAAAGACGTAACTCCTTCAATGCCTGTTGATAGAACAATTTCTTCCACCAAAAATAAAAAGTATCAAGTAATTGCAGGAGCTTTCAAAGATGAGAAGAATGCTCACGCACGTGTGGAACAGCTCAAAAAATTAGGTTTCAAAAATGCCTCTGTAATCGGTATGAATGCAAAAGGACTTTATCAAGTTAGTTATGCTGGGTTTGACAATTTAACAGAAGCGGAAGCCCTAAAAAAAGAAGTGAAGGAAGCAAAAGAATCTAAAAAATTAGACGGAGGTTGGATTTTAACTAACCCATAAGCTCGATGCAACAGCAGAAGAAAACTCCATCAGAATCTCGCACTATCTTAACAGATTTGGTACTCACAGGAGAAACTAATCACCTTCACAATATGTTTGGTGGCGAACTTTTAGCTCGAATGGATAGGGCAGCGAGCATTGCAGCACGACGCCATTCAGGACATTCAACCGTTACAGCTTCGGTAAATCACGTGGCGTTCAACCACAGCATTGAACTCGGAAGCATTGTAACTGTTGAGGCTTCCATTTCAAGAGCTTTTTCTACTTCAATGGAAGTTTACATCGATGTTTGGGTTGAAAATCCTTTTGGGGAGCGAACCAAAGCCAACGAAGCTATTTTTACTTTTGTAGCAGTTGACGAGGAAGGAAAACCGGTAAAAGTACCTGAAATTCAACCTGAAACGGAATTAGAAAAAGCACGATATGATGGAGCTTTACGCCGAAGACAGTTAAGTTTGGTACTTGCTGGAAAAATGAAACCACACGATGCCACCGAGTTGAAGGCTCTGTTTATGGAATTAGAGAATGACTGATTTGTTATTATGAATTTAGAAAAAATCCGTCTGTATTGTTTTATCAAAATTAGATAGTAACCTTATGGACGGATTTTTTATACCAAAAAGAAAAACTAAATGACTTTTTCCGAAGATAACTATCTAAAAACTATTTTTCATCTTTTCAATGAACAAGAAGAAGAAGTAAATACCAACGCTATCGCCGATGTAATGAACACTAAGGCTTCTTCTGTGACGGATATGTTGAAAAAATTAGCAGACAAAAAACTGATCAACTACGTGAAATATCAAGGAGTAACGCTTACTCCATTAGGCAGAAAAAAAGCAATTTCCATTGTGCGAAAACACCGTTTATGGGAAGTTTTTTTGGTTGAAAAATTGAATTTTTCGTGGGACGAGGTGCACGAAATTGCTGAAGAATTAGAACATATTGAATCTGAAAAACTAATCGAGCGTTTAGATGCTTTCTTAGGATTTCCAGAAACTGACCCACACGGTGACCCTATCCCCAACAAAGAAGGCGTATATGAAAAAACCATAAAAACGCTGCTCAGTGAATTTGAAGAAAATGAGAAAGGTATCTGTGTGGCTGTGAAAAATACTTCAAAGGATTTTTTACTTTATCTCAATAAAGTGTCCATCGCTTTGGGTGATGAAATCACGGTATTGAGTAAAGAGAAATTTGATAATTCAATGAATATCTTGGTCAAAGGAAAAGAAGTTACACTTTCAGCGACTGTTTGCAGGAATATTTACGCACAAAAGAAAACATATAGAAAATAATTTAACAAAAAAACTATGAAAAGATTTTTACTTATCTCTTTTTCGATTTTCTTTGTGGCTTGCTCCAACAAGCCCAAGTTCAATGAAAAAATAATTGAGAAAAGTGCAGAGAATTGTGAAGAAGACTGTCTTTCAATTAATTTAAATTATTTGATTTCTGAAAAACCTGATAAATTTGCAACTAAATTTAATGAGGAAATAGAATCTCAGGTTACAAATTTTTTGCTAAGCAACCAAAACGACTCACTAAAAGTTGATAATGTGTCCGTTGAGCAAGCACTGGATATTTTTATGAAAGATTATAACAATTTGCGAGAGCACTTTCCTGATATTCCAGCCTATGAATTGACATTAAACGACAGTATTTCTTTTCAAAATGAAAAAATGGTTTCAGTGGTGTCAAATCGATATTCATATACAGGTGGAGCACACGGAATTTCCTCAACCGTTTTTTTGAATTTTAATGCTTCTGACGGAACACTCATTGAGCGTGATGCCTTATTTTCAGACTTATCAAAAGTTTTGCATATAGCTGAAAATGAATTTAAAAAACAACAAAATATATCTCCCGATGAGAGTTTGAGTGAAAAAGGATTTTGGTTTGAAAATGACACTTTTCAACTTCCTCAAAATATAGGAGTTACGGAAAAATTCTTGATTTTATTTTACAATCCGTACGAAATTGCTCCTTATATGGACGGCAGTTTTGAAGTCAGAATTCCGATAGAAGAAGTAAAAACTTATTTAAAATTCTGATTACAATCGCTATAAGATTTAAACTCCACAATTTTAAACGTCTTTTGCACAATATTCTCATTGTCTTTAAAAAATAAAATAGAAATGAAAAATCAAATAGATGCTTTGTTGAGAGATATTCATTCACTTAACGAGACAGATGCTTTACGTTTTTTTGCAGAAAAATTTTCAAAAGAAATTGTTTTTTCGACCAGTTTTGGAATGGAAGACCAAGTGATTTCTGATTTTATTTTGAAAAATCAAATTCCAATTCAGATTTTTACGCTCGACACGGGACGTATGTTTTACGAAACATATAACACTTGGGAAAAAACCAATATGAAATACCAAGCATCAATAACTCCGTATTATCCTGATGCTAAATCTATTGAAGAATATGTAAAAACCAACGGTATCAATGCGTTTTACGATTCGCCTGAACTCAGAAAATTATGTTGTCATATCCGAAAAGTAGAACCGCTCAAACGGGCTTTGTCAGGAAAAAAAGTTTGGATTACAGGGCTTCGTGCTGAACAATCGCCTAATCGTGAGCAAATGCCAATGGTTGAGTGGGACGAAACAAATCAAATTATTAAATTTCACCCGATTTTGCATTGGAAAACTATTGAAGTTTTGGACTATTTGCGTAAAAATGGCGTTCCATACAATCCGTTGCACGACAAGGGTTTCATCAGTATTGGTTGCCAACCGTGTACGCGTGCCGTGAAAGAAGGTGAAGATTTCCGTGCCGGACGCTGGTGGTGGGAAGATAAAAGCAAAAAAGAATGCGGGCTGCATTCATCGTAGAGAAAATCTCCTTTTTGAAAACAAATTGTAAAATTATGAGAAAAAGGTATTTAATTATTTTTATGATGTTTACTTTCGCGGTGGCTTATCCACAAACGAAAGATGATATTGTTTTGCCAAAAGGAGGACGAGAAATAGGTGATAACAGAACTTTTAAGAATGTAAATTTTTATGTTACAAAAGAGCAAGTTGTTTTTATCGAAGAAGGAGTCTCTTTAAAATATTTTAATGATATAGCTAATCTTCTTTTTGCATCAAAAAAGGTAAATTCTTCTAATATTTGGGTTTTGCCAACGCTCTATGCGGATGCAGATACGCGCTTTGATTTTATACAGCAAATTATTCGGCAAATAGCATTAATAAAGTTCAAGGTCGAGTGTATAACAGACAATAATAGAAGCATTTATAAAGAAATTTCCACTTTGTTAAAAATAGATGATTCTGAAATTCAGAGATTGACACCCAAAGAGGAGCAACAAGAAGAGATGGATTCTTTTTTTAATACACCTCCACCTCCACCAATCCCTTGGTGGCTTGCTGCTCGAACAGATATGTATTCGGGTAATGTTAAGAAAGTGAAAAATGTATTATCAGAACACAAATATGCAGTCATAAAAGTACTTTCTAATCAAAGAGTTGAACACAAAGGTCAGATTCTTTCCGAAACAAAAATGGCTGATTTGCTCAAAGAAAATGATATTTTGTTTATTCGCTTTGATGAAAACTTGTTCTACAAAGATTTTATCTATGCCATAGATTTCGTAAATCAAATAGCTAAAAAGGTAGAAGCGATAACAAAAAGTTCAGCCTATCCGATTGAAGTTTTTTCTGAATTGGAGGAATTTATGATAGAAAATGACATAACATTTTAGATGAAAATGAGAAAAATAATTGCATTAACATTACTATTTCCGCTTGTAAGTTGTAATTTCTTTCAAAAGAAACAAATTGATAATCAAGTTGATACAGAATCAGAGTTGGTTGAAGTAGAACTTTCGGAAAAAGAGCGGTTTTACGTCATTGACCGAAATGACGTGTTTTTATGGGAAACTCCCGAAGCAAATTCCCAACCGTTGGATACACTCTCGTATGGAGAATTTGTAGAACCGGAAGCTGAAATAGGCAATTTTTATAAGGTAATGAACTACGATACAGGTTATTACGGATATATAGAGAAAAGTAAATTAGGAGACTTTAAAGATATCAAACTCATTAATTCCGACTTGCCTTGGATTACCTATTTGAAAGAAGGAGACAGAGAAGCTCAATTTTTTGAAAAGTCGAAAAAACTTGAAAAGTACATCTCTTTGGAACTTGTTGAAAAAAGCGAGTACGACCGTGAAAAAGCCAACGCTGTAAGTTTTTTGCTTGCCGATACGCTCAATGTTGTTAAAAAAGATGGTGTAATAACGCTTCACGGCGACGACCATTCCGTGATTGTGTACAGAGATAATGATAGTGATAACGATGATCGGACTGTTTATAAATACGAGGGACAGATAGCGTTTTTAAATCAATTTTTGATGTCGGGACAGTATTATGAGTCAGGTAATTACTTTTTTGTTGACAAAAAAACAGGCTCGCAAGGACAGTCATTTATCGATTTTCCGTACATTTCACCCGACAAAAAGTACATTATATCATTAGGAGCTAATCCTTACGATGGTGGATGTAATTTTGAATTGTACAGCCTTGATGAAAATCATAAAATATCGTTTATTTTTGATGCTTTGTTCCTAAATTGGTTACCGACTTACGATGTTACACAAATCTTTTGGAGCAAAAACGGATATTTGTATGTACCTGTGAATCAAGAGGCTGCGTATTGGGATAAAGTAGGAAATATAAATTCTAATTATCAGTACATACGAATAAAAATCAGATATAACCACTCATTTTAAATTGTCTTTACACAAATCCTCCTTTAAAGAGAGGAAGTCTGTGAGAGTAACATATATTTCTTTTAAAGTTATATCCCCCCTAATAAGATTACATCCCCCTGCCCCCTTAAAAGGGGGAATTATTGCGACAAAATACTTTAAATTAGCTATGTTGAATTTGCTCTAAAAGATAAGAACCAGCAAAATCAAGGTTCGTTGGAACTTTTTAAGGATACGGAACAACAAAATCAAGGTTCGTCAGAGCTTTTTAAGGGTACGGAATAGTAAAATCAAGGTTCGTCGGAGCTTTTTAAGGATACGGAACAGTAAAATCAAGGTTTGTCGGAGCTTTTTAAGGGTACGGAACAGTAAAATCAAGGTTCGTCGGAGCTTTTTAAGGGTACGGAATAGTAAAATCAAGGTTTGTAGGGGCTTTTTAAGGGTACGGAGCAGCAAAATGAAGATAAAAACCAGCAAAAAGCACCGACGGAGGA
>JBGYFE010000113.1:0-4725 GCA_041819925.1 Capnocytophaga sp.
AAAAAGAATGAAGAACACATTAAAGTTAATCGCCGCAGCTTTTTGTATGTTCGTTTTTAGTGCGAATGTTCAAGCCAATGTTTTAGACCAAGAGGTTGTTAAAACTGAGCAAAATGGAGCAAAACAAGAGAAAGAGAAAGATGGAAAATCTTGCTCAAAAGACAAAAAATCTTGCTCAAAAGAAGGTAAGAAAGACAAAAAATCTTGCTGCAAATCGAAAAAAGAGAAAGAAGAAGAGAAAAAGTAGTTTTCTTAAAATTATTTCAGAAAAACTGTCCGAAAAAGGGCAGTTTTTTTTGCCCTCTCTTGACACTTTTAGCGTTGAAACAAAATAGCAAGGTGAAACTATGTAATTTTCTCTTAAATATTTTTCTGACAAAGAAAGAAGAATCAAAGGTGAACTTAACATCCAAATAAATAGGCTTTCCATTATTTTTTAATCTCACCTCTTTTATTTTCTCACTTTTTTTCATACTTTTGCCCGATAAATACAGAAAGATTATGTCTTGGTTTAAACGAACAGCAAAAGGAATACAAACCTCTACTGAGGAGAAAAAAGACACACCAAAAGGATTATGGTTCAAATCTCCCAGCGGAAAAATCGTTGAAACAGAAGAGCTTGCAACCAATTATTTTGTAAGCCCTGAAGATGATTATCACGTACGCATCGGAAGTAAGGAATATTTTCAGATTTTGTTTGATAATAACGAATTTAAAGAGTTAGATACCAATTTAGCATCAAAAGACCCGCTTGATTTCGTTGATACAAAATCGTATGCCACACGATTGAAAGAAGCCGAACAAAAAACAGGCTTAAAAGACGCTGTCCGCACGGCTGTGGGCAATTCAAAAGGTGAAAAAATTGTAATTGCTTGTATGGATTTCGCTTTCATCGGCGGGTCAATGGGAAGTGTGGTAGGTGAGAAAATTTCACGAGCTATTGGTTACGCCATAAAGCACAAACTTCCTTTTCTAATGATTTCAAAATCAGGAGGTGCACGAATGATGGAAGCGGCACTTTCGTTGATGCAGATGGCAAAAACTTCGGTCAAATTGGCTCAATTAGATGAAGCAAAACTGCCTTACATCTCACTTTGTACCGACCCTACCACAGGAGGAACAACAGCGTCTTACGCTATGTTGGGCGATATTAACATTGCTGAACCTGGCGCTTTGATTGGCTTTGCGGGTCCGCGTGTGGTTAAAGACACCACAGGGCAAGACCTTCCAGAAGGTTTTCAAACCGCAGAGTTTGTGTTGGAACACGGTTTTTTGGATTTTATTGTGAATCGTAAAGAACTGAAAAACAAAGTAAATCTCTACATTGATTTAGTAATGAATAGACCTATACGTTAAATAGTGATTAGTGATTAGTAATCAGCAATTAGCGGTTAGTTCAATCACCTGATCACCAATCACTATCATCTGACCACTAATTCCTCTCTTTATGACTATATCTTGGAAAGCACCAAGCAACATCGCTTTGGTGAAATATTGGGGAAAACTCAAAGGACAAATTCCTGCAAATCCGTCAGTTAGTTTTACGCTGACGAACTGTTTTACGGAAACATCTGTTTATTTTGAGAAAAGAACAACTCCGACAGATGATTTCACATTCGATTTCTTTTTTGAAGGAAATCCTAAACCTTCATTCCACCCCAAAATTGTTACTTTTTTCGAGCGGATTTATCAATATATGCCTTTCTTAAAAGAGTATTATTTCAAAATCGACTCAAAAAATTCATTTCCACATAGCAGCGGAATTGCCTCATCAGCAAGTGGTATGGCAGCTCTTTCGGTTTGTTTGATGCAAATTGAAAAACAACTTTTTCCTGAAATTTCTGAGGAATATTTTTGGCAAAAGTCCTCATTTTTAGCGCGTTTAGGCTCCGGAAGTGCTTGCCGAAGCATACAAGGAAGTATCGTTGTTTGGGGAAAACACGCCTCCATTCCGAAGAGTTCTGATGAATACGGAATTGCTTATCCGTTTGAGGTTAATGACGTTTTTAAAGAATATCAAGATACCATTTTGCTCATTGACCAGGGGCAAAAACAAGTTAGCAGTTCAGCGGGACACGATTTGATGCACAATCACCCTTTTGCACAACAACGTTTTGCACAAGCTCACGAAAATATTGACAAATTAATCCCCATATTTGCCGACGGCAACTTAGAAAAATTCATCGAAGTTGTGGAAAGTGAGGCTCTGACCTTACACGCAATGATGCAAACGAGTATTCCGTATTTTATTTTAATGAAACCCAATACATTAGAAGTAATTCAACGTATTTGGCAATTCCGAGAAGGAACAAAGATTCCGGTTTGTTTCACTCTTGATGCAGGTGCAAACGTACACGTTTTATATCCGAAATTTTGCAAAGAAAAAGTTTTACAATTTATTCAACAAGAATTAGTTGTGTATTGTGAAAATAAACAATATATTTGCGACCAACTTTCCGGTTTATAGAATAAAATCAGAAAAAACCTAATTTTTAAATAAAATCAAATGAAAAGACCTCTTTTTTATTCAAAAATCTTGCTTTTCGGTGAGTACGGAATCATCAAAGATTCCAAAGGGTTGGCTATTCCGTATAATTTTTATAACGGAGCTTTGAAAATGTTTGACCCAACGGACGAAAATAAGCGTGAAGAAGCCCAGAAGTCAAACCGAGCCTTAGCAAATTTTGCTTCTTATTTAGAAACTCTTTCCGCTGAAAATCCAGAGATTGTTTCATTTGATTTAGAGCAACTAAAAAAAGATATTCACGAAGGAATGTATTTTGACAGCAGCATTCCGCAGGGATATGGCGTGGGAAGTAGCGGTGCTTTGGTTGCCGCTATTTATGACCAATATGCAAACGAAAAAATAACCGTTTTAGAGAATCTCACGCGAGAAAAATTGTTGAAACTCAAAACAATTTTCGGCAAAATGGAATCTTTTTTTCACGGAACATCTTCCGGATTAGACCCATTAAATAGTTATTTAAGTCTTCCTATTTTAATAAATTCAAAAGACCATATTGAACCCACAGGCATTCCTTCACAGGCTGTGAACGGAAAAGGAGCTGTTTTCTTATTAGATAGTGGCGTGGTGGGCGAAACTGCTCCGATGGTGCGCATTTTTATGGAAAATATGAAGAATGAAGCCTTTCAAAGTATGTTAAAAACGCAATTTATTAAATATACCGACGCTTGCATTGATGATTTTTTGAAAGGAAACGTGAAATCGTTGTTTGCAAACGTGAAAAAACTCTCAAAAGTGGTGCTTAACAACTTCAAACCGATGATTCCGGTTGAGTTTCACAATCTTTGGAAACAAGGCATCGATACGGGCGATTATTTCTTAAAACTTTGTGGTTCAGGTGGTGGTGGATATATGTTAGGATTTACCGAAGATTTAGAGAAAGCTAAAAAAACACTTGAAGGACATAAAATTGAAGTAGTTTATCAGTTTTAAAATTCAAAATTCAAATTCAGGAGTTTAGTAATTTTCATTGTATTTAAAAAGAAATTCCAAGCAACGATTTTTCGTTCTTGGAATTTTCTTTTTGAAATAATGCTAATTATGTTAACTATTAAGGCTCAAAATTAATTCTAAATTTTTCAGCATAATAAGAAATTACATTCTTATCAAAATAAGGTTCTTCATCAACTCTTCCTAAATATTTTATTTCTGTTTTTTCTAAAATAATGCTTTCAGAGGAGTTATTTTCCTTTCCGCTGAAAATAATTCCATAAATGGATAAATTTCGTTGTTTCAAGGCTTCATAAGTAAGTAATGTATGATTAATACTACCTAAATAATGTCGAGAAACTAAAATAATTTTATCCGAAGGCAAAATCAAATCAGCAATTGTGTGTTTTTCATTCAAAGGCACTAAAAGCCCGCCTGCACCTTCAATTACTAAATGATTTTCTGTTTTCGGACGAATAATTTTATCTATTTCAATTTCAATATTATCTAATTTTGCCGACAAATGTGGGCTTGCAGGCATTTGCAAATCATACGCTCCTTTATGAAATACTGTTTTTGTATTTGAAATAAGTTTTTTAACTTTATGAGTATCAGAATTATGCAAATCTCCCGATTGAATTGGTTTCCAATAATCTGCCTGCAATGCTTCTGTAATGATTGCTGAAATTATTGTTTTTCCAACTTCTGTGGAAATTCCTGTTACAAAAAAAGTATTTTTTGTCATTATCTGATTTTACAAAAATTTATTCAATACTCACCACTTTATCAAAGTTTTTAGCTTTGACAAAGATATAGTTATAAAAACTTAAAACTTTGAATTTATTTTTTATCGTTAATTCCGTATTCTTTCCAAAGTGATTTTGAAACATCTAATTTTACACGTTTCTTAACATCGTTATACAAATCTCCTAATTTTTTCAAAGATTCATCTAACTCTACTGTTTTTGATTTCAAATGTGCTTTAATTTTTTCCTGCTCACTATTCAAAGTTTCAGATATTGATTTAAATTCTTCCAATTTAGAAATAGTTTCATCTGTTACTCCCGCAGGAAGATTCTCTTTGTTATTTTTAAGCGCATCAAGCATCACTTTTGCTAAAATAACTTTTTCTGAATAATTTTTTGTAGCCATACTTTTAACTATTTTAGTTACATAAAAAAATTATAGTAATTCGCCACAAAGGTAATAATAAATTTTTAATTACACAAATTATTTTTTATTCTTTTTATATTTATTTTTTTTATGCTTAT
>JBGYFE010000114.1:0-32424 GCA_041819925.1 Capnocytophaga sp.
ATGATGATTCTGTCTTTAAAATTATTAATGGCTAAAAGAAACAATATTTTATCTATGAAAATTTACTAATACCAAAATTTCAAATAATTTTATGTAAAAAAGATAAAAAATGATATATATCATTTTTTATCTTTTTTACAGTTTTTACCTTTGTATCGTTGTCAGAAATGTATAAAACTAACTTACTATGGATACATTAAATTGCATTCAGGGAGTATTTTACATAGTAATGGGGTTACTAATTTCAAAATTTCCTAACCTATTATCGGGCTATAATACAATGTCTGATGAAGAAAAGAAAATATTTGAAAAATCCAACAATAAACTGTATTTTAGGAATGTTCTTATCATTTGCGGATTGGCTTCTATTTCACTGACTTTTTTATCTAATTCCATAACTTGGGATATTTGTCTTTCCATCTTACTGGGTTTACTTATTCCCTTTTTATTCGTGCTGCGCCCCAATCCAATAAAAAAAAGAGAAACTTTCTCCAAAAAAAACACTTACATTGTTCTTTTTTTAATTGGGGCTTTGTGTGTTTTTCTTTACTACGCAACAAGAGAAAGTGACATTGAGATTACTAAAGAGAGAATTGAAGTTTCAGGTCTTTACCATTTTAGTATAAAGATGAAAGATATTGATTCAATAAAGGTAGTCGATGAATTACCTAAATTTGTCCTACGAACTAACGGATTTGATGTAGGAGTTGTCAAAAAAGGCTTTTTTAAAACCGAAAAAGGAGAAATATACAAACTTTCTTTACATACTAATAAAAAACACTATATTAAAATTTATCATTCTACGGATCAAATACTTTTTTTAAATTATAGTGATTCTGTCCGAACCTTACAGTTATTTGATAATATCAAAGCACATATGAAATGATTCAAAATTTGGTATTAGTAAAATAATATAGATTTTGTACATTTACAAAAAAGTCATTTGTGTGTTCTAAGTGTCAATCTGAAAATAAAGTAAAAAATGGGGTATTGAAAGGAAAACAACGATTCAAATGTAAAAGTTGCACCAAAGCAGAAACTTTTACTATTGAAGGGTTTAATAGTTTGATTAGACATTATTTAGCAAGATTTAGACGAAAAACAAAATGCTATACGAAAAGTTTAGAAATGATGATTCTGTCTTTAAAATTATTAATGGCTAAAAGAGACAATATTTTATCTATGAAAATTTACTAATGCCAAAAAATAATGTTTTTTGGTTGGTTTTATTGAGTAAGTTGTGGGGACACAATATATAAATTTTGTCAAAAAAAAGAAATTAAAATCTAAAATTTAACATATTTTTTTATTGTGTATTACCTGTCTTTTTTTCGATTTATTCCGAAAAATTAAACTTTAACACTCAAAATTATTTCGTTTTGTTTTTTTTTCATACCTTTGGCAAAAATTTTAACCACCTTTATACTGTAATATTATGGCAGATTCCAGACATTATTCATTTCAAATCTTGTCGCGTATTCAAAAAGTAGTGGATATACAGCGCAGGATTATCTATTTCTTGCTCAGTGCCATATTGGCTTTTGGGCTTACGTATTGGTTGTATGAGCCAGAACTTAACAGAGCTCAGATTTATGTGCTTTTCATTCTGTTTTTAGCCATTGGGCTATGGGTAACGGAAGCCATTCCTCCCTTTGCCACAGGACTTTTTATTTTCGGGTTTCTCATTTTTGCTACTAACAGTTATTACTCGGAATTAGACCCCGAAAACGCAAAATCATACTATCAAGAGTATGTAAACACGTGGTCAAATAGTGTTATTTGGCTGATGTTGGGAGGGTTCTTTATCGCTTATGCAATGCAGAAAACGCATTTAGACAGAATTGTCTTCAAGATGTCTATCTCTCGTTTTGGAAAAACACCCGACAAAATTCTTTTGGGATTGATGCTCACTACGGCAACTTTTTCAATGGTGATGTCTAACACAGCAACCACGGCGATGATGGTAGCGTCGGTGTCAGCTTTCCTACAAACACTTCCAAAAGACTCTCCTTTGAGCAAGGCTCTCTTAATCGGAATTGCGGCTGCGGCTTCATTTGGCGGTATGGGAACGCTTATTGGCTCTCCTCCGAATGCCATCGCTGTTGATGCTCTTTCTAACAGAGGAATCGGATTCCTTGAATGGATGTATGTCGGTATGCCTGTGTCAATCATTTTGACGCTGGTAACGTGGTACTTACTAAAAATAAAATACATCAAAACTAATACACCCGTAAACATAGAATTAGATGAAGAGCTAACCGAAGAAGAGAAAAAAGAAAATCCTACCATATTGAAAATGAAAAAAAATGTGGTATTGGTCATTCTTTGTCTCACCCTTTTACTATGGCTCACTGAAAAATTGCATAATATTCCCGCAGCTATTGTTTCCTTCTTGCCTATTATGCTGCTTACAATGCTTGGAATCGTTACGGGGCACGATGTTCGCAAACTTTCTTGGGATACGTTGATGCTCGTAGCTGGTGGTTTGGCACTCGGTATGGCTATCAAAGAAACAGGATTGGCACAGCATTATGTGGATAAACTTCAACAAGTGAATTTGAATTTCTACGTGTTGGTTTTTGTCTTTGCAGCTCTGACGGTGCTGATGTCGAACGTAATGAGTAACACTGCAACGGCAACCATTTTGATTCCGATTGCGGCTATTTTAACACATCAGTATCCCATTGTGCTCCCTATGGTGATTGGTTTGAGTGCTTCTACGGCATTGTTTTTGCCAATATCAACTCCTCCGAACGCCATTATTTATAGTACGGGATATTTGCAGCAAAAAGATTTTAGATACATCGGACTCATAGCAGGTGTTGTAGGGCCATTAGTGATTTGTGGAATTACAATGCTGGTGTTTATGATTTTATTTTAGAAACTATAAAAAGAAAAAACAAGCAATAGGTTTTCATATCACTTATTGCTTGTTTTTTTATGGCTTTTCAACTTCTTATTCCACATAAAAAATCACTCGAATAGCTCTAAAATTGGGTACTGCTTGAAAACTAATTTCGGTGCGTAACACGTATTTTTTCACCTTTTCGATAGAGACATTAGGAGAAATTTTAATCAAAATATCTTTCATATACTCATTACGAATACGAGAAATAGGCGGAAATTCAGGACCCAAAACTTGTAGTCCGTTTTGGTTTGAAAATCCTTGTCGTAACACTTGGGCAAACCAGTCAGCACCTTCGTTAACTTTGTTAAAATCTGAATGTTTTAGCGTTATTTTCAGCAATCGAACAAAAGGTGGATATAGAAATTCTTTTCGCTCATCAATCTGACTTTGAAACATTTGCTTGAAGTCATTATGCAACACTTGCTGCAAAACGGGGTGTTTTGGATTGTAGGTCTGTATCAATACTTTTCCACTTTTAGCTCCTCTTCCTGCTCTGCCCGACACTTGTACCAATAATTGAAAACTGCGTTCGTGAGCCCTAAAATCAGGAAAATGAATTAATGAATCTGCATTCATTACTCCCACCAAACCCACGTTTTCAAAGTCTAATCCTTTGGAAATCATCTGAGTTCCTACCAATATTTGTGTTTCCTGTTGCTCGAATTTTGAAAGTATTTTTTCATAACCATATTTTCTACCTGTTGTGTCTTGATCCATTCGGTCAACAATTGCTTCTGGAAAAAGTACAGCCAATTCTTTGGCGATTTGTTCCGTTCCAAATCCTTTGGTTTTCAGGTCTGTACTTCCGCAAGCGACACACGTTTGAGGCATCATAATGGCATATCCGCAGTAATGACAACGCAATTGATTGCGCCCGTGATGGTACGTCAAACTCACATCACAATGTGGACATTGAGGAACTGTTCCGCAAGATTCGCATTGCACCACAGGGGCATATCCACGCTGATTTTGGAACAAAATGACCTGACTTCCTTCTCGCAAAGTGTGTTCTATTTCTTGAATAAGTGTATCAGAAAAATGCCCATTCATTTGCTTTCTGAAACGCTTATCTTTCAAATCAATAATCTGTATGTCAGGTTTTTGAAAATTTCCAAAACGTTTTGAAAGGTACACATATCCGTATTTTTCACGTTTTGCATTGTTAAGACTTTCGAGCGACGGAGTTGCCGAACCCAAAAGCACGTTGGCATTATGTAATTTTGCCAAAACGATGGCTACATCACGAGTCTGAAAACGCGGTGCTGGCTCGAATTGGCGATATGAAGGGTCGTGTTCTTCATCAACAATCACCAAACCTAAATTTGAAAAAGGCAAAAATACAGATGAGCGAACCCCTACAACAAGCTGATTTTTAGAACTTTCTTGAAGGACATTATTCCAAACCTCTACGCGTTCATTTGATGTGTATTTTGAATGATAGACGCCTAACTTATCTCCAAAAAAATTCTTTAATCGATTGATTAGATGCACCGTAAGCCCTATTTCGGGCAATAAATAAAGTACCTGTTTTCCTGATTTGAGTACTTGGTCAATGAGTTCAATGTAAATTTCGGTTTTTCCGGAAGCCGTAACACCTTGAAAAAGAACAGTTTGTTTCTCTTTAAACTGTTGTTTTATCTGTTCAAGAGCTTCGTATTGCGCTTCATTCAACGTTTTTTTATCAAGCAAATCGCCTGCGAAACTTACACGGTCTTTCTGAATAAAATACTCTTCTAAAATGCCTTTATCAACCACCGATTTTAAAATGTTTGCCGAAACATTGGCTTGTGAGAGCAATTTTTCCGCTTTTAAAGGCGATTTATCTTTGTTTATATGATTAAAATAGGCAACCAGCAATTGTCGTTGTTTATCAGCTCGGGACAGATTTTCAAATGCCTTTTTAATTCCTTCATCAGTTTGAAATTCAGTTGATAAGCGCACATACTTAACCAATTTCGGAACGTATTTTTCAAACATTTTTTCTGAAATTCTGACGGCATTTTTTTCTACCAAACTTTTCAGAATTTTCAATGCTTTTTTCTTGCCTACAATCTTTCCGACTTCGTTTCCTGTTAAGGCAGTTTTAAATCCCAAAGCCTCGTAAACTAACCACTCATCATCAGTAAATAGACTCATTTCCAAATCTTTATGACTTATTTCAACCACTGTTTCACTTTCCAATAAAAAAGCAGAAGGCATTGCAGCTTTGAACACTTCTCCCAGAGAGCACATATAAAAATCTGAAATCCATTGCCAATGCTGCAATTGCAACGGACTTATTATGGGAATTTCGTCTAAAATGTATTCAATATCTTTGGTTTCATAAGTCGGCGTGTTGGTATGTACTTGAAACACCAACGCAGTATAAACCTTTGATTTTCCAAAAGAAACCGCTACCCGCATTCCTGATTTCAGAAATCGGGCTTCATCTTGATTTATTCCGTAAGTAAATAATTTTCGTATCGGAATGGGTAATATAACATCAACGAAATAAGACATTAACTCGGTTTTTTAAGTTGCAGAAGAGCAGCATTCAGTTCAAATCCTAACAAAAGTATGTTTGAATTCAGCCAAATGTACAACAAAAAAATCAATAACGCTCCAATTGAGCCATAAAGTTGGTTATATTGAGAAAAATTTTCGATGTAAATGCCAAATAAGAAGGTAGTTACGCCGAAAAGTAAAACCGTAAAAGTTGAACCTACTGAGAAAAATTTACTTTTCTTTCCTTCGGAAGTCCCAAAAAAGAAAAGAATGGAAGTTGCAAAATATGTTACCAGAGAAACAAACCCCAATTTTGACCATTTTAACAAGGTCTCGTTATCGTGTAAAATGCCCAATTTTCCTAAATAAGGCAGCAAGTAAACTTGGTAAGCAATAAACATTACCACAACCATCAAAATCAACAAAGCTAAAATAATGGCAACCATCAAAGCTACAAAATACTGCCGAATGTAAGTACGTGTGATTTTAACGTGATACGAAAACTCAAATCCTCCAAAAATAGCCACTATTCCATTGGTCATCAAAAAGATAGAAAGAAAAAAAACAGACGAAAGCAAACCACCTCGTTTTTTATCAGCAATGTCAAAAAATATTTCTGAGAAAAATTCATTAGTTCCTGGCGGAAGTAAATCATTGATAAATGACCAAACATCTGATTGAAAATTTTCAATCGGTACGTAAGGAATCAAGTTCAGAATAAACAACAAAAATGGGAAAATCGCCAAGAAAAAACTATACGAAATAGCGCTCGCTCGGTAAGTCAACGCCCCTTTAACAATCCCTACTATGTAAAGTTCGAGCAAATCATAAAGAGAAAAAGCGTTTTTTGCCAACGAAATTTGTTTCAAAAAAGCAACGATATTGCGAATAACGGGTATTTTTTCTAATTTTTCTTCTACTGCTGCTGACATAGCGTAATTGACGGAAATCTAATAAACAAGAAAAGACTTTTGCGAAAGAAAATCTTCCGCAAAAATCTAATAATCACATTTTATGAAATATCGAATAGCCTTTTAAGATTGTTCTTTTTTAGCTTTTTTAGCAGCCTTTTTCTCCTGAATTCGCTCCAAAATAGCCCCTCCAACCCAATAAGGAACTACAAAAGTCAATAAGAAAATCATCAACCAAAATCCAATAGTTGCAATGCCCAAAAAGACTAAAAATCCCAAATATTGATCAAATTCAAACATAATCTAAAAATTTTGCCCAAAGGTATAATTTTTTTGTTATAACTGTTTCAAAAAGGACGATATTTACGAAAAAAACAATGTAATTTATATTGATTTTAAATAATAGTGTTTTTGTTATTGCTCAATAGGTTTCCCTGCTTCGAGCCATTGCAAAAAGCCCCCGTCCAGATGAATTAAATTCTTAAATCCCTTTTGTTCAAGGATTTGCACTGCCTTTGTGCTTCGTCCACCACTTTTACAATGAATATAAATGGTATCGTTTTTATCAAATTGACTTTCAAAATTTGTTACGAAATTCTCATCAAAAAAATTAATATTGATGGCGTTTTCCAAATGCCCGTCTGCAAATTCTTCGGGAGTTCTGATATCTACCAAAATATTTTTTGCTTGGGGTTCATAATCTTTCATTGCCATATGGTTAGTTGGACTTCCTGAACTGCAAGATGACAAGCCAACCGCTAAAATAAATATATGCTTCATTTTTACTTATAATTTTAAATTTTCTTATACGTCATAGGTTAATTTCACTACATCAGAAATAGCATACGCCTGACAAGTAAGCACCAATCCTGCTGCAATTTCTTGGTCAACAAGCGTTTCATTTTTAGCCATTTTGACTTCTCCTTCAATCACTTTTGCAATACAACTGCTGCAAACACCATTCCTGCAAGAATAAGGCGCTTCAATTCCGTGTTGCAACACCGAACTCAATAAATTTTGATTTTTAGTAGTTTCAAAAAAAGTTTCTTTTCCATCAAAAACTACCTTAACATTCACATTTTCTGAATTTTGTAAAAAATTGCTTGGAGGCTGTATGGGCATTACTTTGAAAAACTCAACAGATACTTTCTCTGACGGAATTCCTCTGAGAAATATTAAATCACGCACATTAATAACCATTTCCGCTGGTCCGCAAACATAATACCTTCCAAAATCAAGATGTCTATACGCCTGAAAGATTTGCCCTACAATTCGGTCATCAATTCTTCCGAAAAAACTATTTTTCCAAAGTTTTTGACTGAACACATAATGCACAAAAAAACGTTCAGGATAAACCGTTTTCAGTTGTTCTATTTCGTCAAAAAACAAGGCCTCTTCTTTTGATTTATTGCCAAAAACAAAAACCACCTTTATGTTCGTTTTTGTCAAAGCTGTTTTGGCAATACTCATCATAGGAGTTACCCCACTTCCAGCTGAAAAAAGCATAATATTCTGTTCTTCAAACACTTCAAAAAACTGCGGAAGAAAGATAAAATTTCCTTGCGGAGGCATCACCTCTAACGTGTCGCCAGTCTTTAAGATAGTAGTAACATAAGTTGAAAAAACACCATTCGGAATCCTTTTTACTGCAACACTCAACTCTCTTTCATTTGTTGCGGAACATATTGAATAAGCTCTTCTTATCTTTTGATTATCAATTGTTTGTTGTAAAGTCAAATATTGCCCTGCATCAAAAGAAAATTCTTTTTTCAACAATTCAGGTATGTCAAAACTGATTTTGACAGAATCCTCCGTTAACTTTTCTACGTTTGAAACCGTTAATCTATAAAATTTATTCATTTTTTGTTAGTTGTATCTATCTAAAAATGAAATAATTATCAAATTTAATTTCTCTATTAAAAAAGAGGCTGTTGGTTTAAGATTGTTTGACACAAAAAACTTTAAATAGCCTCTTTTTCATTTGAAAATCATTTATTTATACATTTCGTTAGCTGCGAAGTTAAATGCTTTTGAATCAGATACATATTTCACAGGCATCAAAACTTCACGCAAAGGCACTTTTCCGGAAGCGCCCGTGATGCTTTGAATGGCTCGGGCGAATAAAGGCTCTGTTTCGTCGCCTAAAACTCCAAAATTAGAGAGGTCTTCTTCTAAAACAATTGAAGGTACTAATCCGCTGGTGTAATCACCAAATCCGTTTGCATTTTCCATTTTCAATACCAAAGGTTGCATTGCCCACTTGTGGCTTGTGTTAATGTTTTTTTTGTCATGTCCGTTAGGGCTGTCATAAATGGTAATAGAACCTTCGTTCTTTCCTCGTGTGGTTTTTCCGATTTGCACCACATCAATATAAGCGCTTAATCCATTGATTACCAATTCACTTGCTGAGGCGGTTCGATTTGTTGTGATAACATACACTTTTTGCAAATTTAGACTATTAATTGCCACAGAGCCTATTTTATCTGTAAAATATATTGACGAGCCGCTCTTGTCAATGATAGGTTGTATTTTGCTGTTCCAACGTTCTTTGGCAAATAATTGTCCGTTAAATTGCCCCGCAATCATCGATGAAAGATAAATCGCTGACGAAACTCTTCCGCCTCCGTTATAGCGCAAATCTAAAACTAAATCAGTAACTCCTTGACTTTTAAATTCTCCGAAAACATTGTTCAATTCTTGGTCAAAGTTGGCAGTGAAACCATTATACATCAAATAACCAATTTTACGATTTCCTTTTTCAATCACTTTATTAATAAGTATCGGATTTTCAGTTATTTCTGATTTTGTCATTGTAACAGAAGTCCCTGTTGGAGTAATGGTCAATTGATTGTTAACTCTTTCAACTTTATTAATGTCAATTGTCATTGTTGTTTTTTCATTGAACAACAAGTCTGCGTAATTTGTTAGATTTAAGGCCGTCCCGTCAACTGACAAAAAAATATCACCTCGTTTAACTCCTTGTAGTTCAGCGCTTGAGTTGGGAAGTACGTAACGAACAATGCCTAAAATTCCATCGCCTGAACCATAACGAGACAGCACGTAATCCATTCCCGAACTGAGTGAAATTCCCGCAAAACTTCTTTCCAATTCAGTGTAATCATCTGTAATGAAACTGAATCGGTCAATAGTTTCGTATTGATTTAATAAGCTATAAAACAATTCTTTAGATGATTTGTGATTTTTCAAAAAATCCGTGTAGGTCGTATTTGTCAAATTGGTTTGAACAACATTTGCAGCAAATCGGTTATCTGCCAAATTTGGCACATCTCCTTGCCATAAGTACCAACTATTCAATCCTTTCCAAATAAAGTCCCTCACTTGCAAATCTTGCACTTCGGTTGTAGGGTTGTTAGGTGTATCATCACCGTCTTTTTTACACGACAAAAGCGCAACTACGAAAGCCATCGATAAAATTATTTTTTTCATAACATCTTTTTTTTTTACAAATGTAACATTTTTTTCATACATTCGTCTTCTGTATGAAAAAAATAATCATTTTTTTATGACACACAAGGTATTTTTAGAACATATTCGCCCTTTTCAGGATAAGATTTTCCGCCTCGCAAAGCGATTGCTTATCTCAAAAGATGAAGCTGAGGATACCTCACAAGAAATTTTGTTAAAACTGTGGCAACAACAGCAAAAGCTAAAAGAAATTCACAATTTAGAGGCGTATGCAATGACACTGACAAGAAATTTATGTTTTGATAAATTAAAATCGAAAAGTAGTGAAAACTTGTCACTTACATATATTAGATATGAAACTGAAAATCACATATCTTTACAAAAACAATTGGAAGTCAGTGATATGTTAGAAAAGGTAAAAAACATCATCAATCAACTCACTGAACAACAACGTTTGGTAATGCAATTGCGTGATATTGAACAATATGAGTTTGAAGAAATTGAAAAAATTACAGGAATAAAAGAAGCTACTATTCGAGTGATATTATCCAGAGCGAGAAAAACTGTACGTGAAAAATTAATGGCATTTAATTAGAAAAATATGACTGAAAAAATAAAAATATTATTGAACAAATACTTTGAAGGCGAAACTTCTTTGCAAGAAGAAAGGGAATTACATACTTATTTCAATTCGGAAAATGTCGATGCTTCATTGCGCGAATACGTGCCCTTGTTTGCATATTTCAAACAAACTTCTGGTGAAAAATATCCGAACAAAACGCCTTACATACCAATCGTAAAAAAAAGAAATTTATTTCAAAAAATTGCGATTGTGGCGACATTTTTGTCTATCTTTTTCGGATTTTCTTATTATTTGAACGAACAAAAACAGCAAAAAGAAGCAAAAATTGCTTTTGAGCAAGTGAAAGAAGCCTTGCAAATGGTTTCTGTTAACTATAACAAAGGTACGGAAAAGATGAAATACCTAAAAGAATTTGACCAAACAACGAGCAAAATCGTGAATTTAGAAAAATTGAAATAAATAAAATGTATAAAAATTTAAAATGTAAATAAATATGAAAACAAAATTATTTTTATTAGCGAGTTTTTTATGGATTTGTGGAAAATCAATGGGGCAATCTGCTTTTGATAAATTTGAAGAAAATGATGAGGTTACAACGGTGGTTGTTTCGCAAAAAATGTTCCAAATGTTGTCAAAAATTGATAGCAAAGATGTTGAAGCCAAAGAGTTTATGGAAATTGCTAACAAATTGACAAGTCTAAAAGTGTTTACCACTGAAAACAAGTCAGTTGCACAAACAATGAAAACCGAAGTGCAGAATTATTTGAACAAATCTTCTTTGACCGAATTGATGCGTGTGAAAGATAAATCTTCAAACGTAAAATTCTATGTAAAACAAGGCAAAGATGCTGACCACGTCTCAGAATTGTTGATGTTTATTGAGGATGGAAACAACTCAAATCAAGCCGTGATTTTGAGCTTACTTGGTGATATTGACCTTAATAAAATAGGGGTGCTTACCAAAAATATGAACCTACCGAAAGAAGTTCAAGAAATTAAGAAAAAATAAGACTATGAGACCGTTACTGAAAATTATTGCTCTTTTTGTTTTTGCGCTAAGTTTCACAGCTTGCCAAAACTCTAAAAGTTTGCAAAAATATATTGTGGAGAAATCTGAAAATCCTGATTTTATTACGATGAATATTTCGCCAAAATATTTTCTAAAAAAGTCAATCGTTTCGGGGGAAAATCCGTTGGAGAGCATCAAAAATATCAACGTTTTGTTGTTTAACAAAGACGACAAACAACAACTTAACAAGGAATATGAGGAAATTAAAAATCTGCTGAAAGACGAAAAATATCAAGAATTAGTGCGAACCACCAGCAAGGGTGTCAAATTTCAGATTAATTATGTGGGCACAGACGAAAACATCGAGGAAGTAATTGTGCTTGTGAATCAAAATCAGGAAAAATTGGCTCTTCTACGAATTCTTTCCAATGGATTGACAATCAATAACCTTTCAAAAATTCCAACTGCTCTTGATGAAAGTTCCATTGACAAAGAAGGCGTGAAAAAAACGTTGGAAAAACTCACAGAGACCTTGAAAAGATAACATTGAATAAAATAATTTTCACTATTTTTAGAAACAATTGTTTAATTGCTGACAAGTTAAGTTGTTTTCCTTACATTGCTTGTTTTTTCTTTCAATCAATTTGGCTTTGTAGATTTTTTGAGCAAAAAAACATCTCTTTTGCCACATTGTATTTTATCTTAAACTCTATATTTCAAATAATTAAAATTTACAATTAAAAAAAAATAAAAAAAATATTTAAAAAAATTTGGAAATATGAATAATTTTATAGTATATTTGCACCCGTAAAACAAAAGGATAGGCGGGAGTAGCTCAGTTGGTAGAGCGTCAGCCTTCCAAGCTGAATGTCGCGAGTTCGAACCTCGTCTCCCGCTCAAAAAAGCAACCTTATTAGGTTGCTTTTTGTTTTTCTCATATCAATATATATTGGTTAAATTCATTTAATCTTAATCTATTCATTTCTAACAGATTAAATAAGCATTCAAGAATATCTTTTTCTGTGAAAGGTAATTGCATCATCAGCTCGTTTGATGACATTTTCTGTTGTTTTAGCAAGTGCATCACTTGTTCTTCTATTTGTTGAGAATTTGCAACAACGTGGGGTTTCTTTGAAACGCAAACCGAACAAATTCCGCAAGATTCTTTCTCTTTCTCACCAAAATATCGCAACAATTGAATACTTTTACATTCTGTTTCATTTTCAACATATTGAAACATAGCCTTTTGTAAATTAAATTTATTACGATTATATTCTTTCAAATTTTTAGCAACAGCATTGATAGCTCGGTCATCATCTCGTGGTACTTTAAAAATAATTTCGGCATCGGTCTCTCCATTTGTAAAAGCGACGATTTCATCTTGCTGTAACTTTTCGAGTTGAGCAATGATTTTTGAAGTTTCCATTCCTGTTTTTTGGGCTATTTTTTCAATATTTATTGGAATGGTTTGCTCATAAATTCCAGGGAAATTTCGCAAAAGATAGAAAACGAGGTCTTTTAAATCCGATTGTGTTTTTAAATAATTTATCACCTCAAAACTTGACGGCAAAAATTGCAAAGTAGCCTTATTATGAAAGTTTTGACTTAATGAAATCACTGAAAGTCTATCAAGTGTGGAAAGTGCATTATAGGCTTTTTGAAAATGCAATCCGTAGCGTTTGCAAAAATCAGAAAATTGAAACGAAAACGGAATTTCTTCCCCTTCGCCATAAGCTATTTGAAAATACGCATTCAATTTTACATACAAAAATTTGAGGTAAGAAACATCTATCGTTTGTTCTTCTAATTGATTTTTAGCATTTTGCAAATCAAAATCATCATAAAGTAACACAGCATAGGCTTTTGCTCCATCGCGTCCTGCTCTGCCCGCTTCTTGAAAATAATCCTCGATTGTTGGCGGAATTTCCCAGTGAATGACCGTTCGTACATCAGGTTTGTCAATGCCCATTCCGAAAGCATTCGTGGCAACCATCACTTGAACATCGCCTAAAAGCCACATACTGAGCTTTCTGTTTTTTTCATCTGCCGAAAGTCCACCGTGAAAAAAAGTGGCTGAAATGCCTTGTTCCTGCAAATAGTCCGCCATTCGGATTGTACCATTACGGCTACGCACGTACACAATCGAACTTCCTTGATTTTTTTTCAAAATTTGCTCCAAACGTTGCCATTTATTGTTAGTTTTAAAAACCATATACGCAATGTTTGGGCGTTTTAAAGAGGTAGAAATTACTGTTGCTTTTTCAATTTTCAATTGATGCAAAATGTCTTGCTGCACTTTTTGAGTTGCCGAAGCAGTCAGTGCTAATATAGGAACTTCTGGAAATTGTTCTTTCAACCATTGGCACTTCGAATATGCAGGACGAAAATCTTTCCCCCAATGGGAAACACAGTGGGCTTCATCAATAGCTATTAAACTGATTTTCATTGATTTAATAAAAGTCTGAACAATTTCTTGTTGCAAACGCTCGGGCGAAAGATAAAGAAACTTATAATCGCCATAAATAGCATTGTTGAGCAAACGCTCTAAGTCATCGTGCGAAATTCCGCCAGCGATGGAAAGTGCCTTTATGCCTCTGTTTTTCAAGTTTGCCACTTGGTCGGTCATCAAAGCCACCAAAGGGGAAACGACAATGCAAATTCCTTCTTTCATCAAAGCTGGCACTTGAAAAGTAATGGATTTTCCGCCACCTGTGGGCATCAAAGCCAGCACGTCTTTTCCTTCTAAAATGGTTTTAACGATGAGGTCTTGGGGGTAACGAAAAGAATCGTATCCCCAATATTTTTTTAGTATGTCAAGAGAAGTGTTCATAGCTGTATAGCATCGTCATCGTTTCATTTTCAATGATTTAACAATCGCCTTGTCTTTACAATTTTCAACAATCACTTCCACTTTCTTTCCTTGCAAATCGCCTTCGATTACGTATTTTTTACACGGAGAGACTTTAACGTCACTTTTTGAAAAAATCACATCTCCTTGCGTAAAAATTTGAGTTAATTCTTCTTTGGAAGCCCATATTTCAGGTGAAATTTCCATATTTTTTGAACGTATGTCTTTCAAAACTCTACAATTTGGAAAGTAACAAAATTCTTCTGTTCCTTTTTTTTTGAAGAAAAAACTGACCAAAACAATGCCTATGGAAAGCCCTATGGCGTAATATCCTATTCTTTTTAATATTGACATTTTTATTTATTTCGGAAAAATAATATTCTAAAAATCAAACAAATAACAAATCAATCGGTTTAAATGGAAGCCCAAACCATTCTGAAACTGTACTATCGGTCAGCACTCCGTGATAAAAATACAATCCGTTGCGAAATCCTTTGTCAGTATGTAACGTATTCTCGATGCCTCCCTCCTCTCCTATTTTCAAAATGAAAGGCATCAAAATATTGCTTAACGTAAATGAAGCTGTTCGGGCATAACGGGAGGCTATATTCGGAACACAATAATGTACTACGTTGTGTTTCACAAAAGTAGGATTTGCTAATGTCGTTATTCGGCTGGTTTCAATGCAGCCGCCCGTATCAATGCTTGCATCAACAATAACAGAACCTTTTTTCATCAGTTGCACCATATCTTCGCTCACAACCACAGGCGACCGATTTTCTCCACGCATTGCCCCGATGAGTACATTACAACGCATTAGCGCTTTTTTCAAAATTTTAGGCTGTAAAGTTGATGTAAAAATAGATTCGCACAATGTTGATTTTAACTGTCTTAAATTTGCCAATGAATTGTCAAAAACCTTCACTTTTGCTCCCAATCCAATCGCAGACTGCACTGCGGCTGCTGTAATGTCATTAGCTCCCAAAAAAACTACTTCAATGGGCGGAACTCCCGTAATATTCCCAAAAAGGAAGCCTCCTCCTCCATTAGACGTATCGGCAATTAATTCAGAAGCAATCAATACGGAGGCTGTTCCGGTTATTTCGCTAATTGACTGAACCACAGGAAAGTTACGTTCATCATCTTGTATGTATTCAAAAGCCAATGCTGTAATTTGTTTTTTGGAAAGAGCCTCAAAATATTCCTTATTTTGAGTTTTTATTTGCAAAGCTGAAATCAACACGGATTTTGGGCGCAGGTAATCAATTTCAGTCTTTGTCGGTGGTTCCACTTTTAAAACAATTGGGCAAGAAAAAACTTGTTTGGTGTCATACACAATTTCAGCTCCCGCCTCACTGTAATCTTTATCTGAAAAATTGGCACTTTCTCCTGCCCCTGATTCTATCAAAATCTGATGTCCGTTTGCCACCAAAACTGCCACATCATCAGGAGCTAAACAAATACGTCGCTCTTGAAAAGTACTCTCTTTGGGCAATCCAATTTTTAGAGAATTTCGTTGGTTTGACACCGCCAAACGCTCTTCCTGAGGCAAAAATTTTGAAAATGTAGATAATGAAGGCATATTCTTTTCAGTTTATTAAGAATACAAAGATAAAATGCAAAGTGCAAAGAAACAACATATTTGCTAAAAGATTTTTTGAAATATTCATTATCAATATGTTATGATACTATTCTATTTTTAAAATTCTGATAGAATTTATTTTTTTTCATTGTCTTTCCGTTTATAGCAAAAAAATTATCTCGATTTTAACATTTTAATTTAAAAATAACCATTACCTTTGCCCTATGATTCAAAAGTATGTAAGCATATTACTCTCCTCTCTCATCTTGTTTTCAAATTCAGGATGGGCTTTGACGTTCCACTATTGCAAAGATGAAGTGGCTTCGGTTTCTTGGGGATTTCCGTCTGTTGAGAAGGGAGATGCTTGCCAAACCGAAAAGTCGTGCTGTGCTGAAAGTGATGAACATTCAGATTGTTGCGATGACCAAACCTTTGAACCGTCAAGTTCAGAAAGCAAATTTATTTCAAAATCTTTTGAATTAAACGTTTCTGCGTTTGTGCTTTCTGAAACACATTCCTATAATTTTCAAAATCAAAGCATTTCAAAAACCAAAAAAAGCGTTCCTGCTTTTTACGTGGATTTGAATGCACCTCCTCTTTATAAACTTTATTGTCAGTTAGTATTTTACGCGTAATTGTTTGTAATAGTGAAAGTTGTTATAAAAATAGACTTACAGAAGGCATATTTTTGTAACGAGTTCATTGCGTATCCCCATTTTGTTATATGCAATTTTTACAGCTTATAACACACTGAATTACAACAATTAACAAAAAGATTTCTTTTTTAAGATTTCTCTAAAAGAATACTAATTACAATGAATAAATATATAATATGGATAGGGCTTTTATTGCCTTTGATGCTCTTTTCTCAAAACTATGAAAAAGGGCAGGTTTTTGATGAAAACAGCGAACCGATGGTGGGCGTAAACGTGTATTGGAACGGCACAACCATCGGAGTTTCTACCGATGAAGAAGGAAATTTTGTCATCAAAAAAACAGACCACACAAACACACTCGTTTTCAGCTATATAGGATATAAAACGCAAACTATCAACACGCTTTCTGGCTCTGTTGCAAAAGTGCAAATGCAACCAGAAAACAACTTGGAAGAAGTAGTTGTAACGCACACGAGAGCAGCTACCGTACGAGCAAAATATCAAGTGGCTGATGTTCAGATAATGAGTAGCAAGGAACTTTTAAAAGCAGCTTGTTGCAATCTTTCAGAAAGTTTTTCTACAAATCCATCAATTGACGTAAATTTTTCCGATGCCGTTACTGGAAACAAACAAATCAAAATGTTGGGGTTGACAAGTCCGTATATTTTAATGGCAGAAGAGAACATTCCTGCTATTCGTGGAGCTTCACAGGCTTACGGATTATCGTTCGTTCCAGGAACTTGGATTGAAAGCATTCAAATCACCAAAGGTGCGGGAAGTGTTATCAATGGCTATGAAAGTATCTCAGGACAAATTAATTACGAAATTTTAAAGCCAGCCAATGACATTCCTTTTTATCTGAATTTATACGGTTCGCAAGATAGCCGATATGAATTGAACGCACACGTAAATCAGAAATTTTCTGACAAATGGTCAACCACTTTGTTTGCTCACGGAAACGTTCGACAGGTCAAAAGTGACCACAATCACGACGGATTTATTGATAATCCACTCGGAAACCAAATCAATGTACTAAATCGTTGGCAATATACTGATTCTCAAAAAGGTTGGGTAGGATTTTTAAATGTAAATTATATGAAAGACGAACGTCAAGCGGGCGAAATGAATTTCAATCCGAAAACAGATAAATTTACTACCAATGCGTGGGGAAACGAAATAAATTCCGAAAGAATCAGTATTGCTAACAAAATTGGATATGTTTTTCCTGAAATGTCTCACAAAAGTATCGGATTTCAAAACTCATTTCAGTCACATAAACAAAATTCGTATTTTGGTCTAAATCAATATGATATACATCAAAAAGGATTTTACTCCAATTTGATTTATAACTCAATCATAGGCAATATGAAAAATAAATTTGCGACGGGAATTAACTTTGTATATGATGACTTTAATGAATTGCTAAACAGTAATTTAACAGCTGATTTTTCACGAATTGACAAATCTATTGGAGCATTTTTTGAGTACACATACGATAATTTGGATAATTTCAGTTTGGTGGCAGGCATTCGTGCTGACAGTCACAACAATTTAGGCAATTTCATCACGCCTCGTTTGCACTTGCGTTACAATCCGTGGAAAGATGCTGTGTTGAGAGCTTCTGCTGGAAGAGGAAAACGAGCGGCTAATATTTTTGCTGAAAATCAACAACTTTTCGCATCAAGCAGACGATTTGAAATTATCAATAACGGAGGAAAACTTTATGGATTGAATCCCGAAATTGCGTGGAATTACGGAGGAAGTTTCTTGCAATCATTCCGAATTTTTAACAAAAATGCCGAAATTGCGATTGATTTCTACCGAACACATTTTGAAAATCAAGCCGTTGTAGATTTAGACTACTCACCACAGCAAGTTGTGTTTTACGATTTGGACGGAAAAAGTTTTGCTAATTCGTTTCAAGCCGAGTTCAGTATTTCACCTTTGCGAGGATTGGACTTTAAAACCGCCTACAAATATTACGATGTACAAACACAATTCAGAAGCGGACAGTTAGAAAAATCACTTACGCCAAAACACCGATTTTTTGCGAATTTAGCGTATGAAACGGAAGAAAATCACGATAAAAATCACTCAAAATGGAAGTTCGATTTCACGTATAATTGGCTTGGAAAACAGAGACTTCCATCAACTGCAAGCAATCCTGTACCATATCAAATGGGTGACTATGCTCCTGCTTTTGCCGTAATGAATGCGCAAATCACGAAAGTTTTTTCCCACAATTTTGAAATGTACATCGGTGGTGAAAACATTGGAAATTACAAACAAGAACACGGAATTTTGGCTTCAAACGACCCTTTTGGCACTTATTTTGACAGCACGATGTTGTACGCACCCGCTTTCGGACAAATGTACTACGCAGGATTGCGATTTAAAATTAGATAAAATTATAAGTGATTGACAATAAGATATGTAACTACATTTCAACACATTACAAACTAAAAATCAAATATTTAAACTAATAACAAAATGAGAAACTTTTTAATTTTAGCAATAGCTTTATGTTCTTTCGGACTAATCATTGCGCAAGAAAAACAGGAACAACCTAACAAAAACAAAAAAGTAGAATTTGCTGTGGGCGGTAATTGTGATATGTGCAAAAAACGCATCGAAAAGGCGGCATATTCAGTCAAAGGTGTGAAAAGTGCGAATTGGAACGTTGATAGCGGAAACATACAAGTCGTTATTGATGAGCGCAAATGTTCAGTTAAAGATGTACAAAAAGCCATTGCCAAAGCAGGACACGATGCAGGCAAAGAACGTGCTGATGAACAAACCTACAATAATTTGCACCATTGCTGCGCTTATGACAGATTACCTGAATAAAGATAACTAAAATGTTCAACTGCCCGAAAAATTAGATTCTTTTTTCGGGCAGTTTTTATATGGAATCATACAGAAATTTATTTTCCTTGTAAGTTTTTTAATCTTGACAATTCATCAAATTCTGCTTGAATGATGTTTCCATCTTTTTGTCCCTCCAAAAAAGTTTCAGTTGCTGAAATGTCATATCCCTTGGCTTTCAAATAGAACTCCAAAGCGTTTCTATGATTGAGTTCGTAAAGCGAAATCAATTGTGGAAATACTGAAAAAATCCGATAATGAACGTCATTTCTGACCGCCTTTATCTTATCATCAGTCAATGTGATTAACATTGCACCCTGTCCGTAACTGGCTATGTAATAACCATCTGCATCATACATACCTGTGGCTATAATTCCTATTATGTGCATTTGATTTTCTGAAAAATCAAATTTTGCATTTTTCAATAGGTCTATATTGTGCTCTTCACCATATTTTTTTAATTGCAAGGCTTGTTGCAAGAGGTTTTCAGAAATGCCTGATTGTGTATTCGCCCAAGCCCAAAGCCAAGTTCCTGACGCAAATGAAAACGTGCCTAAAATTTGGAATGAAAAAGTAAGTTTACCACCAAAGCAAATTGTTTCGGTCTCCATATCGACGTCCCAATCATATTCCCCGATAAATTCACCCAAATCAAGTTGTTTTTCAAGTGCAATCCCACCATATTTCTCCAATAACTCATCTTCCGTTTTACAAGGTTGCTGATGGTGAGAACCTGCAACGGACTTATCTACATTCATTTTCTTGGATTTACCAAAAAGTTTATCAAAAAATCCCATATTTTTTTACTTATTGATTATCAATATAATAGAAAATATACTCTTTCTAATCGTTTAAAAACTTTTTCAGAATTTCAGCATTAGGCATTGGACATTCCTTTCGGATAATTTTCTTCCGATTTTTTGCAATCAGGTCATAGAAAAAATCAGCAAGAAAACGAGGGAACAATCTCATCAAAAAACGAAACATCGGATATGTTTGACTTTCTTTCAAAAATTGGTAAACAGCCTCTGATTTAATGAAAATATCTTTTCCAATTTTTACTATAACTGTCTGTTTTACTAATTCTTGCAAATTATGTTCGTTGATTATCCGCTTTCCTGCCTCACCGGTGCTCGCCACAAATCTGAAACGATTCCGCTTGTCAGCTTTTGCCAAATGGAGAGCCACCCAATTACAAAAAAGACAATCTCCGTCAAAAATCAAAATCGATGATTTATTCATAGCGCAAAGCCTCCACAGGGTCTAATTTTGAGGCTTTTACGGCTGGATACAATCCTGAAATGATGGCTACCACAAAAGCTATGATTATTGCAACAATGATTACTCCCCACGGAATAACAAACTCAAAATCAGCCATTTTTGAAATAAAATATCCCAAAGTTACACCCAAAACAATTCCCGAAATTGCCCCTAATTGAGCAATAATCATCGTTTCTGTAAAAAATTGCATCGTAATTGCCTTTCTTTGAGCACCCAATGCTTTTCGTATGCCAATTTCTTTGGTACGTTCCGTAACTGATACCAACATAATGTTAAGTAAGGCAATTGATGAACCTAAAATTGTTATCAAACCTATGACGAATCCTGCAATGGCAATAGCCCCCGTGATATTGGCAATTCTATGTAATAAATCATCACTGCGTTCCACTCCAAAATTATTTTCATCTAATGGTCTGAGACCTCGAATGTTACGCATAATAACAAGTGCATCATCCATAATTGCTTCGAGCGACCCTTGCCCACTGACTCTCACCTTTATATCATAGTTTGGATTTTGAACCGAAAATGCTGAACGAGCTATTCCCAAAGGGATAAGTACCTGAAAATCTTCATAATTTCCAAATGTAGAACCTTTTGATTTTAATGTTCCAATGACTTTAAATTTATGCCCACGTATAGAAATCACTTTTCCTATCGGATTTAGGTCTTTCAAAAGTGTTTTTTGAAAATCTGCCCCAATCACGCAAACATTAATATTATTCTGAATATCTAACACACTGAAATCTCGACCTTTATCCATTTCTAATCCTGAATTAGTGATGTAGTGTTCATCAACTCCAATGACATTCGCCAAAGGGTCTGTCTTTTGGTTTTCATACTTCACTTCAGCAAGCGAAGCGGAAAAAATAGATATACTTGTTTTTGCAAACGGACTATCCAACTGATTTTTAAAAGCAGAAGCATCATAATAATCAATTGGAGGATTTATTTTTTCTTTTGTACCACTTCCACGAGCACGCTGTGTATGTTCATAGCGCACAATGGAAAATGTATTAGCACCCATTTGTGAAAAATTTCCTTCGAGAGTATTGCGTAGAGCGCCAATCACACTCAAAATGCCCACCAATGCCGTAATTCCGATGGCAATAATCAAAACCGTAAGGATTGTTCGCAAAAGTTGACTTTTGATTGATTCAAAAGCAATTTTTATATTTTCCCGAATTACAACGAACTGAAGTGACATTTTCCGCGTTTTTTTATTATTTCTATTTATTTTTTAAATATCGCTAAAAAAAGAAGCTAAATATTTAGCAACTCCATCTTCTTTATGGTGAAAAGTTACGCCATAAGCTATTTTTTTTATTTCTTCACGAGCATTTCCTACGGCTATTCCATATTTTACCCCCTGAATCATTTCAAAATCATTATAATTATCACCAAAAGCCATCGATTGTTGCAAATTATAACCATATAATTGTTCCAAAAGTACATTAATTCCAGTTAATTTTGATACTTTTTGGTCGGCTACTTCAATGTAAGTATCTTTTGCACGATAAATATGGAGATTTTTAGCAAATTTTTTGTTCAAAAGAGCATACATTTCCTCAATCAGGGAAGCATCGCCCATCAACATTATTTTATGTGCGCCTATGTTCTGCTTTTTCCAATCCAAAATTACATCTCGATTGGAAAGCACTTGTGGACGGGTACGCGTGTTATTTTCTTCACGCTGTGCCCAAAAATCATATTCAGGAACAAACCACAAATCGTTGTGAAACAAACTAATATGTATCCTTCCATCGAAATTCTGCTCATTGATTGTAACAATTTCTTCAACCAACGAAATATCAATTTCAGTGGAATGTAGCACTTGTCCTTGATTCAAAACTAACGCACCGTTGTAGGCAATCACCGGAGTATCAAGTGTTTGTAGCATCTGACGTAAATATTCCATTTGCTTGGGCATTCGTGAGGAAACCAACACAAACGGAATCTTATCTTTAATCCGCCCTACTTCGTAAATTGTTAATTCTGAAATAGTTCTGTTGCCATCTAACAAAGTTCCATCAACATCTGAAAATATAATTTTACAATCCATAGACCTGTTTTAGTTTGGTTAAATTGCATTCAAATTAAGCACATCGTTCATTGAAAAAACACCTTTTTTTCCTACAATCCACTCTGCGGCAAGCACTGCCCCAAGAGCAAATCCGTTGCGATTATGAGCGGTATGTTTTATTTCAATAGTATCTACCTGACTTTGATAAGTTACTGTATGTGTGCCTGGTACGTTCTCAATACGTTTAGCTTCAATCGGAATTTCTTTTGCTTGTGCTGCGCCCAATTTCCAATCAGTTTTGTCAGAATTTGCGATAATCCCTTCTGCCAAAGTGATTGCTGTTCCGCTGGGGGCATCTAACTTTTGTGTATGGTGAATTTCTTCAATTGAAACATCATACTCCTTCAAAGTTGCCATCAATTTTGCAAGTGTTTTGTTGAGTGCAAAAAAAACATTCACTCCAACACTGAAATTTGACGCGTATAAAAATGCACTTTGGTGTTGCCCACAAAGTGTTACTGCCTTGTCATAGTCTTTCAACCAGCCCGTTGTTCCTGCCACCACAGGCACTTGATTTTCAATACAATTTTGAATATTAACAAATGCACTTTCAGGCATACTAAATTCAATAGCCACATCAGCAACTGCGATATCATAAGGCGTATGAGCATTGTCAATCCTCAAAACAATTTCGTGCCCCCTTTCCAAAGCTATTTTTTCAACGGTTTTTCCCATTTTTCCATATCCAAGTAATGCTATTCTCATTGTATTATTTTTTATGATTGAACCACAAATGTACGATTTTGAGCTAAAAAAATCAAAAATAAATTGGAATTTAACAATAAAAAAGCTATCCTCCCTACGTAAGATAGCTTTTCTATGTAATTCTTTTATTTTTTAAAAAGTATATGTTAAACCTAAATGCAATCCAATTGATGAGTAAGGAGCATCAGGAGCACCTTTGCCTTGCCAGTCATACTCTTCTTGTAGCAACGGAATCAATTGATGGTTAGGGTCTAAGGCACTTAAAGCAGATGATAGTTGCTGTGCTGTTATAGTATTTCCAGCCAAAGAACCTGAAAAACTTTTCAATTTTGATTTTTTACGAGCGACATCAATTAATAAATATTCGCCTTCAACAAATAAAGAAATTTTTTCTGCTACTTTGAAACGATATCCTAATCCTCCTATGAATCCAAAAGGAATTTTTCCGTGAAAGTTGGTTTGAAAATCAGCTTTTAAATCAACTGTCATTCCTGCGGGAGCCGATGGGTTCACAAGTTGTGCAGGAACTTTTGTACTCAAACTCGTAAAACTTTCGGTTTGCCCACCAATTTTAGTAACTCCACCAGCACGAACATACAAATTATCTGTTATGTTAAAAACTGCTGATAATGAAGCACCAAAAGCTCTTCCACGTCCTTTTATTTCAGAAACTGCCGTTTTATTGGTCGTGATTTCCTCTCCTTGCAAATATCCTACTGACAGTTCTGCTCCCCAACGTTTTGTGAAAAAATATCCCCCACGAAGTTGTGTTTGCAAACCTGCTCCGTAGCTTCCTTTTAATTCTGTCACGCTTCCTGTTGTTGAAGCATCTCTTCCTATGACTTTTTTATTGGTCTCAAAGCCATAACCTCCACTTATTGAAATATAAGCCTGACTGTATGCTGTTGCCGTTCCGAAAATCATAGCAACCGCCAAAAATAAATTCTTTTTCATCTTTTTAATTTTTTACTATTTTGCAAACATATAAAGAAAAAGTAAAAATTAAAAAGTTTTTCACTAAAATCAACTTAAAAAATCAACAATTTTTTCAGTCGGACGCCCAATGACTGCCCTATCTCCTTCAATAACTATCGGTCTTTCAATCAATTGAGGATATTCAAGCATAGCTTCAATAATTTCATCGCCCGTTAATGATTTGTTATGAAATTTTTCCTTCCAAATGGGTTCTTTGGTTCTGACAAGCTCGATGGGTTGTATGCCTAATTTTGAGATAATCAATTCAATATCCACTTTTCCTAACGGATTTTTCATATAATCGATGATTTCATATTCTTTATCAGAAGATTTTAACAAATCCAAAGCACAACGTGACTTGGAACAACGTGGATTATGGTATATTTTTATCATTTTTATTCTTTTCAAAGATTTGTTACTCGCCGCATCAAGCGCAACTTATGAGTGTAATTGCGAACTTCGGCATTGAAAATTCCGATGTGGTCTAACTTATCGATTCTCACTTGCCCAAAAGAATGAATGATTTTGTTGTCTCCCAACAACATTCCAACGTGAATTATTTGTCCCTCATCATCGTCAAAAAACGCCAAATCTCCCGGAAGAGTTTCTTCAATAAAGCTGATGAGTTCACCTTGCTTTGATTGCTTTTGAGCTGTACGTAATAAGTTGATTCCGTTTAACTTACATACCATTTGCACCAAAGCAGCTGCATCGATGCCAAAAAGTGTTTTTCCACCCGAAAGATAAGGGACGTTCAAATATTCCAACGCTGTTGCTACAATTCCTTCACTGGTAGGTTTTTGTGTAGATTGTGATGTTTTAAGCAAATAATTGTATGAAAATGTTGCTCCTTTTGGAATATGTAAAAACACATTCTCTGCATTTTTTAACCGTAATTTGGTTATTGATTTGTGGGCATATTTTGGTTTCTTTTTAAACGTTTTTCGATATTCTTTGTCTGATATTTCCGTGAATTGATTGTTAAAAATCCAACCTTCACTTCCGTCAAAAATCATTCTGACGTAGCTCCAATCTTTTTGTTTTTCAATCACTTGCAACAATTCTCCAAAAAGTAATTGTGTTGTCATTTCCGCGCCTTCAAAAGGCTCTAAACGAACCGGAACCACACTCAAATGGCATATTCCGTAGGGCATATATAATATTTTCATATCCATTATGTTGCAAAAATAAAAAATAAGGAACATAAATCAATATTATTCCTTATTTTTTATTTATTTTTTGTAAAATCAGACCTTTCTTATGGCTTTCAAAACCATAAAACTTTCTGATTATCTGTTTTTCACGTGAAATTCTACCAATCCGTCAATAGGTTTACGAAGCACAACGCCTACTTTCAAATTGTTTTTAGCAAGTACTTCTTTCAAAATATCTTGCAGATAGAAAGCGATACTTCCTACGAAATTAATAGGCACTTCATAACGTGCTTCATATTGCATAATCCAGTGGTCAACAAATAGTTGCATACCTTCCTCAATGATTTGTCGACAATATTTATGGTCTTTATTTTCAACAATAAATCGAGCAAATGTCGCTAAATAACTATTCGGATTTGGAAGTTTGTACAAGTGATTTTTAACAATATCTGAATTTAATTCATATTGAACTTCAAATTTTTCAGCCAAATCTTTCGGCATTTTTTTGAAGAAATAATCACAAATCAAACGTTTTCCGTAGAAATTTCCACTTGATTCATCCATAATGATATATCCCAGTGAATCAACTGCTTGCACCAATTTTTCTCCATTCCAATACGAGCAGTTTGCTCCTGTTCCTAAGATACAAACAATAGCCTTATCCGTTGGGTGCGTTGTTGCGTAAACCGCTGCAAAAGTATCCTCTTTAACATCTATTTTTGCATTGTTAAAGAAAGATTCCAAAAGGTGTTTTACGAACGTAATCATACGATTTGTTCCGCAACCCGCTCCGTAAAAATACACTTCTGAAACTGAATTTTTGTTCTCTACAAGTTCTTTGTTTGATGACAAACGCTCCATAAAGTCCTTTTCATCAATCACTTCCGGATTTAGTCCTAATGTCTGGGTAAAAAATACCTTTTCTCCTTGGCGGTTCAAAGCCGTCCAATCTGCCTTTGTTGCACCACTATCTACAATTAAAATCATATCTTTTTAATTTATAAGTTAAACGATTAAAAAACAAAGGCTGCCCGAAACTCATCCGGACAGCCTTTACTTATTATTACAATGAAGCGATATGCTCTGCCAAATCAACCAATTTGTTAGAGTATCCAGCTTCGTTATCGTACCAAGAAACTACTTTGAAGAAGTTATCACTTAGTCCAATACCTGCTTTTTCGTCGTAAATAGAAGTTAATTTACAACCTACAAAATCTTGAGAAACTACCAACTCATCAGTGTATCCAAGGATTCCTTTTAGTTCTCCTTCTGATGCTTTTTTCATAGCTGCACTAATTTCCGCCATTGAAGTTGATTTTTTAGTGCGAACTGTCAAATCCACTACTGAAACGTCAGCTGTTGGTACACGGAACGCCATACCTGTTAGTTTTCCGTTCAATTCAGGAATTACTTTTCCTACCGCTTTGGCAGCTCCTGTTGAAGAAGGAATGATGTTGATAAGCGCTGAACGTCCACCTCTCCAATCTTTTTTAGAAGGACCATCAACGGTTAATTGAGTTGCAGTAGTTGCGTGAACTGTAGTCATAAGAGCCTCTTCAATTCCGAAGTTGTCGTTGATTACTTTCGCAATCGGTGCTAAACAGTTGGTTGTACAAGAAGCGTTTGAAACGATTGTATCTGTTGGTTTCGCTGTTTTGTGGTTTACTCCCATAACGAACATAGGTGCATCAGCAGAAGGTGCAGAAATAACTACTTTTTTAGCACCTGCATTGATGTGCGCTTGTGCTTTTTCCAAAGTAGTGAAAATACCTGTACATTCAGCAACTACGGTAGCTCCTACTTCATTCCATTTCAAGTTTGCAGGGTCTTTTTCAGCAGTGATGCGAACTACTTTTCCGTCAACTACCAAGTTTCCGTCTTTTACTTCAACGTTTCCTTTGAAAGTTCCGTGAACTGAATCATATTTCAAAAGGTAAGCGATGTAATCTACATCTTGAAGGTCGTTGATACCTACGATTTCTACATTGGGTCTTTCATAAACCGCTCTAAAAACAAGACGTCCAATACGTCCAAATCCGTTAATTCCAATTTTTAATGTTGACATATTTTTTATGTTATTTAATTATTTACTTTTTTTATTAGTGGTTAGTTTTTAGTGATTAGTGATCAGAGAACTAAATTGCTAAACACTTTTTGCTAATTGCTAAACTCATTTTTTAAAAATCTGCTTCGTATCCGTGTCCGTTTCTGCCGTAAAATTGCAGCCATTTTGCTAAAGAAAACAAAATATGCAATTTACTTTCCATACTTTCTTCGTCAGCATCTTCGGGCGGATTCCTTTGTTCTTTTAAATATTCCAAGCGATGCTCTTTGGCAAGTTTATCAGCTATCTGCATTAACCTATTGCCATAATCAAGAGTATCTTCTGCGAGTTTTGTTTCCCACGCTTCATAGACCAAATCTTCGCCAATAATGTCAATGCAATCGGTCATAAATTGCCCTCGAAATACATTTCCATCTTGTCCCCAAGAAATATAACAAGGCACACCATCAGTTTCTTTTGCCAATTCAATTACATAATATCCCTTCATCTTTTGCAAAAATTCTTCCAATGAGAGTGATTTATCTTCTCTTTGATTGTACTGCTCAATCGCCCAAGCATCTGCTTCAGGGTCTCTTCCCACACGAGGTGCTTTTATGGTTTCATAAGAAGGAATTTGATTTTCAAACCATTCATTGAGCAGTGCTTGTCTCTGTTCTTCCGAAAGATTTTTATTTTCTCGAATGATATTAAAAATTTCTTTAAATCGTTGTTCAAACCCAGCAACAGGTTTGCCCATTGGTCTCATATCTAATCCCATATTTAATTTTTTAGCAGTTTGTTGTCAGAACCCAATCACTTTTCACTAATCACTTCCCATCAAAACTCACTGTAAAATGCCGGAGGCTCAATATTTAAGGCTCGCAAATACACATATCCTTGTCCGCGATGGTGAATTTCATTTTGGTAAAGGTACGAAAAATTATCGATAATTGAGTAATTAAACATACCAAAAAGATTAAATTTTTCTTGAAAACGTTCTCGTGAAATTTGTTTCCAACCTTGATTTATTTTTTCGGTGGTTTTATCCCAATTCGCTAATATTTCAGCTTTGGTTTTTCCTGCGTAATTTTTGTGTCCTGAAAACGGAATCACTTCATTTTCAACAATTTGCTGCACTGTCAAATCGGCAATATACAAAAGTTCATCGACCATTTTTGAAAAAGGTCGCATTCCACCGATAGAAAATTCAAACAAATCCTTTTCAGGGAAAGCCTCAATTACTTTGCGTGTCAATCGGCGAGTTGCTTGCCAATCTTCAAGCCATTTTTCAGGAGTAATAAGTTCTGTCATAATTTGTTATTTTTCTTCTAATTTACATTCTAAAAATCCTTTTAGCGTCAATTTTTACATCAGGAAAAGTTGTTGAAACCAATATTTCGTCATCAAAAACAACCTCTCTGTGCATAAATCGCCCGTTTTCTAAGATATAGACAAAAACACACTTTTCAGTTGGATGAACCACCCAATATTCCAAAACACCTGCCTCTTGGTAGAGGTCAAATTTGTTTTTTAATTCTTTTTTTGAATTTCCAGGCGAAAGGATTTCTATAATTAAATCGGGTGCTCCGATACAGCCTTTGTCGTCTATTTTTTTAGGGTCGCAAATGATGCAGAGGTCAGGTTGAACCACCGTATCTATTTTCTTGCTATTCCGTTTATTAGGCAAACGAACATCAAACGGAGCTGTAAATAATTGACATTTTTGTCCTTCAAAATAGGGAAACAATACTCCGTGCAAATTACCCGCAACCTTTTGATGATTCGTTCGTGGAGCTGGGCTCATTGCGAAAATTTTACCCTTAAAAAGCTCCACGCGTTCTTTTAATTTCCAAAGCAAATAATCGGCATACGTGTATGTACCGTTTATATCCAACTGATTTAAACTCGTGATTTCCATAATTTTACATTTTATAAGGTAAAAATTATTGATGACCAAACACTAACCACTTATCACTAATCTCTAATTGCTAATCACTCTCGTTCTAACCTTCTAAACGCTCATAATTTCAGCAATGCGAATAAGGTCTTTGTCCAATTTGCTGTCTTCGCCTCCTTTAATGGCTTTTTCAAGAGGAACTAACTCCATTCGGTCGTTATTAATTCCAACCATATAATTTGATTTTCCTTCCAAGAGCGACTCAACAGCTTTTACACCCATACGAGTTGCCAAAACTCTGTCGTAGCAAGAAGGTGCTCCCCCGCGTTGCATATGCCCCAAAACTGATACGCGAATGTCGTATTCAGGGTGTTTTCTCTCTACATATTCTTTGAGTTCAAACACATTTTTGCCCGATTTATCTCCTTCAGCAACAACAATAATGTTAGATGTTTTTCCTTTGGCATGTCCTTCTTCCAAATCTTGCAAAAGTTCTTCCGCAGGCGTATTTTCTTCGGGAATTAAGATACGTTCTGCACCACCGCCAATACCTGTATTCAAAGCAATAAAGCCCGCATCGCGTCCCATCACTTCGATAAAAAACATTCGATTGTGCGAACTTGCTGTATCACGAATTTTGTCGATAGCCTCAACAGCTGTGTTCAGAGCCGTGTCGTAACCCAGCGTATAAGTAGTTCCGTATATATCGTTGTCAATAGTTCCAGGAATTCCCATCACAGGGAAATTATGTTCCTCATTGAAAAGCAAAGCTCCTGTGAATGAACCATCTCCACCAATAACCACAAGGGCATCTACATTGTGTTTTTTTAGGTTTTCGTAGGCTTTTTGACGCCCTTCTTTGGTTCTAAAATCTTTTGACCGAGCCGATTTCAAGAATGTACCACCTTTATTTATAGTATCGCGAACACTGCGTGCATTGAGTTCTACAAAATCTTCCTCTATCATACCTTGATAGCCTCGATACACTCCCAAAACATTTACTTTGTAATAGGCGCACGTACGCACCACCGCACGGATAGCTGCATTCATACCCGGAGCATCGCCTCCCGAAGTTAGAACAGCTATTTTCTTAATCTTATTTTGTGACATTATTTTTGATTATTTTTTTCGAGGTAAAATTACACTTTTTTTTTGAAATAGAAATTTATTTTTGTTTTTTTTTATCAAAAATGTTCTTTTAATTCTTCATAAATGCTAATAATTAAGCAATTATAAAACAATTAATTTTACCATACTTAATAAGGAAAACTTACCCATACCATTTAAGTCAGAGAAATTACCATTTACTCAATATTTCGTAAAATTTCAATAAACTCATCAACTTCTTCTTTCGTATTGAAATGTGAAAAAGAAAAGCGTAAAGAGGGTATTGTCAATTCTTCCTCAGTCAAAAAAGCCGAAAGTACGTGCGAATTTTGCACACTTCCGCTTTGGCAGGCGCTTCCCTTTGAACACGCAATTCCCTTTAAATCAAGATAGAATAAAAGCATATCGGCTTTTTCTTTCAAAGAAGGAAATCCTACATTGACAATGGTGTGAGAACTTCGATACAGGTCAGCCGATTGTCCGTTAAACAAAATGTCTGGAAATGCTTTTTTTAACTGCTGCAAAAAATACCTTTTTAATTCTTTTAGGTATAAAACATTGTTTTTCAAATCTTTATATGACTTTAAAAAAGCTGTTTCCATTGCAACGATGTTATGCAACGCTTCTGTTCCTCCTCGTATTCCACGTTCTTGTTCACCACCAAAAATAGAACCGTGAATTCCAATTCTTTTACGAATATAAGCAAATCCTATTCCTTTGATTCCGTGAAACTTATGTGCAGAAGCCGTTGCAAAATCAACCGGAATACTACCAAAATCAATATCAAAATGCCCAATAGACTGCACCATATCTGAATGAAAATAAGCCCCATAACTCTTACAGAGAAAAGCAACTTTTTTCAAAGGAAGAATATTCCCTATTTCATTATTTACGTGCATCAAACTTACCAACACTTTCTGATGTTGTGTTTTTTGCAAAATATTTTCCAGATGAGATAAATCAATCTCACCTTTATCTAATAAATTAACATATTGAATATCAAAATTATACTCAGAAGAAAGCATCTCAATTGTATGTAATACAGCGTGATGTTCCGTTTTTGAAGTAACGACCACTTGAATTCCTAAGTCTCGCAAACAGCCTCTTAAAATCAAATTATTAGCCTCTGTTCCTCCTGACGTAAAAATAATTTCCGAAGCCTGTGCATTTAATCTTTTGGCAATATTTTTCCGAGCATTTTCTATGAGTGATTTTGCCGAGCGTCCCAAACTATGTGTGGAAGATGGATTTCCATAAACATCTAACAATGTTTCAGTTATCTTTTCAACAACTTGCTGAAAAGGCTTTGTAGTTGAAGCGTTGTCAAAATATATTTTTTCTCCAAAATTCATTACATACTCCATTTATATTTTTGCAAAGATACCATTTTTAAAAAATCAGAAAAATATTTTGTTAAAAATACTCATTGTGTCTGTTCCTCACATCAAACAGCTTTGTTGAGATGTAATTTTTTTCATAACTTTCTGTGGTTAATTAAATTTTTTTATGTAAGTTTGTCCGATGATTGGTTATGGCATTAATTTTGCTGACAAACCTTGCCAATGTGCCACGTAAAGAAGTAATTATTAATTAAATACATAAAATGAAAAAAATTTCAATAGTTTTGTTTCTACTGCTTATTTCATTTGCTTCGTGCAGTTTTACAAGTAAAAAGTTTGAAAATCCTGACAAAGACAAACTTTTGATAGAAGTTATTCAGCACATACTCATAAACAAACATTTCAGCCCTGCTGAGATTGATGACGAGTTTTCTAAGCAAATGTATAAAAATTTTGTAAACAACTTAGATGCTCAAAAGCGTTATTTTTTGCAGTCAGACATCAACGAGTTTAAAAAATATGAAACACGTTTAGATGATGATTTAAAAAATGACGATTTAACTTTCTTC
>JBGYFE010000115.1:0-2535 GCA_041819925.1 Capnocytophaga sp.
TTGATTTTATCACAAATCATCTTCATCTCGCCAAATATCTTCATAACCTTCATTATCAATGATAAAGAAAAATCCCTGCGGAAGCCCCAAATAAGGCAATACTTCGGGTAATATTTCCTTTAAATGATGCCAATGTATCGGATGATAAAAATCCTCTGCGGTGGAATTTTCCCCACAATAGATAAACCACGAGTCATTTTCCCCTTCTTTTAGGACAATTCGCTCTCCTATAATGGGCATTTTGCCGAGCGTATCCAATGCCACCGCCACCATTTCATCGGACGCAAGTGGCTCATAATCAGCATTATATTTGTCGCAAACTTTTTGTTGTGCTTCTTTTAGATTGGTCATTGTGTTATTCTTTGTCTATGATTTCACCGTGCTTTACAATTTCATCAAAACTATCGGCGATTTTGCCCACACTGCCCTCATCGAGCCAATATTCCCATACCGACATATTGTCCAGCACATCAAAATACAAACGCACGCCATCGCCATACCTGCCGAACATAAAACTGTTTTTAAGTCGTTCTATATCAATCGTTTCCGACGGAAAGTCGTGTCTGACAACGGTGTTATCCTTAATTCTGTCATCTTCTGAAACCCACAATTTCACATATTGCCAGCATTGCAGCGGTTTTTTAATTGGCTCAGTTACAAGGTTTTTGTTCATAATGTCCATATCCTTGTCTTTAAACTCAATTTCCATAAAAAGCTCAAAATCAGCTAATAACTTTTTGTACGATTCAGGCAATAAGAAATTATTTTCCTGTTCAATTTTGGTTATTCTATTCATAATCAAATATTTACAATTGTTTTAAAAATTCTAACAAACAATATTGCGATTTGCCCCACGAAGGTACTTTGTTCCAATCGGCGGTAAATTCCTCCAAATTTTTAATCGCTCCCGAATAAGTGCCAAATCGGCGTTTAGCATCATCTATGGCGAGTGTGCCTATGGACTGAAATTCGTCTTTAAATTTGGCTAAATTCTTGTGTGTTACGGACTTATTAGAATCAAAACCCAAGCCTTTACGAGCATAGACATATTGATTTTTTAAGAAATCTAAGCTCGGAATATGCTCCGAAACATAGTTCAATTTCGCAAAACTGTAATAACATTGCCCTTGCTGGTGGTATATCTCGACCAAAATAACAAATCCAAAAGTGTTGTCGGGCAATTTTACGGCAAAAACCTCATCTTTTTGGAAGAAAAAGTCGCTAATTTTCTTGTAATTTTTACTTTTTCGAGGTTTTTCGTTGGGTTTTTCTATTTTTTCCAAGAATTTTTCAAGTGTTTTTTGTCGTTTTTCTTGGGCGTTGGGGTCAATTTTGTTCCATTGCTCGCTGGCTCCTTGTGCTACAATACTTTGAGCTTTTTGTAGCCACTTTTCAGGAAGTTGCCCAATTTCCCAAAGCGTTTGCACATAAGCCGTTATAAATATCTCGTAATCAATGGATTTTTGAGAAAAATCAGCTTCCCACGATTCTATTTCGCGGGTTACTTCGCTCAAAGGCTCGCCATAATCGTAGGCTTCCATTATGGCGTTGCGAATGTCGTATGCCAAATCGCTGTCTATGATTTTGATGCCGTCTATTGCCATAAAATTTTGATTTTCATTGGTTTATAAATTTATTCTTTTATTTTGAAAAAATTAAAATGTCCAGACTTCTAATCCGTTAGAAAGTGGGATTTTTGATGTTGGAACGGTTTCGGGATTTAATTTTTCTATCTGCTTGGCATTGAACACATTAAAATCATATAGCTTTTTGATTTGCCCTTGCGGAATATCGCCAATTTGCCCAGCCCAAATTTCCTCATTTTTAGGAATATACGAACTTGTGGAAAAAAAACTTTTTTTAACAACCCACTCATTCCAAGTAAGATTTTTATCTGCCAAATATCCGTAGCAGTAGTTTATAACAATCATTTCCTGAAAAAAAATTACAACTTGTAAGGCTTTTTCGTTATCGTATGTCGTATTTCCATTCCAAAAAAATTCAGCTTCAAAACGGGAAAAATTTTGCAACTTCAAAATCAAACTAAATTGTGATTCAAATTTCTCATCTTTGCTGTGAGCACTCATTCCCTCAAAATTTTTGTAACCTTTTTTGTCTATTTTACTCCAAAAAGTTTTAGCCATTACCAGCGGGTCGCCTTTTGAAATGCCATAACCAGCACCATTGATGTCAAAGCGTAAATGTTTTTCGCCGAAAATTTCTTCGCCAATAGCGACAAATGATTTTACCAATAGTTCTTTCTCGGCTTCGGTGTAAGTTTCTTTGCCTAAATTGGCATAAATGCGTAAATAATTCCTGTTTTTCATTAGATTCTATTTTTTTGGATTGTTCGAAAAGATTCTTTCGGATATTTAACTGAGAAAACTCTTGGCAAAAGTATGGACAAACTCCCGAGCTACCAAGAAATAAGCGTCTACAAAGTGTCTACAAGTCAATTAATTGTCAATGGTCAATGGTTTAGAAAATTGCTAAAAATGTTTGACTATCAAGATTTTTTGTAATTTTGCGAAAAAA
>JBGYFE010000116.1:0-16040 GCA_041819925.1 Capnocytophaga sp.
AACACCTTGATAGACTTCACTTTGGTTTGTATTCCCTTTAATTGAATGTAATTTTTAGGAACATCAAATAAACATAAATACAGTTTTTTGTAGTCATCACTGAGTAACGTTGTTCCGTAAAAATGTCCGTAAGGCAAACCCGCTTGTGTGTCATAAACCGCTGTTTTGTGTTTTTGAATCCACTGACCGAGCGCTTCCAATCGCTCCACTTGCTCCTGTGCAATGCTTCCATCGGGTTTTGGACCTATGTTTAGCAATAAATTTCCACCCGTTCCGATGACTTCTACGAAGGTTCGGATAATTTGTGCAATTGGTTTGTAATTCGTGTCTGACGGAAAATAACCCCAATTGTCATTCATCGTCATACAAAATTCCCAAGCTCCGTCAGGACGCACAATCGGAACGCCTTGCTCAGGAGTTTTATAGTCACCATACTCATTCAAACGTGAATTAACAATTACTTTCGGATTCCAATCTAATAAGAATTTCTTAACTTCGGCTGACTTCCATTCTTCGGATTTATGCTCCCAATCACCATCAAACCAATACAAATCAGGACGATACGCATTCAATTCTTCCAATTGGTTGAAGTTAAACTTCACAAATCGTTCCCACGATGAAAGTTTTTCTTGCCCTTTTTGCGGATAGAATTTCTTTGTGTTTTTAATTCGCTCAAACGTAACGGGCGAATAGTCCGGATGCGACCAATCACACAGCGAAAAGTAAAATCCTAACTTCATATTTTTCTTGCGAACGGCTTCTACAAAGGGGGTTAGCAAATCTTTTTTAGCGGCAGAATGTTTTACGGTGTTGAGCGTGCTAAATTTCGTGTTCCATAAAGCCACTCCATCGTGATGTTTGGTGGTCAGAACCACATAACGCGCGCCCACCTTCTCAAACAAATCCAACCATTGTTCAGGACGATAATTCGACGCCGTAAACTGCTCACCTTGTTTGAGATAATCAGCGTGCGAGATGCGTTTGTGATACATCGACCACGATTCAGTGATGCCATTCACTCCATAATATCCCCAATGGATAAAAATCCCTAATTTGGCTTTTTCAAACCAATCTAAACGGTCGTTTATTACCGTATTTTCCTGTGAAAACAAGCCGAAACTCATCAACATACAAGCTGAAAGAAATAATTTTCGTAACATATATCAAATTTTTGGAAAGATTAACGTCCCAAAAGTAGGAAAAAAATCCGAAAAACTGTCCTTTCAATGCAGAGGTTTTCAATTTTATACTACTTTTCTCATCAAAAACCTAAACGTCCCAATCTTTTCGTAGGTCATTTGGTCGTGTTTAAAAAGTATGATGATATAAGAAATTGACAATTAGTGAATAAAGTTGTATTTTTGTTGAATGCTAATAACAATTAAACTCTACTGCCAAATTGTCAGGGTACAAAAATAGTCAAAAACGGGAATAAAAAGAGCAAAAAAGCAAAATTATTTTTGTAAAAATGAGTATCATACTTTGAAAAACACGACCAAAAATAATATTACAGTAATTTATTTATCCATTCGTACAATTTTTGGTTGAAATGTACCTAAAATATCTACCAATTCGGTTTGTGAATTCATTACTTCATTGATATTTTTGTACGCCATTGGAGCTTCTTCGGCATTCCCACCAATGAGAGTTACTCCTTTGAGTTTCAATTCTTTTTTTATATCGCTTTGAGTAAACAGTGTTTTACAAGCGGCTCGCGAATATTCTCTTCCTGCTCCGTGTGAAGCCGAATTAAGCGATTCTTCATTGCCTCTTCCTCGCACTATAAATCCTTTTTCTGTCATTGAAGCAGGAATAATGCCCAGTTCACCCTTGTTGGCAGGCGTTGCACCTTTTCGATGGACTATCACTTCTTTTCCGTTGTGCATTTCTTTCCACGCAAAGTTATGATGGTTCTCGATGCGAGCCTTTAACCTTCCACCAAGAGCCTTTATCAATCGTCGATGAATATCGTAGTGGCAAGCCGAAGCGTAATCCCCTGCAAGGTTCATAGCCGTCCAATATTCCAGCCCAAGATGCGTATTGAGGTCGAGCCACGCAAACTGTTGAGCCTCTTTCGGCAAAGGACACTGTTCCACCGCTCTACGAACATAATACTGAGCTATTTCTGCTCCTAATCCACGCGAACCACTATGCGACAAAATCCCCAAATAAGTTCCCTTCGGAAGCCCAATTTGTTCATCTTCTTCCAAAATTTCTACCTCACCGAACTCCACAAAATGATTGCCTCCGCCTGATGTTCCCATTTGTTTTATTGCCTTGCCTTTCAGTCGTTTAAGAATCGGGATAAGGTCAAAAGTATCTCTATCGAATATCTCGTGGTCGGTATGACTTTTGTGCGTTTCGTACATTCCGAACTTGGTGTTTTCCAAAAGAATTTTTTCATATTTATCTTTTGCTCCATTCAGATAAGAAATCGGTATATCTAAGATACTCAGACACATACGACAACCAATATCCAACCCCACACCATAAGGAATGACGGCATTTTCTACCGCTAAAACCCCGCCAATAGGCAGTCCGTAGCCACTATGAGCATCTGGCATCAATGCACCACTTACCGAAATAGGCAGTTTTAGAGCGGTATAAAGTTGATTTTTAGCCTCTTCGGAAATATTTTCTCCAAAAATCTTAAAATCAGCTCGTTGCGAATTAAGTTGGCGTTTTTCTGTTTTTGTGGAAGTCAGCAATGCTTCCGCTATTTGCCCAAAGGTCAGGTGTTTTTCAAACTCCTTCGGATTGGCTAAAATTTCCTTTAAAAGCGATTTTACAAACGCAGTATTTTTATTGTCATAGTTGCGTTTCATCACTTCCAAAGCCACATTAACCGATTGGTTATTAGGGTATCCTAATTTTAATATATCTTTTCCTTTTAATTTTAAATTTCCCATTGTGTAATTTTTTTGATAATGCTTTGATATTCCGCTCCTCTATCGGGATTTTCTGCGGATAATATCACTAATAATTTCTCTATTTCACGCATCGCTCGTTGTTGATAACTTTCTGCTTCTGAGCGAGTTGAGAAGAAATCAGTATGTACTAACTCTCCATAAACGCCCAGCGTTACCGAAAAAGGAGCGGTCAATCCGTCTTTTTCTATAGTTATACGAGCTCCGTCGCTGTGTTCCAAATCAGAAATGATAATTCCCTCTTCTGAACCTTGTTTTCCTATATTTTTTCTATCGTTTTTCCACATTTTTATAATTGTTAATTGCTAATTGTCAATATGTTAGTGATTTTTTTGCAAAATTACTAACAAATGCCTCCTCCACCAAGAAATGAGCGTCTACAAAGTGTCTACAAGTTTGATAATTGTTTAATTATCAATGGTTAATTGTTAATTGTTAATTAAACATTATTCCAAATCTATTTTTTTGTTTTTTGCTCGTTCTTTTTTGTAGGATTTGTCGATGTGATTTCGCTTAAAATTCGTTCCGTGAAAAGTCCGCACAGGATTGCCTCGTTGCACTTGTTGGTGGTTATTCCACTCATTTTGAGCCTGTTCTTTGAGTTTTTCAAAAGCTAACGACTGCAATTTTTCTTTCAACCGAGCGATGGCTAACTTCTTGTTTTCCAACTGAGAACGGCTATCTTGTGCAAAAACACTCACACCTGTAGGCTGATGCGTAGCCCTTACTGCCGAATTTACCTTGTTCACATTCTGTCCGCCACTGCCTTGCGAACGCACCATTTGAAACGAAATATCTCGCTCATCGAAAGCTATATTTTCCGATTTTGAAAGCTCAAAAACACCGATAAACCAATTCTGCCGAGCGTGAAATTTCCGAAAAACGGATTTCCCTACCCAACAAACCGAACCGAGCCAACGCGACATAAATTCTTGTAAATCAGCTCCTTTTATCATTATCGTTGCCGATTTCAGGGTCAAATTTTCATCGCCCTCTTCTCTGAAAATAATTTCTGTTTGCACATTGTATTCTTTGGCTTCTTGCAGAAATATTTTAAGCACTTTTGCTACCACCCATTGGCACTCCAAAGGACCTCTTCCAGCGGTGATTTGTATTATTTTTTCCATTTTTTTCTTTTAAAAAGTTATAATAAAGTTAAAAATTGAGCAGGAACTTCATCAGTGAGCCACACACCATTTTCCGACAAATAAAAATGATAACCTTCATTGTACATTTTCTTTGTATCTATCTGAAAAACAACCACTTTTCCGTGTCGTGAACCTACTTTTTGAGCCGTTTCTATATCTTCGCTCAGATGCACATATTGTCTGCTTTGCTTTTGAATGCCTTTTTCGTAGATTCCGCCCACAAAACGCTGTGCTGTACCGTGATACAAAACCGAAGGTGGCATCTGTGGCAAAAGCTCCAAATCGACCGAAACCGAATGCCCTTGATTGGCTCTAATCTTCTTAAAATCAGCCGAAAAGCTATATCTTTGCTTTTCATCGGTATCCACGATTTCCTTTAAAATGTCAAAATCTATCGGAAATTTTGGTTTGATTTTTTGAATTAAAATCTGCGTGTCTGTCCAGCCATTTTTATCAAGGCTAATGCCGATGACTTCGGGGCTGTGCCGCAATACCAAACTGATGAATTTGCTTATTTTTTTATGATTTTCGCTATTTTTCAAATCTTTCTTTTTCATTTTTAAACATATTTTTTACATTTCTTCAAACAATTCAGCGATTTCTGTTGCTGAGAGTTTCATTCTCTTTAAATTGTTGTTTGTCAAACTATTATAGGCAAATTTGCTAATATATTGGCTTTGAGTATATTTTTTCCAAGCACCTCTTCGGCAATAGACTTTTTTCTGTAAAATACCTTGAATTTTATGTCTGTCCAAAAAGCTGGATACTTGGGCAATTTCTCGTTCCAATTCAATATCCACAGGCTTGTAATGTGTTATCATATAAGGTTTTACACGAAGCACAAAACGCCACGGGTCTCGAAATTCATAGTAAGTCTCGAACTTTTTTTGATGAGGGTCATACACTTCGGTTTTGACAAAAAACGCTTGTTCTTTTACGCTGAATTTCATTTTTTTTATACTCTGGAAACTGCCAATCAGGGATTCTATGCAAATTTTGTGCACGAGAGACATAGATTTTTTTGCCTCTTTTGCGTTTCTTTTTCTGAAATTTTCGGTTATCGGAATACTGATAAGTGTTTATTTTTTGCAAAATTTCATTGAAAAAGTCCGCCATTTTTGTTTTGGCAATATCTTCTCTCAGTACAAAAAATCGAACAAACCCTTTCTGATACGACTTTTCAAGCGGTACAAGTGGTATTTCCTGACGCATTTTCCAGAGCATTCGCGATTGTTTAGCTAAGGCTCTAACCTTTTTTTCAAGATGCTTTTTTGCGGTGCGTATGCGTGTTCTTTTGGTTCGTAACCTAAAAAGATTATTATTATTTTCCATTTTTCTTCTGTTATCGAATGATTTTTAAAAGATTTTCAGGAAAATTTTGATATAATATTTCTTTGTTAAGGGATTTTTTACTGATGGAAACCAATAAATAAAGGAAGATTATAAACAAAATAAAACCCGAAATCTGCTGACTTCGGGTTTTGCTATTTCGTTATACTATTATTCTAAGAGTAGGCAACAACACGAAGCCTTGCCACTGAAAATGGCAAACTTACTGATATATGTTGTTCTAATCTTAGCATTTTTATTCTAATTTTTAAAGGGTTAAAAAAATTCTTTCTTTGTAACTCGGGGCAAATGTACAACGATTTTTGAAATTTGCAAATTTATGTGCGTTTATTTTTAGAAAAAATACGGATAATAGATAATCCCCAACCCTATGGTAACAGCCCCTACAATAAAAGCAACTGCTCCTGCTGAAACGTCTTTAATGTTTCCTATTTTTTTATGAAAATCGGGGTGAACGAAATCGCAAATTTTTTCAATTGCCGTATTAATGCTTTCCACAGTTAAAACGAGTCCGCAGCCTAAAATTTGAAAAATCCATTCGGTTTTAGAAATACCTACATAAAAGCCTATACCTGTTAAAATCAGTGTGATAGTGATGTGAGAAATAATAGCATTTTCCTTGCGGATTAAATACCAAACCCCTATCATTACATATTTTAAACTTTTTATTCTATTTTCTAAAAATAATATCACTTTGCAGAGAATTAGGACGCAAAATTAAAAAATATTTTGAATTTTCATAGAGATAACACCCCAAATTGCCTCTTTTATGATGCTTCCGTTCATTTTCGATTTTCCTTTGGTGCGGTCAATGAAAACAATTGGAACTTCTGTGATTTTAAATCTTTTTAAAAAGGCTTTATATTTCATTTCAATTTGAAAAGCGTAGCCCACAAATTCAATTTTATTGAGGTCTATGGCTTCAATGACCCTTCTTTTGTAGCAAATAAAGCCTGCCGTAGGGTCGTGGATTTTCATTCCTGTGATGATTTTTACGTACAGAGAAGCTCCATACGAAAGTAAGATACGTTGTAGAGGCCAATTCACTACGTTTACACCTTTTACGTAACGCGAACCGATGGCAACATCACTTCCTTTTTCACTACATTCGGCATATAGGCGCAACAAATCGGCTGGGTTGTGCGAAAAATCGGCGTCCATTTCAAAAATGTAATCATAGTTTCGCTGTAAAGCCCACTTAAATCCGTGAATGTATGCCGTTCCAAGTCCTTTTTTTTCAGTTCTTACTTCCAAAAATAGTTTTTCAGGGAAAACAGATTGCAGTTCTTGCACTTTTTGGCTTGTTCCGTCGGGTGAATTGTCATCAACTACCAGCACGTGAAACCGCTCTGACTGTTCAAAAACTGCTCTGATAATAGCTTCTATGTTTTCAATTTCGTTGTATGTGGGAATGATTACAAGCATTTTTGGCTTTAAAAAATACGTCCGTTTATTTGACAAAAACTTTGCCAAAGTTTTTTATGACTTTGGCAAAGTTTTAAACTGTATGTATAATTCAATTACATATGCCCCATTTGTTCCGCAAGTGCAGCGTTTTGCTGGCGATATACGCCACTTTCTAACTTGCTGCGGATTGCCGAAAAGGCTTCTAACGTCTCTTCGATGTCCTTCATTGTGTGGGAAGCCGTCGGAATCATACGAAGCAGAATCATTCCTTTCGGGATAACCGGATATACCACAATGGAAAGGAAAATGCGATAGTTTTCACGCAAATCGTTCACCATTGCCATTGCCTCCGGAATGCTTCCTTCTAAAAATACGGGCGTAACGCAAGTGTTTGTATCACCGATGTTGAATCCGCGTGCTTTCAATCCGTTTTGTAGAGCGTTTACATTGTCCCACAATTTTTGTTTTAGTTCGGGCATTGTTTGCAACATCTCCAAACGTTTGAGTCCGCCTTTAACGAAAATCATCGGTAGAGCTTTGGCAAACATTTGCGAACGGAGGTTATACTTCAAGTAGTCGATAATCTCTTTGTCGCCCGCCACGAACGCCCCGATACCTGCCATTGATTTGGCAAAGGTAGAGAAATACAAATCGATTTTATCCTGAACGCCTTGCTCTTCGCCAGCTCCGGCGCCTGTTTTTCCAAGCGTTCCGAAACCGTGAGCGTCATCGACCAAGATGCGGAAACCATATTTTTCTTTCAACGCCAATATTTCTTTGAGTTTTCCTTGTTGTCCGCGCATTCCAAAAACACCTTCGGTAATCACCAAAATACCTCCGCCTGTGGTTTCGGTCATCTTTTTGGCACGTTGAATGTTCTTTTCAAAGCTCTCTACGTCGTTGTGTTTGTACGTAAAGCGTTTTCCGAAGTGCAAACGAACTCCGTCGATGATACAACCGTGTGAATCAACGTCATAAACGATTACATCGTTTTTCGTTACCAACGCATCGATGATAGAAACCATTCCTTGGTAACCAAAATTGAGCAAATAAGCCGCTTCTTTTTGAACGAATTTAGCCAAACGGTTTTCTAATTCTTCGTGGAGTGAAGTGTGTCCGCTCATCATACGCGCTCCCATTGGGTAGGCAGCCCCATATTCAGCTGCGGCTTCGGCATCGACCTTACGAACTTCGGGGTGGTTTGCCAATCCTAAATAATCGTTGATGCTCCAATTCAAAATTTCCTTTCCTTGAAATTTCATTCTTGGACCCAACTCGCCTTCCAATTTCGGAAAAACGTAATATCCTTCGGCGTGAGATGCCCAACGCCCAATATTTCCTTTGTTTTCTTTTATGTGTTCAAATAAATCTTTCATTGTTTATTTATTTTACTTTATTCTACTTGTGTTTGTTATAAAAATTATTTTTTAACGGGGCAAATTTACGTGTATTTTTTGAATTTTTCAGTTTTTCTGTCGTAATTATTTTACAGAAAATCTTTTGCGATGAAAATAATTCCTTCAACTGAAATCCTTTTGCCTCTTTCGTATGAATTAATGTATTACTCCACAATCTCGATGCCTTTTCCTTTTAGGAATTTTTGCATCTTGGCAGAAATCAGTATCGCCGTACCGTCAATTTTTTTCAGGTTGGGGAACTGTGCCAACTCTTCTTCCGTGATGGCTTTGATGTGGTAAATGTCGTCTTCGCCGTCCCAATAGGGAATGAGTTGCCCGTAAATGTCGTTACCGCCATCAAAGTAGAGTTCCGTTACCTTTTCGGCAAGCGAGGCAGGAATAGGCAAGTCTTTGAACCATTTTTTAACTTCGGGAATCATTTCAAAGGAATAATCGTTCGGGTCTATTTCCCGCTTGGCGTAATCCTCACAGAAATCAAACACATCGAACTTCGGTGTTAAAACCTCTTGAACATACATCAACTCCTGAACGATGGCTAATTTGAAATTTAAGTTTTTGAATTTCAAATCGGTTTCAGTGGCTTTGGGCAGTTTCCATTTTCCCGAAGATACTTTCGGTGGCTCGTAAGCAAACCAAAAACTTTTAAAAACCTGAGGCGAATTTCGGAGCAAATCAGTTACTTTGCCCGCTTCTTCTTCTTCGTTTGATAATGCTTTTATCTGTGCTTGAACATCGTCCGAAATGGAAAAGGACATTTCCCAATTTCCGACTTTCTTTTCCAGCCAAATATAGGCTTCTTTAAGCTGTTTTTCGGTAAAAGCCTCCAAAACGGGCTTCCCTTCGATGGTAAATTTGCCCGTAAAAAGCCCCGTTGGATTAACATCAAAAAAGTTGAATTTCGCCGACTTTTGGAGTTCCAAATCTGCTATCACTTCAAACTCAATGGAATGATGGCGACTGTTTTCTGTCGGGATATTGATAAGAAACCCCAAGTCGTCCCAAATCCAAACATTTCGGGAAAAGGCTTTTCCGTCGCATTCGCCTTGAAATGTGTTCTTACGAGGTTGCCCCAACACTTCGGCAAATTTTTCTTCGGAAATATTTTCCATAAAGACGCCGTTAAGTGTCAGTCCTTTTTTGGTAAGGTCTATGTGCACGTTCATTGCTCTTCTTTTTTATTACTTTTTATGGTAAGTATTTTTCTAATCACTTCATTATAGCTAATCTAAAATAATTTTTTGCAACAATTCCCCCTTTTAAAGGAGGTAGGGGGATATAATTTAAAAAAAAACGTCCTCCGTTCTTCGTCGCATACGCTGCTTTCGCCACAATTCCCCCTTTTAAAGAGGGTAGGGGGATATAATTTTAAAAGAAACGTCCTCCGTTCTTCATCGCATACGCTGCTTTCGCCACAATTCCCCCTTTCAAAGGGGGTAGAGGGATATAATTTTAAAAAAAACGTCCTCCGTTCTTCGTCGCATACGCTACTTTTGCAACAATTCCCAAAAATATAAAACCCTAATTTACGCCGGACGCTTACTTCTGCCTCTTACCACTTCATTAACGCTTTCAACAATTTTTGAGGCGTTGGACGCAAACGCTCCATACTTCTCGGCTTCGGCTATTTGCATCGCTACCAAATACGGAACTAATTTCTTGTTGATGAGTTCTATCAACGGTCTTCGGAGGGTTGATGCGTTTACCAAATTTTCTTTTTCCGATAGCGCTTGGTCATATTGCGAGCGAATGGAAGCGAACTCCGATTGGGCGTTGCGTAGGTCGGCGATGGCTTCGGTAACGCCCGCAAGCGCCGTAATGGAAGGTTGCACATCGCTGGCTGAAAAATCGGTCAGTAGCGAGTCAATCAAGTTCGATTCGCTGGAATAATTTTCGTCCGTAATTTTTACGCCATACTTTTTGAAAATAGTTGCGAGCTTTTGTCCGTGTGGTTTGAGCGTTTCGACCGGAATATTTTCATATCCGATAAGCAGTTTGCTGAGCACTCTGACGGCGTTGTCGCGCTTGGTGTCGGCTTCTTCCAAAAGGGAAAGCACACTGTCGCGTTTAACGGCTTCGGTGATGGCTTTTCCTTGTTTTTCAATTTCTTCAAAAGTACTTTTTAAGAATTTTTCTTCGTGTAAGTTGGTTGTTTTTTTGTAAAGTTCAACCAAACGATTGGCAACATCGCCAATTTCTGTAACTCGTGCATTTGTACGTAATTTTTCCATTTTCTATATTTTTTAAATTAGTTACTTTTTTTTAATTATTATATGATAAAAGCGTGTTTTTGGTTACTTTCTGTCAATTATTATATGATAAAAGCGTGTTTTTGGTTACTTTCTGTCAATTATTATATGATAAAAAGGTGTTTTTGGTTACTTTCTGTCAATTATCATATAATAAAAGCGTGTTTTTAGTTACTTTCTGTCAATTATTATATAATAAAAGCGTGTTTTTGGTTACTTTCTGTCAATTATCATATAATAAAAAGGTGTTTTTGGTTACTTTCTGTCAATTATTATATGATAATTAAAAATTTTCTCTTCCTTTCTAAAAATTATGAAGTCATAATTGGGTGATTTATGCCAAAATTATGTGTTAAAACGCTACAACTTTGATAAAATAGGTCGTAACGACCAGCAAAATCACAATTAGGAGCTTCCTTACTAAAAACCTTTGGCAAAGCCGAACACTTTGCCAAAGGAAGTGAGCCGCAAAGACTCTTTATATATGTGAGTATCGAATTACCGTATATAAATTTTGAAGAATAAAGGTTAATCTAAAAATCCTTGTTCTTTCATCCACTTATCACTGTAAATTTTGCTCATATAGCGCGAACCGTGGTCAGGGAATAAAACAACCACCAAGCTATTTTCATCAAACTCGCCTTCCGCAGCGTATTGTTTTACGGCTTGCATCGCTGCCCCGCACGTATATCCCATAAAAAGACCTTCGGTTTTTGCCATTTCGCGCGCCGTTAAAGCACTTTCTTTATCTCCTACCTTCATAAACTTGTCAATAACATCAAAATCAGTTGCTGACGGAATTAAATTTTTACCCATTCCTTCAAGTTTATAAGGATAAATTTCATTCGGGTCAAGTTTGCGGGTTTCGTGATACTTCTTAATTGCTGAACCGTAAGCATCAACGCCCAATATTTTCACATTCGGATTTTGTTCTTTTAAATATCTTCCGATACCGGAAATTGTACCTCCCGTTCCGCTACAAACCACCACGTGTGTTACCTTGCCTTCGGTTTGTTTCCAGATTTCAGGTCCGGTGGAACGGTAGTGCGCCTCGATGTTTAAATCATTAAAATATTGATTGATATAAACCGAATTAGGAGTTTCTTGATGAATGCGTTTTGCTACTTCGTAGTATGAACGAGGGTCGTCAGGAGCTACGTTTGACGGACACAAATGCACCTCCGCGCCCAAGGCTTGCAACATTTCAACCTTATCCATCGACGATTTATCACTGATGGCGATAATGCAACGATACCCTTTCATTGCGCCAATCATCGATAAACTAAAACCGGTATTCCCCGAACTTGTTTCAACGATAGTGCTTCCGGGTTTTAGAATACCTTTTGCTTCGGCTTGTTCAACGATGTATTTAGCAATTCGGTCTTTTGACGATTGACCCGCATTGAAGGCTTCTATTTTAGCAAAGTATTGCCCTTTGAGTCCTTTTGTTATTTTTTTTAATTTCACAAGCGGCGTGTTGCCTATCAAGTCTAACAGATTGTCGTAAACGTGTAATGTTTTATTTGTTTGCATATTGTTTGAGTGTTTTGATTGTTGCAAAGAGAGTTGTTATCAAGCAATAACGACTCCAAATTAGTGTAAAGGACAAAAGCAGAATTTTAGATTTAAAAACTCTGCTTTTCATTGTTCTAAAAATGTGATTATTTTTTCAAAACTTCGGCTACTTTCTCACCGATTTTTGCCGGAGAATCCACCACGTGTACGCCACATTCTTTTAAAATGCGTTTTTTAGCTTCGGCAGTGTCATCAGCGCCGCCTACAATAGCTCCTGCGTGCCCCATTGTGCGTCCTTTCGGAGCGGTTTCACCTGCTATGAATCCCACCACCGGTTTTTTGTTACCGTTAGCTTTAATCCATCGAGCGGCTTCGGGTTCTAACTGCCCGCCAATTTCGCCTATCATCACGATGCACTCTGTTTCGGGGTCATTCATCAGCAATTCAACGGCTTCTTTGGTAGTTGTTCCGATGATAGGGTCGCCTCCAATACCGATAGCAGTGGTAATTCCTAATCCTTGACGTACGATTTGGTCGGCGGCTTCATAGGTTAATGTTCCTGACTTTGAAACAATTCCAACTTTTCCTTTTTTGAAGATAAAACCAGGCATAATGCCTACTTTGGCTTCTTCGGGAGTGATTACTCCGGGGCAATTTGGCCCTACCAAGCGGCAGTCTCTGTCTTTGATATAATTCGCTACCTTTATCATATCAGCCACAGGAATTCCTTCGGTGATGGTGATAATAACTTTGATTCCGGCATCGGCTGCTTCCATAATAGCATCGGCAGCAAAGGCAGGCGGAACGAAAATGATAGAAACATCAGCTCCCGTTTCTTTAACGGCTTCTTTAACGGTGTTAAAAACAGGTTTGCCCAAATGTGTTTGTCCGCCTTTACCTGGTGTAATACCTCCAACTACGTTTGTTCCGTAGTCAATCATTTGCTCAGCGTGGAAAGTTCCCTCGCTTCCTGTAAATCCTTGTACGATTATTTTTGAATTTTTATTAACTAATACGCTCATATTTTATGATTTAGTGTTTAGCAAAGCTATGATTTTTTATTCAATTGTCAAAATTATTTTTCAGGATATGATTTGTTTTAATATTCTTAAAATATTTTCAATATCGTAATGTACGCAAAAACAATAGGTTACAATAATGCGAAAAACGAAAAAAAATGTTGACAAACCTCCTCTTTTAAGTAAGTAAAATCCGTATAAACCCACAAGATATTTGTGCATAACATCGTTGTTGATTGAGTTTATTCCTTTTTCCAGCGCAAAACTTCCCATTCATATTCTCCTCGATGGATTGCAAGAGCAAATACATCTTCCAAAAATATGGGAAAATCACCATATTGTTCCCATAACAAATTTAAATGTTGGCAAAGCGCCTTAAAATCAATTTCAATCCAGCAAAAAATATCATTTTCTTTGAGTGAAATATAAATTTTCTCTGTATTTAGTTGAAAAAGTTCCTTTTTAAAGATATTTCGAGCCTCATTGAGTTGTGTTTTTACCAAATTCGGATTGATTATTCCGTTGCTATGAAATTCAAAGGAGGCAATAGGTCGGTTTTCATACTTCCAAATGCCTGTTTGAATGAATTTTTTGCTCAATAATTCGCCTTTTTCGTCTTCCTGTGAGAAAATTTGCTGGATATTTAGATATTCGTATGTTTTTTTGATGCGAACCTTTGCATTTTGAGCTTTCAATTGGCGAATTTTATCTGTCATATTTTTAAATTAAATAGTGTTAGACTTCTTTGGTAATGTGTTTGTTGTGCTTAAAGTTTGTATCTGTTCTGATTTTAGAACTGTATTGAGTTGCGAAAGGTACAATTTGTTCAGCAAAAAACAAATATTTTTACATTGAATGTAACAAGTGAGCAAAATTAGATACTAATTTATCAGATTTTGGAGCGTATTTTTAGATTTTATTTGTTTTTACCAAATAAAAAACTATATTTGCAAGAAACTTATATTACAACTTATGAAGAATAAATTATTATTAACAGCTATTAGCCTTTCAGGAAGTTTTATTATGGCACAAGAAGTTGCTTTTGAAGAGTATGATTTGGCGAATGGGTTGCACGTTATTTTGCATCAAGATAACTCGGCGCCTGTTGTAACTGTGGGAGTTATGTACCACGTGGGAGCAAAAGATGAAGAGCGCAACCGCACAGGATTTGCGCACTTTTTTGAACATTTATTGTTTGAAGGAACTCAAAACATTGAGCGAGGAAAATGGTTCGACATCGTTTCATCTAACGGCGGAACAAATAACGCTTTTACAACGCAAGATAAAACGTATTACTACGAAGTTTTTCCGTCAAATAACTTGGAATTAGGTCTTTGGATGGAATCTGAACGTCTTTTGCATCCTGTGATTAATGAAATTGGAGTGAGCACACAAAATTCGGTAGTGAAAGAAGAGAAAAATCAACGAATTGACAACGCTCCTTACGGGAAAATTATATACAGAACCGGAATTAATCCGCATATTTTCAAAAAACACCCTTATGGAGAGTCGGTAATTGGACAAATTGAGCATTTAGATGCCGCAAAATTGGAAGAATTTATCGCTTTTAAGAAAAAATTCTACAATCCTAACAATGCAGTATTGGTAGTTACGGGCGATTTTGAAAAAGCACAAGCAAAAAAATGGATTGACGATTATTTTTCTACAATTCCCAACACGGGAGAAAAAATTGTACGAACCAAAATCGTAGAAGACCCTATCACCGAGACTATTAAAGTTACGGACTATGACCCAAACATTCAGTTACCTATAAAAATATACACCTATCGAACTCCGGGAATGACTGAAAAAGATGCGTATGTTTTAGATTTGATTTCCAACATCTTAACCACAGGAAAAAGTTCTCGTTTGTACAAAAAAATGGTTGATGAGAAAAAAATAGCCTTGCAAGTATTAGCATTTTCAGATTCACAGGAAGATTACGGAACGTACATTATGGGAGCTTTGCCAATGGAAGGCGTTTCGATGGAAAATTTAGGCAAGGAAATGGACGTTGAAATTGAGAAATTGCAAAACGAATTGATTTCACAACGGGAATTTGAAAAACTTCAAAATCAAATAGAAAGTCGTTTTGTAAATGTAAATTCAAATATGGAAGGAATTGCCCTTTCTTTGGCAGATTACTACACTTTTTATAAAGACACAAATCTGATTAATAAGCAAGTAGATATTTATCGTTCCATCACTCGTGAAGATATTCAGCGTGTAGCAAAAAAATATTTGAACAAAAACCAGCGTTTGGAACTTGACTATTTGCCCGCAACCTCAAAACAATAAATTTTAAAAGAAAAAATATGAAATCAAATAAAAAATTCATAATAACATTCGTATTTACCTTCGTAATGGCTATGGTAACCGCTCAAATAGACCGCTCAAAAATGCCTACTTCGGGAAAAACACCTTCTATCAATTTAGGCACGCCAATAACATACAAACTTTCCAATGGAATGACATTGCTTATTGTTGAAAATCACAAACTTCCTCGTGTAAGCGTAAGTCTTTCTATCGATGAAAAACCTTCTGCTGAGGGTGGAAAAGCAGGAATTTCAGACCTCACATCAGCTTTATTGGGCAACGGAACGACTTCCATTTCCAAAGATGCTTTCAATGAGGAAGTTGACTTTTTAGCAGCCCAAATTTCCCTGTCAGCTGATGGCGGTTTTGCTTCTTCGTTGTCAAAATATTTCCCACGTGTGTTGGAGTTAATGGCTGATGCTGCATTGAATCCCAATTTCATACAAGAAGAATTGGATAAAGAAAAAGCCAAACTCATTCAGGGTATCAAATCAGGTGAAAACAGTGCCGATGCCATCGTAGGACGCGTACGTAACGCATTGGTTTACGGGAAAAATCACCCTTACGGAGAATATGCTACCGAAGAAACTATCAGTAGCATCACGTTAGAAGATATTAAGAGTTTTTATAAGGAACATTTCTCTCCTACAAATGCTTATATGGTGGTTTCGGGCGATGTAAAAGCCAATGAAGT
>JBGYFE010000117.1:0-12427 GCA_041819925.1 Capnocytophaga sp.
AAAGGTCTCACCTCTTACCATTCCGAACAGAGCAGTTAAACCTTTTAGCGCAGATGGTACTACGCAAGTGGGAGAGTATGTCGCCGCCTTCTTTATATAAAACTCCAATCTTGATAAAAAAGATTGGAGTTTTTTTGTTTTGGGGTTTATTTACAAAAAAATATTGATGTAACTAAATGTTGGTAAAAATTCAGTCGGGTTTTTAGAGTGTTTTATTTTTATAAAAAATTGCATTTCAAAAAAACGAATATATTTGCGTCCTAATTTTAAAAATTTTCAAAAGCCTGCAATAAGGATAATTCAGAAAATGCTCAGTTAACTCAGCAAACAGAATGTAGCCTCTCCTCCTACATTTAGAGATTACAAAGATATTAAGGTAGACTTTTTTGGTATGGCTCGTAGAGGAAATACTTGGAAAGGAGCAAGAATTGTATATGGTAATTAATTGATTAATAACTTTTGATATGAAAAAAATACTATTTGGAATGTTCCTTTTGTGTGTAGGAACTTTGTTTGCGCAAGGCAAACGCACTTATTTCCATACAGAAGTAGATATGATTGTCCCTAACGATAAAAAAGTGGTGTATTCATACTCAGGAGGCGAAGTAAATTTGGACGAACGAATTATGTGGGGAGCTTCGTTTACCTATAATTATAACCTTTTCCGAAAATTTAGTGTTGGTGCTTTGGGTGGTTTGAACTATTTGTCTAATCCTTCCATAACATCTCTTAAATTTGGAGGCTCTTTTCGCTATACTTTTATCAGTGAATACCAAGCTAATTTGTTTTTGCAATTAGCAGGCTATGTGCCCTTAAAATCTGGAATGGAAGTAGACCTTGGAGAAGTCCGTTTTGGAATGGGAATGCCCGTAGCTCGTTTTAATGATATGACAATGACACTTGGAATGTACGTAATGTATGCTCGTTTTGACTTTACAAAACCTTTGTTTTTCAATGAAACATATCCTTCACTTCATTATAGAGGTGTTGGGTTCAGTTTAGGGCTTCGTTTTTAGGAAATATTTATTAGGAATAAGAAAGACCGCTCTCAAGGCGGTCTTCTCTTGTTTAAGGAAACCTCTCGTAAAACTCTGAGTTTTGACAAAGATTTGAAGAGAAGCAATGATTTGCTGAAAAATTTCTTTTTTAGGGTGTTTCATTGTTTTATTGAGGTAAAACACTATCTTTGTGTTTTAAAATCATAGATAATGACAAATAACGAACAAATTAAGGATTTAGTGAATCGCCTGGGTGCGTTAAGGAGGTATCTTTGACGTAGATGCCAAGCGTATTGAAATTGCCAACGAAGAAGAAAAAACATTTGCTCCTGATTTTTGGAACAATGCCAAAGAGGCTGAAAAAATCATAAAAGAACTTCGAACTCAAAAAAAATGGGTAGAGGATTACGAAGAATCGGAGTCTTTGGTTGCTGATTTGGAAGTGTTGCAAGAATTCCAAAAGGAAGGAATTGCTACTGTGGAAGAACTTGATGAACAATATCAGAAAGCCTTGCAAAGTATTGAAAATTTAGAGTTTAGGAATATGCTTTCTGATGAAGGCGATGGTATGAGTGCTGTTTTGCAAATCACAGCGGGAGCGGGAGGAACTGAAAGCTGTGATTGGGCTTCTATGTTATTGAGAATGTACACAATGTGGTGTAACAATCAAAAATATAACATCAAAACTTTGAATTTTCAGGAAGGGGATGTGGCAGGGGTGAAGACAGTAACCATTGAAATAGAAGGAGATTATGCGTTTGGTTATCTGAAAGGAGAAAATGGGGTACATCGCTTGGTGCGTGTATCTCCTTTTGATAGCAATGCGAAGCGGCATACCTCTTTTGCGTCGGTTTATGTCTATCCATTGGCTGATGACACAATCGAAATTGAAATTAATCCATCGGATATTACTTTTGAAACGATGCGTTCAAGTGGTGCTGGTGGTCAGAATGTTAATAAGGTTGAAACAGCCGTGCGTCTTCGCCACCATCCAACGGGAATTATTATCGAAAACTCGGAAACACGCAGTCAGCTTGACAACAAAAATAAGGCTCTACAACTTTTAAAATCACAGCTTTATGAAATAGAACTCAAAAAACGCCAAGCAAAGCGTGATGAAATTGAGGCAGGAAAAATGAAAATTGAGTGGGGGTCGCAAATCAGAAATTATGTGATGCATCCTTACAAATTGGTCAAAGATGTGCGTACTGCCTATGAATCCACAGATGTTGATAGTGTGATGAATGGCGAAATAGATGCGTTTTTGAAAGCCTATTTGATGTTGATGGGACAGTCAGAGGCTGAAAAATAAGGTAATATGAAAAGATTTTGTTTGATAATTGTTTGTGTACTGTTTTTTCAGAATGTTTTTGCTCAAAAACCTGATGAGTATGTACGTGGTCGTGTGCTTACGGTTGATGACGTTCCTATTGCGGGGGTTCATATCCAAAATCTTCATAATGAGTTGTATACAACAACTAATGAAGAGGGATATTTTACGATTCGGGCTATTGTGGGCAATACACTGCAATTGACACATATAGGAATGCAGATGACTTTCAGAACTATTGTCAAAGCTGATTTTCAGTTTGCGGGCATTGTCATACAAATGAAGGAACAAGTGACTGAATTAGAAGGCGTTGAAGTTTCTAAATATCAAACAATAACAGCGCAAGATTTGGGAATTTTACAGCATAAACCCGTTGAGCGTACGTTTAATGAGAAAAGGCTTTACACCAGAAAAATGGCATCAGGAGGTATCATTGGTTTGTTTGGACTTGTAGATGCAATTACAGGCAAAACCAAAATGCTGAAAAAAATGATAGCCAATGAAAAAAATATACTCATAGCAGATTATATTCAGCAAAATATGTCAGAATTTTTGAAAAAAGAACTTAATCTGACTGATGAGGAAATAACAACATTGGCTTATTACGTTATGGAAGAGCCTGAAATTCAAAATCTTGTCAATTCAAAAGATGATAAAACCTTGCAATTTATGCTGATTGATTTTTGGCGTAAATTACAACAAGAATTGGTGGAAAATGGATAGATTAATAGTCTTTATTCTTATCCTTTTTATTGGAAGAATTACTGCACAGACTCAATATTCCGTTGTTGGTGGGCAAATTTTTGACGAAACAACTAACACTCCCTTGCAAGGTGTGCATATCCAAAATATGGAAACTTCCCATTATGCCACAACGGATGGCGATGGGAAGTTTTTTATTAAAGCAAACAAAGGAAATACGTTGAAAATTACCCACATAGGAAAACAAACCTTGCACAGAATTATTCTTGAATCTGATTTGGAAAATAATGCTGTTTTGTTTTTGAAAATGCATGATGAAGTTACACAACTTGATGAAGTGGAAGTGGTAAATCAAAAAATAACTGCACAAGGTTTGGGCATTCTGCAACATACACCTGTGGAACGCACGTTCAATGAGAAAAGAGAATACGCCAACACAAAAGTTTTTCCTCAGGGTGTATGGCCTATTTTGCTTGGGCAACTTCATATCAACTTCAATGCGCTTATATACACAATAAGCGGAAAGAGAAAAATGTTTAAACAAAATGTTAAAAACGAAAAGAATTTGAATGTAGCTCTTCATATCAAAGAAAATTTTTCGGATTTTTTGCGCAAAGACTTACGTTTAAATGAAGAAGAGATAGATGTTTTAGCCTATTTTGTGATGGAAAAAGAGGAATTTCACGTAGCTATTTCAAAAGAGTCTCCAAAAACACTTCAATTTATGCTCATAAATGCGTGGATAGAATATCAGAATATGTCAAAAGAATGATATTTCTAACATATTAAAAATCAACAAAAAGAAAAAAATAAGCGATTTTTAGGTTTTTTGTTACTAAATTTTGTATCTTTGCTTACCTTGATTTGAGTTACAAAATTTAATATAAAACCTTATGTTAGAAAAAAGTATTGAAACAGCAAAATCTTGGCTTTCTGATATTTTTGATTCAGAAACCAGAACCAAAGTACAGGAACTTCTTGACGGAAATCCTGATGAATTGAAGGAATCTTTTTACAAAAATCTTGAATTTGGAACAGGCGGAATGCGTGGTATTATGGGAATTGGTACAAACCGAATTAACAAATATACACTTGGGAAAAATACGCAAGGTTTGAGTAATTATCTTAAAAAATCGTTTCCTAATGAACCCATAAAAGTAGCCATTGCTCACGATTGTAGGCACAATTCCAAAACGTTGGCAAAGGTGGTGGCTGATGTGTTTTCGGCAAACGGAATTAAAGTGTATTTGTTTTCAGATTTGCGTCCCACTCCTGAACTTTCGTTTTCGGTACGTTATTTAGGCTGCCAATGCGGAATCGTTTTAACGGCTTCGCACAATCCGCCTGAATACAACGGCTACAAAGTGTATTGGCAAGATGGCGGACAGTTAGTTCCTCCGCAAGATGGTGAAATTATGAAAGCTATTGAAGCTATTGATTTTAAGGATATTAACTTCAAAGCAAATGAAAGTTTAATTCAGTACATCGATGCCGAATTAGACAATGCCTTTGCAGAAGCCTCCATCAAAAACGGAAGTTTCAATGCGCCAGAAAAAGATAAACTGAAAGTTGTTTTTACTTCCTTACACGGAACTTCCATCACGATGGTGCCCGAAGTTTTGAAAAGAGCGGGATATACCAACGTACACATTGTGGAGGAGCAGGCACAACCTGACGGAAATTTCCCGACAGTGAAATCTCCCAATCCGGAAGAGCCCGAAGCCTTGACAATGGCACTGAAAAAAGCCGAAGAACTTAACGCCGATATTGTCATCGGAACAGACCCTGATTGCGACCGCGTGGGAGTTGCTGTTCGTGATTTGGAAGGAAAAATGGTGCTTCTTAACGGAAACCAAACGATGGTGATGATGACACTTTTCCTCTTGGAAAAACACAAAGAAAAAGGATTTAAAGGAAATGAATTTGTAGGTTCAACCATCGTTTCTACACCAATGATGAATGATGTAGCTACGGCTTTTGGTGTGGAATGTAAAGTGGGCTTAACAGGATTTAAGTGGATAGCCAAAATGATTAAAGATTTCCCTGAACAGAAATTCATTGGAGGGGGAGAGGAGAGTTTTGGATATATGGTAGGTGATTTTGTACGCGATAAAGATGCTGTAACTGCAACACTTTTGGCGTGTGAAATTGCTGCAACATCCAAAGCCTCAGGAAGTTCGTTCTATAAAGAATTACTAAAAGCGTATGTTACTTACGGATTCTATAAAGAATATTTAATTTCATTGGTGAAGAAAGGAATTTCGGGTTCAGAAGAAATTAGTTTGATGATGAAGAATTTACGCGAAAATCCGTTGAAAGAGATAAACGGAGAAAAAGTAACGATGGTGGAAGATTATCAAACATCAAAAGCTCGTAACATTTTGACGGGTGAAGTGGAAGATATTGACATTCCAAAATCAAACGTACTTATTTATTACACCGAAAACGGAACGAAAATCGCCGCTCGTCCAAGTGGAACAGAGCCTAAAATTAAATTCTATTTCAGTGTGAATACGCCTTTAAGTAGTGTTGAAAAATTCAAAGAAACCGAAAAAGTTTTAGATGAAAAAATCAAAGCAATTGTAAACGATTTGAAACTATCGTAAGTTTAAACAATAAAAAAAAGGCAGTGCAAAAGTTACTGCCTTTTTTATTATCGTATGAAAACCAATTCGTTTGTTTGGGTTGAGTGTTGTTCGCTGAAGCTATATCCTTCATAATCAAATTCTTTTAGGTCTTCTATGTTTTGAATGTCGTTCTTGATGATGTAACGAACCATTAATCCTCTTGCTTTTTTTGCGTAAAAACTAATGACCTTCAACTCTTCGCCTTTCCAATCCTTAAATATGGGTGTAACGACAGGAACTTTGAGTTTTTTCGGATTAATAGACTTGAAATATTCATTGCTTGCCAAATTTATGAATAATTCTCCGTCAGAAAGTTCTTTATTTAAGGCATCTGTAATCTTGTTGTCCCAAAAAGTATATAAATCTTTACTTTTTTTGATGTTGATTTTCGTTCCCATTTCCAAACGGTAAGGTTGTATTAAATCCAAAGGTTTCAACAATCCGTACTGCCCAGAAAGTATTCGTAAAGATTGTTGTAATTTGTTGATTTCATACTCATTAAGTGAATTTACGTCTAATCCTTCATAAACATCTCCATCAAAAACATATACTGCTTGCTTGGCATTCTCAACAGAAAAAGGAAGCGAAAATTCTTGATTTCGTTGCCAATTTAAGTCAGCAAGTTTGTTTGAAATATGCATAATTTCAGCTAATTGCGCAGGATTTAATTTTTTTAATTCCGCATTAATGATTGCTATTTCTTGTTGGAAAACAGGCTGAGAAAAATCCTTTGTTGGAATATTTTTCTCAAAATCCAAAGATTTTGCAGGAGATATAACTATTTTCATAGATGATTTAAATAATTGATTGATAAATTGCTGTTCAAAAAAATCAGATTTTGATGGAGATTTCTTGTCATTATATGTTTTGCGAAGTTATAAAATTTTCCGGATTTTCAAATTTATTTTACAAAAAAGGAGTGGTTAAAAATTACAAGCAATAAATTCGCTACTTCGTTGGTGTGTGCGATGGTAGTACATCACATACATAATATACGGGACAAAATCAAAATGCTCAATCCCAATCCTTTAACAAAATATTTTTTATAAATTACCGGTATTGTTTTCTTATTAATTCATTTAAATCGAACTGTCTGCAAGAAGAAAACCTACACAATAGTTGAATGTCCGTCCCTATAATTTTGGTGATTGAAGAAAAAACAACTATCTTCTGTATCTTCTGCATATAAAACAAAATCAGTGATATAGTCGCCCACTTCGTCAGTTGTGAATGCTTTTCCACCTTTTAAATCGGGGGTAACAATGCCTTGAACGATGGATTGCTCAACGGCGTGCCGCACTTTTGTAGCAGCTTCGTTTAAATTCAGATGCTCTAACATCATTGCTGTACTCAAAATGGAAGCCAATGGGTTGGCAATGCCTTTGCCCTTTCCTTGCGGAAAAGAACCGTGAATAGGCTCAAACAAAGCGCTTCCTACACCAACAGAAGCCGATGGAAGCAATCCGATAGAACCACCAATTACGCTTCCTTCGTCAGAAATGATGTCACCAAACATATTTTCAGTTAAAATTACATCAAATTGAGTCGGATTCAAAATCATTTGCATCGCAGCATTATCAACAAAAAGAAAATCAAGACTTACATCGGGATATTCTTGCGCTATTTCCAAACATACTTTTCGCCACAAACGTGAAGAGTCAAGTACATTGGCTTTATCAACAAGAGTCACTTTTTTGCGCCTTTTTTGCGCAGCTTTGAATGCTAAATGGGCAATTGATTCAATTTCAGAACGTTGGTATTTACAAATGTCGTAAGCGTAACTTCCATCTTCCGCAGTAAATTTTTCTCCAAAGTAAATACCACTGATAAGTTCACGATAAATGACCATATCTGTTCCTTTTATAATCTCTGATTTGAGTGGACTTTTCTCAGTCAGCGTATCAAAAGCCTTGATAGGACGAATGTTGGCATATAATCCTAATTCTTTTCGCAATTTGAGCAATCCTTGTTCTGGACGTACTTTCGCAGATGGATTGTTGTCAAACTCAGGGTCTCCAATAGCTCCAAACAACACAGTGTCAGATGCTTTGCAAACATCAAGTGTTTGGTCAGGCAACGGATTCCCTGTTTCCTTAATGGCGATAGCTCCTACTGGCGCTTTTTGATAGTCAAAATGAACTTCGTATTTGGAAGCAACAGCACCTAATACTTTCAATGATTGTTGAACCACTTCGGGGCCAATACCATCTCCTGCTAAAACAGCTATTTTATAGATTGTTTTCATAGTTTATTTTTACTAAATGTGTAATGCTGTGGCGAAGATATTCATTTTTTTGTCTAAATCCTAAAAAAATGATGATTTTTTTTATTTGAAAATCGAAAAAAGTTTTGAAATTATTGATTTTGTAATAAGTTTGAATCCTGATTTATCAATTGATTAATTTTCAATAATTTATTAGTTTGTGTTTTTTTAGAATCCATTTTTTTGTAGATATTTGCCATTTCTTGCTACTTTCTTCTTACCTTTGCACTCGTAAACAATTTTAATTATTTTATTATGAAGAAATTATTTTTTATTTCTGCGTTATTTTTAGCATTTTTAGTAACTTCTTGTTCAAATAATTCTCCCAAAGTAGTGGCAGAAAAATTTCTGACAGAAATGGAAAATCAGAATTTTGAAGAAGCTAAAAAATATGCTGACGATTCAATGCAACAACTTTTGACAATGCTCAATGGAATGCCAAAAGATAACAACAAAAAAGCTGAAAACGTGAAAGTTAAGGTGATTCGAGTAGAGGAGAACGGCGACAAAGCCAAAGCATTCTACATCGTTGAGGGCAAAGATGTTGAAGGCGAGAGCAAAGAACAAAGCATCGATTTGAAAAAAGTAGATGGCAAATGGAAAGTTTCTTTCAATAAAGAAGATGCCAATAAAGAAGGTATGAAAAATCCAGAGGGAACGCCTGGAACTGATGAAAATCCTTCATTAATTGAAGAAGATACACTTGACATCGAAACGGATACGCTTAGCACAACAACAGAGCAAAGCGCGCAATAATTTGTAGTGAATACGATATAAATTCCTGAGAATGAATAAAACATTTGTTAAAAAAGTAATATTCTTTCTCGGGATTTTTTTATTGCTTTTATGGGGAGGATTCCATTTTTTCTTTTGGATAGACCGAAAGCAAGAAGCCAAGTTAATACGCCAAAACTATCAAACGGCACGACTCACAAAAGCAGATATCGCTCAGTTGCAGGAAGGTGATATCATTCTCAGACGAGGCTATGGATTTTTTAGTGACTTGATAGCCAATAAGTTGAATGATTCTATTTTTGATGTTACCCATTCGGGAATTTTGTACTTAAAAGGCGAGCAATGGCGTGTCATTCACACACTTTCGTCTGATGCAAGCGACACCGACGGAATGCAAGAGCAAGCGTTAAGCGAGTTTTTAAGGCACTCAATGCCTGAAAAAATCATCGTAGTTCGTGTGAAAAATAGCAATAAAGAACAAAGGAAGCAGATTGTTACTCGTGCGGCATATTATTTGGCTAAAAAAGTGCCTTTTGACCGTATTGGAACTTTTGATGAACCCTCAAAAATGTATTGTACGGAATTGATTTGGCAGATTTTAGAAACCGATTTAAGATTGATTTCCTTACCTAAAAATCAAAAAGAACGAGAAAGTGTATTTTATTCAATGACAGGAACTTATGATACAACTTATTTTGATATTGTCATAAACAAATATCCTGATTTTCAGAAAGAACCAAAAATGAAGAAATAAAAATATGTTTTGATTTATCTGTTTGATTTTTAGATGTTTATGATTAAATTAAAACTTTTTTTGAGTTTTTTCCTATTTTTAAAATTCCAAAAATTTGTCAGTTTGAAAAAATATTGTACCTTTCCCCCACTTTTTAAGTAGAGAAAATTAAGTACAGTTTTATTTTAAATAAGATTTTTAAAGATTTAGGACAATGAAAAGAACATTTCAACCATCAAAAAGAAAAAGAAGAAATAAACACGGATTTAGAGAGCGTATGGCAACAGCTAATGGGCGCAAGGTGTTGGCTCGTAGAAGAGCAAAAGGAAGAAAAAAACTAACGGTTTCTTCTGAACCAAGACATAAAAAATAATGTCGATGGTTGTGTTTTACAATATATAAGGTGTTATCTTTTGAGGGTAACACCTTTTTTTTGAATTTTTGGTGGAAAAAATATGCTTTTTCGTTTTTGAATATATTGTCTTTGAATTGATGTTGTAGAACTTAAATACGTTTCATTTCTGTAAGAAGTAAACATTAACAAAATCAAAGTATTAGGAGTTAGAAAGTTGTAGGTTACGAGCAAACAAATAATGAATAATGGTATAGAAATATATCAATCCCCAAGTGGCGCTACTGAAATTTCGGTGAAGTTTGAACAAGACAGCGTGTGGCTTAATCTCAACCAAATGGCAATGCTTTTTGGGAGAGATAAATCCGTGATTTCTCGTCACTTGAAAAATATTTTTAAAGAAGAGGAATTGGATAAAAATTCAGTTGTTGCATTTTTTGCAACAACTGCCACTGATGGTAAAAATTATCAAGTAGAATATTTTAATCTTGATGCCATTATTTCAGTGGGTTATCGCGTGAATTCTAAACAGGGTACGCATTTTCGTATTTGGGCAACGCAACGCCTTAAAGAGTATTTGGTGCAAGGCTATTCTATCAATCAAAAACGATTGGAAGAGTTGGGGAAAATTGTTCAGTTGATAGAAAATGCGGCAGTACATTCTTTGGAAACTAACGAAACAAAAGGCTTGCTCTCTATTTTGGGCGAGTATGCCAAGAGTTTTATTTTGCTTAACCAATATGATAGCCAAAGTTTGTCGTTTTTTCCAGAAAATAAGGCACTTTCATACGAAATTGAATATGAAGAAGCCTTACATATTATTGCTGAACTCAAAAAACAACTCATCGCAAAAGGTGAGGCTACGGAACTTTTTGGCAATCAAAAAGATAAGAGTTTTGAGGGGATTTTGAAAAATATTGTGCAGACTTTTGGTGGTGAATACCTATATCAAGGCGTAGAGGAACAGGCAGCTCATTTGCTTTATTTTGTGATTAAAAATCACCCTTTTACTGACGGAAATAAGCGAATTGGCGCATTACTTTTTGTGTGGTTTTTGCAGAAAAACAGGCATTTACTCAAAAACAATGGTGAAGCAAAAATCAATGACAATGCCTTGGTGGCATTGGCATTACTTGTGGCGCAAAGCAATCCCGCAGAAAAAGACTTAATGGTAAAACTCATTTGTAATTTGATAGAAAGTTAATCATTCATAAATTAGAAAAATCTAATATCTTAATGGACGAAGGTAAAGATTTCCCTATCTTTGTCCTAAGATTTTAAAATAAACACATCGTTATAACTAAAAAAACTAAAAAATGCCAAAACGTAAAGACTTAAATTGTGTATTGTTAATCGGTTCGGGGCCCATTATCATTGGGCAAGCGTGTGAATTTGACTATTCGGGGTCGCAATCACTGCGTTCCTTGCGTGAGGACGGTATCGAAACCGTGCTTATCAACAGCAATCCGGCCACGATTATGACCGACCCTTCAATGGCTGACCACGTGTACTTAATGCCCTTGACTACAAAATCCATCATCGAGATTCTAAAAAAACACCCCAACATTGATGCTGTTCTGCCCACAATGGGAGGACAAACAGCCCTAAACCTATGTATCGAAGCCGATGAAAAAGGCATTTGGAAAGACTTTGGGGTCGAAATCATCGGGGTGGATATTGACGCTATCCAAATTACCGAAGACCGCGAGAAGTTCCGTGTGCTTTTAGACCAAATCGGAATTCCGATGGCACCTTCCGAAACGGCTAATTCCTTCCTTAGAGGAAAAGAAATCGCTCAGAAATTTGGCTTCCCCCTTGTGATTCGTCCGTCGTTTACCTTGGGAGGAACGGGCGCATCTGTCGTGTATAAAAAAGAAGACTTTGATACGCTCCTAACACGAGGTTTGGAAGCCTCGCCCATTCACGAGGTGTTGATTGACAAAGCGTTAATGGGTTGGAAAGAGTATGAGTTGGAACTATTGCGTGATAAAAATGACAATGTCGTTATCATTTGTACCATTGAGAATATGGATCCGATGGGAATCCATACAGGAGATTCCATAACCGTTGCTCCCGCAATGACGCTTTCCGATAGAACTTTCCAACGAATGAGGGATATGGCAATTAAAATGATGCGCAGCATTGGGGACTTTGCGGGCGGATGTAATGTGCAATTTGCCGTTTCTCCCGATGAAAGGGAAGACATTATCGCTATTGAAATCAATCCGCGTGTATCTCGTTCATCGGCTTTGGCATCAAAAGCAACAGGCTATCCTATTGCGAAAATAGCCACCAAACTTGCCATCGGATATTCCCTTGATGAACTTTCAAACCAAATTACAAAATCGACTTCCGCACTTTTTGAACCGACGTTAGATTATGTTATTGTGAAGATTCCGCGTTGGAATTTTGATAAATTTGAAGGTTCTGACCGCACCATCGGATTGCAGATGAAGTCCGTAGGAGAAGTGATGGGCATTGGGCGTTCTTTCCAAGAAGCTCTCCATAAAGCAACGCAATCCCTTGAAATTAAAAGAAATGGTTTGGGAGCTGACGGAAAAGGATATACAAATTACGAACAAATCATCGAAAAATTGACGTATCCGAGTTGGGATAGAGTTTTTGTCATCTATGATGCAATTGCAATGGGAATACCTCTTTCGAGAATCCACGATATTACAAAAATA